>JAAYYA010000231.1 GCA_012515595.1 Actinomycetales bacterium
CTTCGAGCGCCTTCGTGTTCTTCGGGCCGGAAATAACCGGCTCGCAGAACCAGAGGGCGCTCGAAGACGCGGCCCGGTGGAGACGGTCTGGCCCAGCCACGGGGTGGCAGCTGGCAGGATGGGGCCCGGGTCAACGCGGGTGGGCCACGAACCACCCGTCGGGCCCCAGCTCTGAGCCGACCCGCGGGACGCACTCGGTGGCGACCAGCAGCGACACCAACCCTCGCCGGCCGCTGGTGCCCGTCTTGGCGTAGATGCTCTTCAGGTGGTCCTGCACCGTGTAGGGACTGAGGAACAATTCCCGGGCGATCTCTTCCCGGCTCCGGTCGGCGAGCAGGTGGACCATCACCTCCCGCTCGCGGCGCGTCAGGCCGTATGCCGTGGCAGCCAGCGGGATCAGATCCCTCGCCTGGGCGGGCTCGAAGGTGAGCAGGACGGCGTTGGACCCCGCGACCAGGCCGCACCGGATGAGCACCCACTCGCCGTCCGTGGTCCGCGCCCGGGTGGTGCCGCTCAGCTGGCCCGACCGACGCAACCAGGCCGCCGCGAGGATGGCCGGCCCAGCCAGCACCCGCCCGTGGTCGGGTCCCCAGCCGAGGCGTGCCAGGTAGTCGTGCGCGGCGTCCGTGCAGGAGAGCAGCTCGCTGGTGTCGCCGACGACGGCGACGGCCGGCCCGAGAGTCCGTCGGGTAGCGGTCGCGGCTGCGTCTCTGAACAGGGTCCCGCGAAGCCCGTCGCCGACGTCGGTCAGGACCGCGCCGAGCAGCACCAGCTCCTCGGTCGTGAAGTCCACGCCGGCGCGGGCGAGGGTGGCGGCTCCCCAGGCGTGGCCGTCCCGGCCACGGAAGAGGACCCGCACCTCGTGCCGAAGTCCGTTGGGGGCGAGGATCTCGCTGTACAGGCGGCACGACCCCGGTCGGCCCTGCGTCACCTGGGACAGTGTCCGCACCGGCACCGACAGGTGCTGCATCGTCTCGAACCGTCCGATCTCCTCGCCCAGGCCGAACTCGATGTCGATCGCCGTGGGATAGTGCGCCGGGCCGTCGTAGCCCACGGTCGTCAGCGACGTGGGCAGCATGGTCACCGGCTCGGTGGTGCCCAGGCACCCGGCGTCGAAGGGGACCCAGCCCTGCAGCAGCTCGAGGACGCGGTGACGGAACGCGGCGGCGTCCGGCGAGGTGGACGCAGCGTCACGGATCACGGACCCGGCGCGACGGCCGGTCACGGCCATGAACCTGATTATCCCCCCGTGCGGGGGATTGCGACAGACCTCGGCGCGACCTGACGCTTGAGCTGAAGGAGACACTGCGCCAGGAGGTTGGGAGCCATGACGACCGTTGAGGGATCGCTGCTCACCGAGGACGACATGGAGATCATGCGCATCCTCCACAACGCCTTCCGCCGGGACGCCGCACGACTGGTCACCGTGGCCGAGCGCTTCGGGACGGTCGACGCGGAGACGCACGACGCCGTCCTGCTCGGGTGGCACGGCTTCAGCTCCGGGCTGCACCACCACCACACGATCGAGGACGACCACATCTGGCCGCACCTGCGCGACAAGCTGGCCGACCGCCCCGACGACCTCGCCGTGCTGGACGACATGGAGTCCGAGCACTCCCTGATCGACCCTGCTCTCGCCGCGATCGAGGCGGCCTTCGACGACCCCGAGACCGGGCGGGACGAGGTGGCCGAGCGGATCGACGGACTGTTGACGCTGCTCGCCGGCCACCTGGCCCACGAGGAGAAGGACGCCTTCCCGCTCATGAAGGGCTGGCTGACGACGCGCGAGTGGGCGGTGATCAACCGGACCGCGATGAAAGAGCTGTCCTTCAGCGAGATCGCCGAGCTGGGCCCCTACATCCTGGACAGCGCACCACCGCCGGACGTGCGCCGTGTGCTCGCCGAGTTCCCCGCGCCCCTACGGCTGGTGCACCGGTTCTGGTGGAACCCGCGCTACCAGCGGGCCCGCCGCTGGGAGTGACGGAGTGGCGGTGGTGCGAGACGGGAGGGGTCAGTAGCTCACCCCGCTCTGCGGAGCCTCGGTGATGGCGGCGCCGTCGGCGTCGAGCACCCACCAGACGTCGTTGACCGCCTGGCCGGTGACGTCACCGGGCGCCTGGTCCTGGGCGAAGTAGTAGAGCGGCCACCCGTCATACGCCGCCTGGACGGTGCCGTCGTCTCGCTCGAAGGACCCGAGCAGGCTGTCGTCGACACCCTCGCCGGCGGTGGGCTCACCCTCGAGGACCGGCCAGGCCTCGAGGCACTGGTCGAAGCAGACCGAGGTGTTCGGGGTGTCCTGGGTGAACAGGTAGAGGGTCATGCCCTCCCCGTCGACCAGGATGGTGCCGAGGGAGGAGTCGGCGGTGGCGACCATCGGTCCAGGGCCCATCGCCTCGCCGTCCGTGTGACCAGCCATGTCGTCGGTGGACGTGGACTCGTCCGTCATGTCCTCGGTCATGTCTTCCGACGTGGCCTCCTCGCTCGTGGCCTCGTCCGGCGTCGTCGCATCGGTGCCAGACTGGTCGGGGTCGTCGCTGCCGCAGGCGGCGAGCGCCGTCGCGGCGATCAGCGCCGTCGCAGGCCAGAGCATGCGTGTGCGGTTCATGGTTCCTCCAGTCGTAGGAGTGGTCGTGGAGGGTGGTACGGCCCCCGGGGGCCGCGCAGATTGGACAATCCCTCCTGCGACCGCGCCCGTATCCCCTCACATGCCGCGCCTTCCGAGAGCCGACCGGGTGGCCGATGCCTCGCTGCTCGCGGGGCTGGCGCTGGCCGACCCCCAGGCGGCCGGAGCCTTCGTGCGACGGTTCCAGGGTGCCGTCTTCGGGCTGGCGCTGAGCATCACCCGGGACCCCGGGTTGGCCGAGGACGTGAGTCAGGAGGTGTTCGTGAAGGTATGGCGGGCTGCCGACAGCTATGACATCCGGCGGGCCTCGGTGCTCACCTGGCTGCTGACCATCACGCGCAACACGGCGATCGACGCGGTGCGCGCCCGACGGCCGGTCCCCACGGACACCGAGTTCCTGGACCAGCTCGTGGAGGACACGCTCGGCTCGCCCGACCTCGCCGAGACCACGGCGCACCGGCTCGAGACCGAGCGCGCGGTCCAGCGGCTGCACCAGCTCTCCCCGGACCAGGCGCGGGCGGTGGTCCTCGCCGTGGTCGGTGGCTGCACCGCCCGCGAGGTCAGCGAGCGCGAGCAGATCCCGCTCGGCACCGCCAAGACCCGGATCCGGGACGGCCTGCAGCGACTGCGCGCGGCCTACGTCGGCAGCGACCCCGAGGAGGTGACGCCGTGACCGAGCACCCCGACCCCGACCTGGTCGTCGACCTGGCCCTGGGTCACCTGACCGGTCCCCACCGGGACGCGGTGGTCGCCCATGTCGCCGACTGCCCCGTATGCCGTGCAGACCTGGGCGCCCTGTCCGTCGCCGTCGAGGCTGTGCTCCCCGCGGTGCCGAGGGCCGAACCCGCGCCGGGGTTCACCGCGGCGGTGCTCGACCGTCTCGGGGTGACCGGGGACGCGACGTCGCAGGGCGGTGCCGTGGCGCAGAAGGGCGGTGCCGCGGCGCGGCAGGGGGACGCCGCGGCCCGCCCGCTGCCCCGCGCGCGGCGGCTGCCGGCATGGGCCGGTATCGCGGCGGCCGCCGTCCTCGGCCTCGGCACCGGGGCGGGCCTGACGCTCGCCCTGGGTGACGGCCTCGGGGGAGCGCCGGCGACCCAGCCGCCTCCGGTGACCGACCAGCAGGTGGCGAGTGACGACATACTGACCGAGGGGCCGGCGCTGTCGTCCGCGGCGGCGCTGCTGACCGGTGACGGGGAGCGGGTCGGGACGGTCTCGCGCAGCTGGAGCCAGGGGGAGCCGATGCTGGTCGTGGACATCGCCTCCGGCGAGCCGGGCCGAAGTTACCTGTGCCGGCTCCACCTGATGGACGGGGGCACCCAGGACGCCGGCCAGTGGACCCTGGACCCGGACCGCCCCAACAGCTGGGTGATCCCCGACCCCGGGGTCACGGCCGTGGACCTCGTAGCGGAGTCCGGCAACGTCTGGTCCAGCGCCAGCCTGTGAACGCACCTGCCGGCCACCAACGCGGCTGACCTACCCTGGTGGCGAGACATGGCAGGGCAGGAGGAGGCGTGGTGCGCAGGAAGCCCGGGCTGATCGGTGGGGTCGTGGCGGTGGTGGCGTTGCTCCTCGGCGGGTGTGCCGGAGGCGAGGTGTCGGCCGCGGACGTGCAGCAGAGCGTCCGCGACGGCCTGGCCAGCCAGGGCATCGAGGTGCAGTCGGTGACCTGTCCCGCAGGGGTCGACTCCACCGTCGGGACCACGGTGGTGTGCACCGTCGAACTCTGGGACGAGGAGGCCTTCGGCCAGCCCGTGGACCGGGTGCGGGTCGTGGTGACCGAGGTCAGCGGCGACGAGGTCCGCTACCGGCTCGAGCCGCTGGCCGTCGGGGTCCCGGACGACCACGGCCTGAGCGACGACCAGACCGACGACAACCCGAACGACGACGACACGACGACGGAGTAGCCGACGATGACCGAACACCCAGCGCGCCCCACCTTCCGTCAGGCCGGCTTCCTGCAGACGGGGTATGCCGTGGCGGACGTCGACGACTTCCTGGACCGGGTCTTCGCGGCCATCGCGACGGGGGGCGTGGTGCCCGACATCCTCACCGCCCGGTTCGCGACCACGCGCCGCGGCTACGACATGGCGGAGGTCGACCAGTTCCTCGACGAGGTGGTCGCGGACCTCGGAGGAGGCGCACCGGCCGAGCTGACCGAGGAGGAACGCGCCCAGGAGCAGCAGCTGCGCGACATGATCCGGGACCTGAAGGACAAGAAGGGGCGCTGAGCCGAGGGCGGTCCATCCGCCGAGCCGAGCGGACCTACCCTTCGACCGCTGAGCCCGTCCCAGACGGCCCGTCGGTGACCTCGGCCAGGCGCTGCCGGAGCCCGCTGGCCCGCTGGACGCGACGGCCCACCGCGGCCCGGACCGCGGTCTCGCTGCCGACCACCCGCACCCGGGTCCGCGCCCGGGTGACGGCGGTGTAGAAGAGCTCGCGGGTCAGCAGGGGCGACTCCTCCGGCGGCAGCAGCACGGTGATCTCGTCGGCCTGGCTGCCCTGGGCCTTGTGCACCGTCATCGCGTGCATCGTCTCGACGTCGCCCAGCCGACTGGTGCCGAAGACCTGGTCACCCTCGCTGCCGCGCACCACCGCGACCCGACCGGTGCGCCCGTCCTCCCGGAGGGTCGCCACGACCACCCCCGTGTCCCCGTTGAACACGCCTGTCGCGTAGTCGTTGGCCGTCACCAGCAGCGGCCGCCCGACATACATCGGGTCGTAGAGCCCGTCGCCGCTCTCCTCGGTCAGCCACCCCTCGACCGCGCGGTTCCAGGTCCGCACGCCCCACGGCCCCTCGCGGTGGGCGCACAGCAGGCGGTGCGCGCCCAGCAGGTCGAGCGCCTTCCCGCTCTGGCCCGCCTGGGCCGCGCGGTAGACACCGAGGGCGTGCCGCGTCAGCAACGGCCGCAGGTATGCCGTGGGGTCGGGGTCCTCGACCCAGGTCACCTGGCCGTCGCCCGCCGGTCCGGAGCGCAGGGCGTCCACGACAGCGTCGGCGTCGCCCACACGGAGCGCCTCGGCGAGCGCGCCGATCTCCTGACCGAAGCGGTGCGACGTGCGCAGCCGCGCGACGGTGACCGAGCGCGCGGCCGCGCTGTCGCCGACGTCCGCCGTGTCGCCGGCGACCAGGTCGGCCAGGACCGCCCCGGCGTCGATCGAGACGAGCTGGTCGGGGTCGCCGACCAGGATCAGCCGGGTGGTGGGGCGCAACGCCTCGAGCAGCCGTGCCATGTGGGTCAGGGACACCATCGAGGTCTCGTCGATGAGGACGACGTCGTGGGGGAGGCGGTGGTCGCGGTCGTGCCGGAACCGCGTGGAGGAGCCGGGCCGGTATCCGAGCAGCCGGTGGAGCGTGACCGCTGTGACCTCGCGCAACGGCTCGATCGCCGCCCGCGACGCCGGGTCGGTGGTGCGAGCCAGGATGTCCTCGAGGGCCTCGGCCACCGCCTCCTGCATCCGGGCCGCGGCCTTGCCCGTGGGCGCGGCCAGCCCCACCCGGAGCGGGTGCCCGGCAGGGTGCGTGCCGGACTGCTCGGCCAGGAGCGCCAGCACGCCGGCCACCGTGCTGGTCTTGCCGGTGCCCGGTCCACCGGTGATGACACTGGTCCACGACGCGGTGGCCACCCGGGCGGCCTCGCGCTGCTCCTCCCAGCCCTGGGGAAACACGCGGGCGAGCCCCGTCTCGAGCAGCCCGGTGTCGAGCTCCGGTGGCGGCTGCGCCGCACGGGCCACCAGGTCGTGCGCGACCTGGACCTCCTGGTGGTGGTAGCGCTGCAGGTAGACCAGCCCGTGCTCGACGACGAGCGCGCCCTGGCGGACCAGTGAGCTGTCCTGCAGCTGGCGGGTCCAGTCGGCGGCGTCGGTCCAGGGCAGGTCGGGGGCCGGGTCCAGGGCGCGCAGTGCGGGGTCGAGCAGGTCGAGGTCGACCGCCACCGACCCGGTGCGCACGGCCCGGGTCGCGAGTGCCGCCGCCACCAGCGCGGCGTCGGTCGAGGTCTCCTCGATGCCGCCGGCCACGCGCCCGAGGGTGCGGGCGACGTGCAGGTCGGCGGCGGTCAGCAGGCACGCTGAGTTGAGTTGCCCCAGCACCCCGCTGGCCTCGTGCGCGATCCGGCGGTCGTGCTCGTCCGTGGGCTCGAACAGCTCGAGCGGTGCCGCTGCGGTCGTCTCGGTCATGCCGCCCCCCGCTCTGCGCCGTCCAGCAGGTCGGAGACTGCCTCCACGAGCGGCACCGGAGGCTTCCAGGAGAAGACACCGCACGGGTGGCCGTCGATCACCGGGGTGTCCGGGCCGCACATGCCGCGCACATACAGATAGAGCACCCCGCCCAAGTGACGCCGCGGGCTGTAGTCGCGCACCCGCCACCGCAGGAAGCGGTGCGCCACCACGGCATACAGCAGGGCCTGCAGCGGGTAGGAGGAGTGCCCCATCGCGTCGACGAGCGCCTCCGGCCGGTATGACGCGGCGGTCAGTGGCTGCTCGGGGTCACCGAACGGACCCAGCCAGTTGGTCTTGTAGTCCACGACGAGGTACCGGCCGCCGGTCCGCAGGACCACGTCGACCGACCCGGTGAGGTAGCCGCGCAGGTCCTGCTCGGCCAGCGCGGGTTGCGCGTCGAGCACGTCGGCCCAGGCGCGGACGGCGTCGCCCGGCGGCAGGTGCTCGCGCAGCAGCGGCGCGAGGTCACCGAGCTGCGCCCGGGAGTGCCGGCCCCGCAGGTCGCCACCGCCCAGCGGCAGCTCGAAGTCGAGCTCGCACAGTCGATCGCCGCGCCCGATCTGGCGCAGCGTCGCGTCTCCGGCCAGCGGCCCCAGCGGACTGTCGCAGACGGCGACGAGGGCGGCCGCCAGCTCCACCGGGTCGAGGTCGACGGGCCACCACACGAGCTGCTCGTGGATGTGCTCGAGGAGCTCAGCGTGCAGATCGGGCGCCTGCGGATCGGCGTGCTCGAGGACACCGTGGACCAGCGAGCCGAAGGTCGCGCCGACCGGGAGGTCCGCCATCGGGCTGGGGGCGTCGGTGCCGGGGATGACCGTGGCCAGGCCGGGCAAGGCGGGCTCGGCCGCAGCCGCCGGCTGCGGGGTGTCCGGCTCGTCGTCGCGGGGCGCGACCTCGGGTTCGCTGCCGACACCGCCGGTCAGCTCGTGGCCCTCGGGGTCACGCGGGGTGGACAGCGAGGTGTATGACGTGCGCCGCCACGTCGTGTCGATGGTCCGCTCCAGCGCGCGGATGGACAGGTGCGGGGGGTCCGTGGCGGGTGGCGCGGGGGCCACGGCGGCGTGGTCGGCCACCTCGAGCGTGAACGCTCCCCGTTCGGCCCACTGCTGCAGGCGGGCGGTGGCCTCGGCGTCGTTGCGCGGCACGGGCACGCTGTCGGGAACGCGGGCCTCGCCGCCCGGCTCGCGGCCGAAGAGCAGCCGGTGCAGCGCGGAGTTGCCGGTGTTGTTGGAGGGCGACCACCACAGCACGACCTGCGACTGGGCCCGGGTGACCGCGACGTAGAGCAGACGCAGGGCCTCGCCGGCGTCCTCGGCCTTGTGCCGGGCGACGGACTCGTCCCACCCCGGGTTGGCCGGGTGGTCACCGCCCACGTCCCGGCAGCGGAGCCGCTCCTCTCCCTCCTCGTGGAACAGCGGGATGGTGGGTGTCGTGCTCACCCAGCGGTCGAACAGCGCGGGGCAGTAGACGATGGGGTACTGCAGGCCCTTGCTGGCGTGGATTGTCACGAGTTGCACGGCCGCCGCGTCGGAGTCCAGCCGGCGGCTGCGTGACCCGGAGACGAGGGGTGCGTCGTCGGCCATCTGGGCGCGCAACCACTCGATGAGGCTCGCCAGTCCGAGGCGTCCGCCGGAGGCCTGCTGGCTGGTCTCGTGCAGCAGTTCACCGACGTGCTGCAGGTCGGTGAGCTGGCGCTCGCCGCCGACCTGTCGTAGCACCCGGGCCGGGAGACCGCCGATGGTGAGCGACTCCAGCACGGCCGCGGCCCCCTGCTTGGCGTAGACGTCGGCCAGCCGGCGCATGCGAGCGGCGAGCTCGTCGTCGAGGTCGTCGCCGCCCGCGTCCAGCTCGGCGGCGGACAGACCCACGAGGTTGGTCAGGGCTGCGGCCCGGGTGAGCATCGAGCGATGTGGCGCGGCCATCGCGTCGAGCAGCGCCAGCCACTCCTGGGCGGCCTCGCTGCGCAGCACGCTCGCGCCCCCGGCGCTCACCGCGTGGATGCCGACCCGACGCAGCTCGGCCTGGGCGTTGAGCAGGTCGCGGCTTGCGTAGGTCAGCACGGCGACGTCGCGGGCCTGGATCGGCCGGGGTGGGAGGGGCCTGCCGTCGGCGTCCTGCGCGTGCTCGTCGAAGGTCGCGCCGGATGCCAGGAGCTCGGCGATGTCGAGCGCAAGGTCGCGCGAGACATGGGTGCGCGTCGGACCGATGGTGGTGTTGTTGCGCAGGTGCTCCTTCTTGAGGACCTGGCGGAGCCGCACCGCTCCAGGATGCGGCAGCCCGGCGAGTCGCGATCCGCTGTGATGGGCCTTGACGGGCACGACGGTGATCTGCTCGTCGCCGAGGGCGGCCCCGCGCAGCGTCGCCTGCAGGGCGTCGACCACCGGCGCGTCGCTGCGGTAGTTGGTGGGCAGCGTCCGCCGCTCGTGGGCGTGCGCCTCGGCCCGCAGATA
>JAAYYA010000232.1 GCA_012515595.1 Actinomycetales bacterium
CCGGCTCGTTGACCATGTGCTTGCGCCGCGGAGACACGACCGCGTCGAGCAGGGCACGGAGCTGGTGGGCCTGAAGGTCGGGGACGATCCCGTTGAAACCGTGGGTGCCGTCCTTGCGGTCCCACATCGAGAAGCACGTCTTCTCCCATGCGGACTTCTCCTGACGACGTGTCTCGCGGTCCTCGTCCTCGTCCGGCTCGGGGTCGGGTCGCACGTCCTCGAGCGCGCGCTTGCTGCGGCGACGCAGGTCGGTCAGGGAGAGGCGTCCGGCCGCGTCCAGCAACTTCGTCTCGACCTCGAGACGCTCACGCTCCGTGAGGTGCTTGGGGAGCGCGTTGACGGTCCGACCGATGATCTTGGCCTGCTCCGGGCTGATATCGCCTGCCGCCAGGGCCTCCTGGGTCGCGGACGCGCCAGCCTCGTCCAGGGTTCCGGCCGTGCGGACGAGGTCCTCAGCTCCACGGCGGTCCCCACCGAAGTCGCCGGCCATCATCTGCCCGGTCGACGTGGCGCCAGCCCGACGCGCCGTGCCGGCCTTCTCCATGCACCGCGCCGCGGCCATCTGGTGAGCGGACAGCCGCGCCGACACCCGCGCCACCCGGCGGGTGAGCTCACGAAGCTCGGACTCGGGGACGTCCTGCCACTGCGCCGTCCCCACCTCATCGAGCGAGTGCTCTATCGCGGCCAGCGCGTCCCCGATGGCGTGCCGCTGTGGTGCAGCGGGTTGTGCTGGATCCGAGTGGGAGGAGGTCGCGTCGGCGCCGTCTTCGACCGCCCACTCCGGCGGCTGTCCGCTGGGCTGCGCCCAACTCTGGTTGGCCATGACTCCCTCCTCCCACTCGGTTGCCCCCGACACTAGGAATCAGGCGCTCGGGCGTCCGAGACTCCGCCCAATCCTGTGAACAAGGGATGGGCCAGACACCGGGCTGTGGACGAACGACGGTCATCAAGGACCGCAGTGGTGACGCACGCCCGCACGAGAAGTGACATATTCGTGGTGTGTCAATGGTCAGGATCAGCACCACGGTTGATGGCGACCTGCTCGAGCAGGCCCGTCGTGTGCACGGCGGAGCAACGGACACCGTCGTTCTCGAGGCAGCCCTCCGGGCACTCCTTCGCGAGCTCCCCGCCACCGAGGCAGATCGCGTCTACGCCGATGCCTACGGCCGGCATCCGGTCGACGAGCCTGATGACTGGGGTGACTTGGTGGCGTTCCTGGACGCTGCTGCGCGGCGGAACCAGTCCGTGTGACCGTGCTCTTCGTCGAGACCCTCCCGATACGCAGGCCTGATGGTCCGCTGGCAGCGTCGGCCAGGTGCGGATGAAACCGCAGAACGTCGCGACCCGGTTCGCCGAGGCCTGGAACCGCGGGGACGCAGACGCCATCGCCGACCTGTTCACCGAGGACGCCGACTTCGTCAACGTCGTCGGCTTCTGGTGGACCCGCCGGGAGCAGATCCGGCACAACCACGCCTACGGCTTCACGCACATCTTCCCCGGCAGCACGATGACCATCGAGCGGCTCCGGGTCCGTGAACTGGGGGAGACGGCCGTGGTCCACGCCCGCTGGCGGGTCGAGGGACAACGTATGCCGGGTGGTCGAGTGGACGCCGCGTCGTCACCTCGGGAACGTGGCCCGGTGGGCGAGGGTCACGGGGAGGAGAGCGTGCAGACCGCGACGGGCGACCCCGCAGCGGGGGACCGCACGGGCGTCTTCGTCTTCGTCACGCAGCGTCAGGACGATGGGCGGTGGCTGGCGGTCGCCGCCCAGAACACCGACATCGTCCCCGGCGCCCAGACTCTCCTAGCCGGGGAGACGGGACTGCGGCCGACGCACTACGACGACGGCGTCCCGACGGAACCGAGGAGCGAGGGGGCAGCGTCGGAGGAGGCATGAGGCAGGAGACGCTGAGGAAACCGGAGTCCCGCGGGGGAGAGAAGGCTACGGAGGGTGCACGGAGAGCGCAGCACCCAGCCGGACGGCATACTCTCGGCATGGCGAAGCAACGGGTGGGGCGGACCTTCTATGCCGCGGGGGAGAAGGTGTGGACCAGCGCACCCCTCAAGGTCGTGCGCCGGACGGCGCTGCGGGCGGGCACCGGGGCGCTGACGCAGACCTACAGCCTCTACAAGGTGCACCCGGCCATGTGGCGACTGACGGCGACCCACTACCGGCCGTGGATGGGTGACTTCGCGCGGTGGCACGCGTGGATGACGTGCCAGCTGGGGTCGCTGCACGTCCCGGCCTACAAGCAGTTCCTGCGGGAGCGCGACTGGACCTTCCGCTGGTGGGACCTGGAGAACTACCCGCCCACCAGCAAGGACACCTACGTCACCCGCTACGACGAGGAGGAGCGCTGCTGGCACGGCGAGATGGACCTGCGGGGCACGCTCGTCGACGAGTCCTCCGGCTCGTCGGGTCGCCCGTTCAACTGGGTCCGCGGGCGCGAGGAGCTGCAGGACATCCACCGCAACGTCGCCGGCTTCACCTCGCTGATGATGAAGGACGAGCCGCGGCTGTTCGTCATCAACGCCTACTCGATGGGGGCGTGGGCGACCGGCACCAACACCGGCATCGCGATGGCCAAGATCGCCATGGTCAAGAACACCGGCCCCGACCTGGACAAGATCGTCGACACCATCACCCACTTCGGGCCCGGCTTCACCTACCTGGTCACCGCCTACCCGCCGTTCCTGAAGGACCTGCGCGACCGGCTCGACGACGAGGGCTTCGACTGGAGCCGGCACCGGATGCACGGCCTGGTCGGCGGCGAGGGGATGACCGAGGCGCTGCGCGACTACTGCGAGGAGCGCTTCCTGACGGTCCGCTCCGGCTACGGCGCCTCCGACCTGACCATCGGCATCGGCGGGGAGACCGAGCTGACCGTGTGGCTGCGCC
>JAAYYA010000233.1 GCA_012515595.1 Actinomycetales bacterium
CTCGACTAATGGGTGTTGTCGGGCTGGTTCTGGAAGGCTCGGCTCCGGTAGCGGCCGGTGGGTCAGCACTCCCTTCGACTGAGCGTTGCAGCTCTACTGTCAGACCGTGCGCCCACTGGTCGTGAGGAGGCGTGATCGCTGATGGGATGACGTGCCCCGGCGGTGCCCCTGGCGCCGGTTGGTGAGTACTTGACCATTAGTCCGCTGGCTGTCTCCTCACGCTGCCGATCATGAGCGGGTCGAGGGTTGGAGGGCAGCGATCGTGTTGTTCGTCGGGGACGACTGGGCCGAGGACCATCATGACGTCGAGGTCGTCGACGAGACGGGTCGGCGGTTGGTCAGGGCTCGGTTACCGGAGGGGATCGCGGGGATCAGTCGGCTGCACGCGCTGCTGGCGGATCACCTGGGCCAGGAGTGGGTCGAGGCGGAGACCGGCCCGGGTGGCGCCCAGGTGGTGGTCGGGATCGAGACCGACCGGGGTTCGTGGGTGCAGGCGCTGACCGCGGCGGGGTATGAGGTGTACCCGATCAACCCGATGTCGGTGGCTCGGTACCGGGAACGGCACTGCACGTCGGGGGCGAAGTCGGATGCCGCCGACGCGCATGTGCTGGCTGAGATCGTCCGGTTGGACCGGGCTCATCACCGGCGGCTGGCCGGGGACAGTCCCGAGGCCGAAGGGCTGAAGCTGGTGGCCCGCACCCACCAGTCGCTGATCTGGGACCGGCAGCGGCACGTGCTGCGCCTGCGCGCCGTCCTGCGGGAGTTCTTCCCCGCTGCGCTGGCCGCGTTCGATGCGGTCGGGCTGGAGTTGACCTCCCCGGATGCGTTGGAGCTGCTGGGACGGGCACCAGACCCCGACCGGGCCGCGCAGTTGTCCCGGTCGAAGATCGCTGCGGCGTTGAAGCGGGCCCGTCGCCGCGACGTCGAGGCCAAGGCCGAGCAGATCCAGACCGTGCTGCGCGTTCCCGAGCTGCGCCAGCCCGCCGCGGTGCAGCGTGCCTACGCGGTCATCGTGTCCTCCCAGGTCCGGTTGATCACCGCGTTGATCGGTGACATCGCCGAACTGGAGGTGGTGGTGGCCGAGGGTTTTGGCCGTCACCCGGACGCTGAGATCTACGCCAGCCAGCCCGGCCTCGGTGTGATCCTCGGCGCCCGGGTCCTGAGCGAGTTCGGCGACGACCCCCACCGCTACACCGACGCCAAGGCCCGCAAGAACTACGCCGGCACCTCCCCGATCACCCGGGCCTCCGGGAAGAAGACCGTCGTGCTGGCCCGCTACGCCCGCAACAAGCGTCTCGGCGACGCCGTCCACCAGTGGGCCTTCTGCGCCCTGACCGCCTCACCCGGCGCCCGCGCCTACTACGACACCCTCCGTGGACGCGGCACCGGCCACCACGCCGCCCTACGCCAGCTCGGCAACCGCCTCGTGGGCATCCTCCACGGCTGCCTCAAGACCCGAACCACCTACAACGAGACCACCGCCTGGGCACACCACGCGGTCGAGCACACCGGCACCGCCGCTTGACATCACAACCCATGGGATGTCTGAC
>JAAYYA010000234.1 GCA_012515595.1 Actinomycetales bacterium
GACTCGACCTCGCCGCCAATGGTCTCCTCGGCCGCCGTCCCGAAGGTGGGGTCGGCGGGGGTCTCCTCGTCCTGGGCGGCCCAGGTCTCGGCGCCACCGCCGCCGGCGACCGTGCCGGCCACCGCGGCGGCGGCCACGTCGTCCCCGGGCGGGGCCGCGTGCTCGGTGTAGCCGCTGTCGGCAGCCGGCTCCTGGTAGGCCGTGTCGGCGGCAGCGGTCTCGCCGGTGGCCGTGTCGGTGTAGGCCGCCTCCTGGTAGCCGGCGCCCTGGACACCGGGCTCCGGTGCGTAGGCCGTGTCCTGCGGCTGGGCGTCGTAGGTGCCCTGGTCGTAGGTGCCCTGGTCGTACGTGGCCTGCTGGGACGCGTCGTAGGCGCCCTGGTCGTAGCCACCCTGGTCGTGCGCGGCCTCGGCCGGTGCCTGTGCGGCATACGGATCGGAGGCGGCGTCGGCGGCCTGGTCGTAGGGTGCGCCCGCCGCGAACGGCTGCCCGTCAGCCTGGCCGGCTGGTGCGCCGAACTGCTCCCCGGCGCTGGGAGTCGTCGCGATGCCCGACGCTTCGGCAGTCCCCGACCCCGAGGCGTCGCCGGACCCCCCGGGCCGACGCAGCAGCAGCCACACCGCCGCCGCGATCACCAGCAGCAGGAGTATCAGCCACACCCATTTCATCGTGTCCATGGTCACACCCGTCCTCGTCGATCGAGGCCTGCGACGACGGGTGCCGCCGCTGTGGCCCGGCACCCCCCGGCCTCGGCCGCTGCGGTGCCCTTGCGACTCAACCGTAATGTGATTGTGCGTTCGTCTCCACGCGTACGGGCCTGCGACACTGGCGGGGACTTCGGGCCGGACGAGCGATGTGATGAGGAGACAGATGAGCGGCGAGGCGGAACTCACCGGTGTCGCGGGCTGGGCGGTCGACCTGATGGAGACCCTCGGTGGCCTGGGCGCCGGCCTGGCGATCGCCGCCGAGAACCTGTTCCCCCCGATCCCGAGCGAGGTGATCCTGCCGCTCGCCGGGTTCACCGCCAGCCGCGGCTCCTTCACCCTCTTCGAGGCGATCTTCTGGACCACCGCCGGGTCGGTGGTCGGCGCCTTCGCCCTCTACACCCTCGGGATCCTGCTCGGCCGCGACCGGCTCCGGGTGATCTGGGGCTGGCTGCCGCTGGTGAAGATGAGCGACCTGGACAAGACCGAGGCCTGGTTCGCGCGGCACGGCAAGAAGACCGTCTTCTTCGGGCGGTTCATCCCGATCTTCCGCAGTCTCATCTCGATCCCGGCCGGCATCGAGCGGATGCCGCCGCTGATCTTCGGGGTCCTCACCCTGGCGGGCAGCCTGATCTGGAACACGATCTTCGTGATGGCCGGCTACGTGCTGGGGGAGAACTGGCACCGCGTCGAGCCGTATGTCGATGGGTTCCAGAAGGTGGTCATCGTCACCGTGGTGGTGCTCGTCTGCTGGTGGGTGGTCGCCCGGGTGCGTCAGCTGAGCCGCGAGAAGAACGCCGGTGTCTGACCGGCCGGCAGCTGGCACCCCGCTATCTGGCCCGGTCGAGGTGGGCGTCGGGCCCTGGGCGGGGGAGTGGCCCGTCGGTGCCGATGGTGAACTGCCCGGACACCTGGACCCCGACCTGCTGCGGGACGGTGACCGCCGCAACGTGGTCGACGGCTACCGCTACTGGCGGCACGAGGCGATCGTCGCCGACCTGGACACCCGGCGGCACGGCTTCCACGTGGCCGTGGAGAACTGGGGGCACGACTTCAACATCGGCTCGGTGATCCGCACCGCCAACGCCTTCAACGCCGCGGCCTTCCACATCGTGGGCCGCCGGCGGTGGAACCGGCGCGGGGCGATGGTGACCGACCGCTACCAGCACGAGCACCACCACCCCGACGTCCAGCACCTGCTCGACTGGGCGGCCGCGCAGGACGACGGCCGCGGCATTCCGGTCCTCGGCCTGGACAACCTGCACGGCGCGGTGCCGCTGGAGACCTACGCCCTCCCGGAGCGATGCGTGCTGCTCTTCGGCCAGGAGGGGCCCGGGCTGAGCCCGGAGGCGATCGCTGGGTGCGACGCGCTCCTGGAGATCGCCCAGTTCGGCTCCACCCGGTCCATGAACGCCGGTGCCGCGGCGGCGATCACCATGCACGCGTGGGTGCGCCAGCACGTCTTCGACCAGCGTCCCTGAGGGCCCCCGCCCGCGGCGGACGAGGCCCCCGGCGCACGGCATACGAGGGCCCCCGCCAGCGGCGGACGAGGACCCTGCCCCACGGCATACGGCGTGTGGAACGATGGGCGACAGGACCGCTCACGTACCTCATCGAGGAGGACCCCATGCCCATCGCGACACCCGAGGTCTACGCCGACATGATCGACCGGGCGCAGGCGGAGAACTTCGCCTACCCGGCCATCAACGTCACCTCCAGCCAGACGCTCAACGCCGCCATCAAGGGCTTCGCCGACGCGGGCAGCGACGGCATCATCCAGGTCTCGACCGGCGGTGCCGAGTACTTCTCCGGCCAGGCCGTCAAGGACATGGTGACCGGGTCGCTGGCGTTCAGCGCCTTCGCGCACGAGGTGGCCAAGAAGTATGACGTGAACATCGCGCTGCACACCGACCACTGCCCCAAGGACAAGCTCGACGGCTTCGTGCGGCCGCTGGTGCAGGCCTCGATCGAGCGGGTCAAGCAGGGCGGGCTGCCCTACTTCCAGTCGCACATGTGGGACGGGTCCGCGACCCCGCTGGAGGAGAACCTGCAGATCGGGCAGGAGCTGCTCGAGCTGTGCACGCAGGCGCGGATCATCCTCGAGGTCGAGATCGGTGTCGTCGGCGGCGAGGAGGACGGGGTCGCCAACGAGATCAACGAGCAGCTCTACACGACCCCGGACGACGCGATCGCCACGATCAAGGCGCTCGGGCCGCGCGAGGAGGGGCGCTACCTGACCGCGCTGACCTTCGGCAACGTGCACGGCGTCTACAAGCCGGGCAACGTCAAGCTGCGCCCGGAGATCCTCAAGGCCGCGCAGGCCGCCGCCGCCAAGGAGCTGGGCCTGGAGGAGGGCGCGCTCCCCTTCGACCTGGTCTTCCACGGCGGGTCCGGCTCCAGCGAGCAGGAGATCTCCGACGCGGTCGACTACGGCGTGGTGAAGATGAACATCGACACCGACACGCAGTATGCGTTCACCCGCCCGGTCGCCGGCTTCATGCTGAGCAACTACGACGGCGTGCTCAAGGTGGACGGCGAGGTCGGCAACAAGAAGATGTACGACCCGCGCACCTGGGGCAAGGAGGCCGAGGCGTCGATGACCGCCCGGGTCGTCCAGGCCTGCGAGAACCTGCGCTCGGCCGGGAAGCACCAGTGAGCCTCGGCAGTGGAGCCGTCATGGGTGGCGGCAACCTGATGGGGATCCCGGAGACGCTGCTGCCCGAGGACGGCGCTGCGGCGCGGCTCGAGCAGGGTGTCGACCCGCGCGAGGTGGCGGCGGGCCAGCCGACCTCGAGTCTGGCGTGGGCCGTGCTGGCCGAGGACGCCCTGGGTGACGGGCTGGACCTGGAGGCCTATGCGTTCGCGCGCACCGGCTACCACCGGGGCCTCGACGCGCTGCGCCGGTCCGGGTGGAAGGGCCAGGGACCGATCCCGTGGAGCCACGAGCCCAACCGCGGCTTCCTGCGGGCGCTCGCGGCGCTGTCGCGGGCGGCCGGCCGCATCGGTGAGAGCGACGAGGAGCGCCGCTGCGCGGACTTCCTGCGCGACTCCTCGGTCGAGGCGGC
>JAAYYA010000235.1 GCA_012515595.1 Actinomycetales bacterium
CGGTCGAAGCCCTCGAGGGGACGGTTCGGGGTGGGACCCTGCTCGCGCCGCTGGGACTGGGCGCGGCGGATCGCCTCGCGCCGACGCTCCTGCGAGGCCGCCTGCTCGGCTCGCAGACCGGCGACGATCTGCTCGAACTGGGCGTCGATGTCGTCGGCGTCGTCGTGCCGGTCGTCCCGGCCGGGTCCTTCAGCCACCATCGCTCGCCATTCTGTCCACGAAGTCGAGCGTGAACGAAATCAGGTCCTCCGCGTCGTGGTCGAGCGGCGCGACATGGGCCGAGTCCTCCAGCCACCGCACCGTGACGTCGTCGCTGCCCACGGCACCCAGGAAAGCCTCTGCCGACACGGGCGGCACCACCTTGTCGTGGCGGGAGCGCATCAGCAGCACCGGCTGCTGCACCAGCGGCAGCTGTTCGACCAGCCGCGGCCACTGCTCGACGAAGGAGTCGAAGGCCTTGAGCGGGGTCCACGCGTAGGCCAGCTCCCGCGGCGGTCCGGGGCGGCGGATGTCGTCGGCGATGGCCTGCGCCACCGGGACCAGGTGCTTGAGGTGCGGGATGACCTTCAGCCGCCAGTCGGTCGCCGCGAAGGCCGGGTTGACCAGCACCAGCCCGTCCAGCAGCTCGGGCCGGCGGGCCGCGACGTCGGTGACCAGCGCCCCGCCCAGGCTGACCCCGAAGGCGACCACGGTGCGATGACCCGCCCGCAGCTCCTCGGCGGCGGCGAGGACGGCCCGCAACCAGTCGGCATACCGCGTCGTCGCCAGATCCTGCCACCGCGTCCCGTGACCGGGCAGGAGCGGGGCGGACACGGCATACCCCTGCTCGGCGGCCCGCTCGGCGACGGGCCGCACCATCTGGGGCGAGGAGGTCAGGCCGTGCACGAGCAGCACCGCGGTGTCGGCGCGCGCGCCGACACCGGCGGACCGGATCGGCTCGGCGCCCTCGAGGATCTGCACAGGACGATCTTGTCATGACAGACTGCCTCAGCGGTGTGCCGAGTCCCTGGGCGGCGACCCCTGCGCTGCCCTAGCATGTCCGGGACAGGATGAGGAGGCCCTGGTGCTGTACTGGTTGATGAAGAACGTCCTGGTCGGGCCGATCGTCCGCACCCTCTTCAAGCCCTGGGTCGAGGGGGAGGAACACATCCCCGAGACCGGCGGGGCCATCTTCGCCAGCAACCACCTGAGCTTCTCGGACTCGGTCTTCCTGCCGCTCGTCGTGGACCGCCGGATGACCTTCCCGGCCAAGATGGAGTACTTCACCGGCACCGGGATCAAGGGCTGGCTCACCAAGACCTTCTTCAAGGGGATGGGGCAGATCCCGATCGACCGGTCCGGCGGCGAGGCCAGCATGGCCGCGCTCAACTCCGGCCTGAAGGTGCTCAGGCGCGGGGAGCTGTTCGGGATCTACCCCGAGGGCACCCGCAGCCCCGACGGCAAGCTCTACAAGGGCAAGACCGGGGTGGCCCGGATGGCGCTGGAGGCCAAGGTGCCGGTCATCCCCGTGGCGATGATCAACACGGAGAAGGCGCAGCCGACCGGCCAGGTGATCCCCAACATCGAGCGCGGCCAGGTGGGCATCCGCTTCGGCAAGCCGCTGGACTTCTCCCGCTACGAGGGGATGGAGGACGACCGGACGGTCCTGCGCTCCATCACCGACGAGATCATGTACGAGCTGATGCAGCTCTCCGGCCAGGAGTATGTCGATGTGTACGCCGCGTCGGTGAAGGAACGGATCGCGGCGCGCGCCAAGGCGGCGGTCGAGGGCGCCCGGGTGGCCGTGGACAAGGCGGTCGACCAGACCAAGGTGACGGCGGAGCAGGTGCGCCATCAGGTGGAGGAGCGGGTCGAGACCGCGCGCACCCAGATCGAGGGGCAGATCGAGACGGCCCGCACCCAGATCGAGCAGGTGGGTGAGCAGATCCGGGCCCGGACGAAGTCGGACGAGTCGGACGGGTCCGACACCGCCGCGGTCGACGGGGACGCGGTCGACGGGGACGCGCAGGACGCGGAGGCCGTCGAGGCCGTCGAGGAGTCGGTGGTGACCGACGGTGAGGCTGCTTCGGAGGAGACCGCTGACCAGCACCGGTGACGGCCCCGGTCGGCGCGGCTCCTACGATGTCACGGTGACCACGGATGTGACCGGACCGCCCCCCATCGGGCACCACGTCGACTGGCCGGACCTGCCGGCGCGGCAGCAGCCCACCTGGGCCGACGCGGAGGCGTTGGAGCGTGCCGTCGCGACGCTGAAGGGATTCCCGCCGCTGGTCTTCGCCGGCGAGTGCGACCAGCTCCGCGACAAGATGGGTGCGGTGGCGCGGGGTGAGGCCTTCCTGCTCCAGGGCGGGGACTGCGCCGAGACCATCGACGGCGTCACCGGGCCCAACATCCGGGAGCGGATCAAGACGATCCTGCAGATGGCGGTCGTGCTCACCTACGGGGCGGGCATGCCGGTGGTCAAGGTCGGCCGCCTGGCCGGGCAGTTCGCCAAGCCGCGGTCCTCGGACACCGAGACGCGGGACGGGGTGACGCTCCCGGCCTACCGCGGCGACATGGTCAACGGGTTCGAGTTCACCCAGGAGGCGCGGGCGCACGACCCGGGCCGGATGGTCAGCGTCTACCACGCCAGCTCCTCCACGCTGAACCTCGTGCGGGCCTTCACCTCCGGTGGCTACGCCGACCTGCGCAGCGTCCACACCTGGAACAAGGGCTTCGTGGCGGGCCCGGCCCAGAAGCGCTACGAGAAGATGGCCACGCAGATCGACCGGGCCGTCCGGTTCCTGGAGGCCTCCGGGGTCGCCGACGCGGAGGAGCTGCGCCGGGTGGAGTTCTACTCCAGCCACGAGTCGCTGGTGCTCGACTACGAGAAGGCCATGGTCCGTCGCGACTCCCGCACCGGCCTGCCCTACAACACCTCCGGCCACTTCATCTGGGTGGGGGAGCGCACCCGCGACCTGGACGGGGCCCACGTCGACTTCCTGTCCCGGGTGCACAACCCCGTCGGGGTCAAGCTCGGCCCGACCGCCACCCGGGACGACGTCCTCGGCCTGCTGGACAAGCTGGACCCGGAGCGCGTGCCGGGCCGGCTCACCTTCATCACCCGGATGGGTGCCGACAAGATCCGGGACCTGCTGCCCCCGCTGCTGGAGAGCGTCGGCGAAGAGGCCCACCAGGTGGCGTGGGTCTGCGACCCGATGCACGGCAACACCTTCACCTCGCCGTCGGGTCACAAGACGCGCCGTTTCGAGGACGTCATCCACGAGGTCGCCGGCTTCTTCGAGGCGCACCGCGCGGCGGGCACCTGGCCGGGCGGCATCCACGTCGAGCTCACCGGCAACGACGTCACCGAGTGCGTCGGAGGCTCCGGCGCCCTGGACGTCGCCGACCTCGGGCTGCGCTACGAGACGGTCTGCGACCCGCGGCTGAACCACCAGCAGAGCCTGGACCTGGCCTTCCAGGTCGCGGAGATGCTCGAGGCGGGCCGGTGACGGCCTCCCCCGAGGACACCGGCGCAGCAGAGGTCCCCCCCACGCTCGTCGCGGACCTGCGCTCGGACACCCTCACCCGCCCCACCGAGGCGATGCGGCAGGCGATGGCCTGGGCAGAGGTCGGTGACGACGTGTATGCCGAGGACCCCACCGTCCTGGCCCTCCAGCGGGAGGTGGCCGAGCTGCTCGGCCACGAGGACGCCCTGTTCACCCCGACCGGGTCGATGGCCAACCAGCTGGGCGTCCGGCTGCACGTGGCCCCCGGCCAGGAGCTGGTCACGGACGACCTCGCGCACGTGCTCCGCGCCGAGATGGGGGCGGCGGCGGTGCTCAGCGGCATCTCCGCCCGCAGCTACCCGACCACCGCCGGCCGGCTCGACGTGGACGCGGCGATGGCGCTCGCGGTCACGGATGGCGGCGCCTACCAGGTCGGAACGTCCTGCGTCGTCGTGGAGAACACCCACAACTTCGGCGGCGGCACCGTCCAGCCGCTCGAGGCGATGCAGGAGCTGCACCGCCGCGCGCACGAGCGGGGGATGGCCGTGCACCTGGACGGGGCTCGCCTCTGGAACGCGCACGTCGCCACCGGGATCCCGCTGGCGGAGTATGCCGCGTGCGCCGACACCGTGTCCGTGTGCCTCAGCAAGGGGCTGGGTGCCCCGGTCGGGTCACTGCTCGTCGGCTCGGCCGAGCACATGGAGCAGGCCCGCGTGTGGCGCAAGCGTTTCGGCGGCGGCATGCGCCAGGTCGGGATCCTCGCGGCCGCCGGACGCTATGCCCTGGAGCACCAGCTCGAGCGGCTGGCCGACGACCACGCCCGCTGCCAGCAGGTCGCGCAGGCCGTGGCTGGCGCCCGCCCCGGCGTGGTCGACCCTGCGGACGTCCACACCAACATCCTGGTGCTCCGGGTGGCCGCGGCCGGCTGGACCGGCGCCGACTTCGTGGCGGCAGCGGGGGAGCGGGGCGTCCTGGGCTACCCGACCGGACCCGGTAGCGCCCGCTTCGTCTGGCACCTGGACGTCGACGACGCGCAGACCGACCACGCGGGCGCGGTGCTGACCGACCTGCTGACAGCCCGTCGCTGACCGAACACCCGGCACGTGCACGCCTTCTACCCAGCCTGAGCCGAAACCTCGGGTAGAAGCCGGGCACGTGCCGGCGGCCATCGCCGAGTGCAGCGACTCTTGACGCCATCTGGGCACCCGCCGACGAAAGTCGCGGCACTGGGCGGCGCGTGAGTGCCTGGGCTGACGGGTGCTGGTGCTCACCATGCACGGCGAGGACCACTGGGTGCGCGCGGCGCTGCGGGCCGGTGCGCGGGGCTACGTCCTCAAGGACGCCGAGGCGGCGGCCATCGAGCGGGCGATCCGGGCGGTCGCCGACGGACAGACCATCCTCTCGGCGGAGGTGCGGGGCGCTGCAGTCGGGGGTAGCGCCGAGGCCGACTACCCGTTCCCCGACCTCAGCCCGCGGGAGCGCGAGGTGCTCGACCGGCTCGCCCGCGGCCTGTCGACCGAGGCGATCGCGGCCCGGCTGGGCGTGGCCCATAAGACCATCCAGAACGTGGTGTCCCGGGTGCTCTACAAGCTGTCGGCCCGGGACCGCGCCCAGGCCGTCGCACTCGCCCGCGACGCCGGGCTGGGTAGCGCCGAGGGCGGGGAGTAGGCGCGGGCAGGCACCCGGCGGCCCGCTCAGAGCACGGTGAGGATGATCTCGGTGCCCTTGGGCACCATCTCGCCGGGGTCGATGCTCTGGAAGCGCACGGTCGAGAAGTAGCCGCCGGCCAGGTCCTCGCGGCCCACCTCGAAGCCCGCGTCCTTGAGCAGCGACTCGGCCTCGCCCCACTGCTTGCCGATGACGTTGGGCACCTCGATCAGCTTGGGTCCCTTGGAGATGGTCAGGGTCACCTGGTCGCCGCGGAAGCCGGTGCCGGACTCCGGCGACTGGGACACCACGCGGCCCTCCTCGACGGAGTCGCTGAACACCCGGTCCGGGGCGATGCTCACCGAGAAGCCCGCGTCGCTCAGCGCCTCCTCGGCGTCGTCCTGCGGCTGCCCGGTGACGTCGACGATCTCGATCGGCTCCCGGCCCTGGCTGACGGTGAGGGTGACTTCGGAGTCAGGCTTGAGCTCGGCGCCCTCCTCCGGGTCGACCGAGATGACCTGCCCCTCGGGGATCGTCTCGTCGTAGACCATGACCGGGTCGGCGGCCACGAGGTTGGCGTCCTCGATCATGGGCACCGCCTGCTCGAGGGTGCGCCCGATCACTGGTGGCACGGCATACCGCTCCGGCCCCTGGGACACGGTGAGGGTGACGTCGGTGTTGTGTCGCAGCACGGTGCCCGGCTCGTGCGAAGCCTCCATGACGATGTCCGGTGCGATGGTCTCGGAGTAGGCCAGCTCCACGACCGCGTCCAGGTCCTGGGCGTCCAGCGCGGCGCGGGCGTCGCTCTCGGTGAGCCCGACCAGCGTCGGCACGGGGGAGTGGACCCCGGGGCCCTCGGTGAAGTACCACGCGGCCCCGGCCCCGGCGGCCGCGACCAGCACGAGGAGTATGCCGAGCACCCACCCGAGCGCCTTCACCCGCCTGCGCGGACGGCGGGGGGCGACCGGGCGGGTCGGCTTGGCCGGCCGGTTGCCGTGGGTGCGGGCGTAGTGGCCGGGCTCGGCGCGCGGGACCGCGACGGTGTCGGTGGCCCGGAGTGGGCGGGTGTGGTCGAAGGCCTGGGTGAGGTCTGGGTCCTCGGCGAGGCGACGCCCCGGCAGGGCGTCGAGCTCGCCGTCGGAGAGCTGGCGCACGGAGTGCCGCAGCTCGGTGAGCGCGGCGCTGCCATCGGTGGGGCGGCGTTCCGGGTCGTTGGCCGAGGCCCACTGGATGAAGGCGTCGATCTCGGCGGGGACCGTCGACACGGTGTCAGCGGCCCGCGGCACCTGGCCGTGCACGTGGGCGTAGGCGACCTGCACGGCGTTGTCGCCGGGGAAGGCCTTCACGCCGGTGAGCAGCTCGTAGAAGAGCAACCCGACGGAGTAGATGTCGCTGCGCTCGTCGGTGCGCCCGCGCTCCACCTGCTCGGGGGCCAGGTAGGCGGCGGTGCCCCACACCAGCTCGGAGCTGTGGCTGGAGGTCGCCGCGCTGACCGCGCGGGCCAGCCCGAAGTCGGCCACCTTGACGGTGCCGTCGTCGCGGATCAGGACGTTCTCCGGCTTGACGTCACGGTGAGCCAGGCCGGCCTCGTGGGCGGCAGCCAGCGCCTGGAGCACGGGGTCGATGTAGGCCACGGCCTCGCGGACGCTGTGCGCCCCGTGCTCATTGATCACCTCGCGCAGCGTGCGCCCCTCGACCAGCTCCATCGCCAGGAAGACGAGGTCGCCGTCCTCGCCCTGGTCGAAGACCGAGACGACGTGGGGGTGCGACAGCCGCGCGGCGGTCCGGGCCTCCTGGCGGAAGCGGGTGACGAAGGCCTCGTCCCGGGCCAGGTTGGCGTGCATGATCTTCAGTGCGACGCGCCGGTCGAGCCGCAGGTCGGTGGCGGCGTAGACGGCGGCCATGCCGCCCTGGGCGAGCAGGGACTCCACGCGGTATCGACCGTCCAGGACACGGTCGATCACGGCAGAGGTCGCGGTGCTCACTCTTTCAGGATACGGAGAGTTGGCCGGAAAACCGCGCAGGCCGCGTGCTGGCGGGGCTGGCTCCCACGCTCGGCGGACGCCGGGCGGTCGTCAGATCATGGGCAGTATGACGTGCTGCCCGACGTGCAGACCGCGTGCCCTGATGCCGGGGTTGAGGATCAGCAGGGCGCCGAGTGGGACCCCGTGGCCCGCAGCGATGCCGGCGAGGGTGTCGCCCGCGCGCACGGTCGTGGTGCGGACGGTCGCGGTGCGGGCCGCGTGGGGCCGGACGGTGGGGAGCAGGCGGTTGGCCAGGGCCACGCCGGAGGCCTGGATGTGCAGCGACGGAGGTCGTTGTGCCACGGTGCTCATGGACGCTCCTGGGACCGAAGGTGCTGACGTGATCGGTGTGACGACTGTGAACGTACCCGAGATTTCCCACCGGCACCAGACTTATGGCGTGTCGCTCCATGTGGCAGACTTGAGTATGTGGTAAACGACAACGCTGTAACTCCGGGCTTCGATCCGGACGCCGCCGACGACCTCACCGGCTGGCTCGCCGTGCCCGACATCATGGAGCTGACCGGCGCCTCGCTGGCGCAGGTCAAGACCTGGATCCAGGAGCGGGAGCTCATCGGCGCCCGCCGCGGGCCCAACCGGGCGGTCTACGTGCCGGCGAGCTTCGTCACCGAGGAGGGTCCGCTGCCCGCGCTGCGCGGCACCATCACGGTGCTGGCCGACGGCGGCTACCGGGACGAGGAGATCATCGGCTGGCTGCACGAGGCCGACGAGTCGCTCCAGGGCGGCAGCGCCATCGCCTCGCTCCGGGAGGGCAACAAGACCGAGGTCCGGCGCCGCGCCCAGGAGACCGCCTTCTAGACGGCCCCCGCCCGCCGCGTGTCCGCCCGCCGCGTGTCCGCCC
>JAAYYA010000236.1 GCA_012515595.1 Actinomycetales bacterium
TGTCCCCGCTGGACGTCCCGACCATCCTGGAGTCGGTCAAGAAGACCGGCCGGGTCGTTGTCGCCCACGAGGCGCAGACCTTCCTCGGCATGGGTTCCGAGCTGGCCGCGCTCATCCAGCAGGAGGCGTTCTACCACCTCGAGGCCCCGGTCATCCGGGTCGGCGGCTACAACATCCCCTACCCGCCCAGCCGCCACGAGGAGGTCTTCCTTCCCGACCTCGACCGCGTCCTCGACGCGGTGGACCGCTCGCTCGCCTACTGACCGCCGACCCCTGACCCGCCGATCCTGACACCACCGCCGAGGAGTACGCACCGTGCCACAGTTCAACCTGCCCGACCCCGGTGAGGGCCTGGTCGAGGCCGAGATCGTCACCTGGAAGGTCAAGGTCGGCGACGAGGTCAAGGTCAACGACATCGTCGTGGAGGTCGAGACGGCCAAGTCCCTGGTCGAGCTGCCCATCCCGTGGGCCGGGACGGTCACCGAGATCCTCGCCGAGGAGGGCACCACGGTCGAGGTGGGCTCCCCGATCATCGTGATCGACACCGGCGACGGTGGGGGCAAGCCCGCGACCGACGCCGGTGGTCAGGCCGCCGCCACGGGGCCGAACGGCGAGGAGGCCGCTGCCGGTGGCGACACGTCCGGCACGGCAACCCCGGGCACCCAGGCGGCACCCGGTGAGAGCACCCCCGAGGAGCCGCGCGAGGCCATGCTCGTGGGCTACGGCCCCTCCGCCGGTGCCACCCAGCGCCGGGCGCGCAAGTCGGCCGCCCCCGGCGGGGACGCGACGCAGGCCGAGCCCGAGCCGGAGCAGCCGAAGGGGCCGGCCCTGGCCAAGCCCCCGGTGCGCAAGTACGCCAAGGACAAGGGCGTGGACCTGAAGGCCGTCACCCCGACCCGTGAGGACGGCGTGATCACCCGGGCCGACGTGGACGCCCACCTGGCCGGCGGGACCGGTGCCGCGGCAGCCGCAGCGTCCGCGACCGCGGCCACCGCAGGAGCCGCCGCCCCCACCGCAGCAGCGCCCGCCCCCGCTGGCGCACCAGCGGCTCAGGCCGCCCAGACGCCCGTGACCGCGGGCGACGCAGCCGGCGCCCCGGCATACTCCCCTCCGGTGTTCGACCGCTCGGGCGAGCGGGAGACGCGCACCCCGGTCAAGGGGGTCCGCAAGATGACCGCCCAGGCGATGACCGGGTCGGCGTTCACGGCGCCGCACGTCACCGAGTTCATCACCGTGGACGTCACTGCCACGATGGAGCTCGTCGAGCGGCTCAAGAACGACCGTGAGTTCCGGGGCCTGAAGATCTCGCCGCTGCTGATCCTGGCCAAGGCGCTGTGCCTGGCGGTCAAGCGGAACCCGGGCATGGTCGCGGTGTGGGACGAGGCCGCGCAGGAGATCGTCCAGAAGAACTACGTCAACCTCGGCATCGCCGCCGCGACCCCGCGGGGTCTGATCGTGCCGAACATCAAGGACGCCGACCTGATGGACCTGCGGCAGCTGGCCGAGGCGATGGCCAACCTGGTCGAGACCGCCAGGTCGGGCCGCACCCAGCCGGCGGAGATGTCCGGCGGGTCGATCACGATCACCAACGTGGGCGTCTTCGGCGTCGACACCGGCACCCCGATCATCAACCCGGGCGAGTCCGCGATCGTCGCCTTCGGCGCGGTCCGCCGGCAGCCCTGGGTCGTCACCGCCGCCGACGGCACCGAAGAGATCGTGCCGCGCTGGATCACCCAGCTCGCGGTCTCCTTCGACCACCGGCTCATCGACGGCGAGCTCGGCTCGAAGTTCCTGGCCGACCTGGCCGCGCTGATGGAGGACCCGAGCCGCGCCCTGGTCTGGGGCTGACCGATGGCCCGGTCCGACGCGGGGAAGGCGCTGCCCGCCGTCCGGGACGGCGCCACCAGCACTCCGCCTCGTGCGCGGAGGCGGCTGAGGCTGCGCGACCGGCTCTTCACCGGGCTGTGCGTGCTGGCCGCGGTGGCCGTGGTGCTTTTCGCGCTCTCCCGCGGCAACCCACGGGCGGCTGCGATCGGTGGCGGGCTCTTCCTCGGCTATGCCGTGCTGCACGCGGTCGTGCGTCGTCTCGAGCCGGCGGCCCGCCTGGTGACCGGGCACGAGGCGGACGACGCGGACCGCCTGGTGCAGTTCCGCGCCACCCGCACCGCCGGTCAGGTCTCCCTCCTGGTCGCCGTCGTGGGCGTGGCGCTCGCGCTGTTCGCGGAGTGGAGCACCGGCCTGTGGGTCGCCGGCACGGCGGTGCTCGTCGTGGCCTCGTTCGTCGGTGCCCTCTGGTGGTTCGGGCGGGCGCGATGACCTCTAACGGGAGTGACGGCCGAGACCTTGCTGGCGGCGATGGTCCAGACCTTGGCGGCGGCGATGGCGGTGGCGACACCAGTGCCGTGACACGGCCGAGGATCCAGGCCACGTCGGTGTCGATCAGCACGTCGGACCCACGCGAGCTCGCCGCGTTCTACGCGCGGCTGCTGGGCGTCGAGGTCAGGGTCTCCGAGGGACCGGGTGACGGTGAGCCACCGACGGCGGGCTGGGCGCAGATCGGCCCGGCCGAGGGGCATCTCAAGATGACGCTCAACTTCGAGTGGGACGAGCACTACGTCCCGCCGGTGTGGCCAACCGCCCCTCCCAGCCGGTTGGGCTGGCCCTCGGTCAGTCACGACTCCGAGCCCGGACCGGTCTCTTCCATTCCCGCTCCGCAGACCGTCGTGACGCTGGGCTCCAGGTCGCAGCAGGTCATGGCGCACCTCGACCTGTGGGTGGACGACCTCGACGAGGCCGCGGCGTGGGCGGTCGAGTGCGGAGCCAGGGAGCACCCGCATCAGCCGCAGGAGCACGTGCGAGTGATGCTCGACCCGCACGGTCACCCGTTCTGCCTCTTCGTCGGCTGACGCCACGCCAGACAGGTCCACGTCAACCCGGAAGCGGCATCGCCTCCGGGCACATCGCAGAACGCCGAACCATGCCTGAGTAGCGTCACTGTCCCGGCCGCCCCTTGAGGGCCGCAGGGACAGCGGACGTGCGTCGAAGATGCTCCGCCAGTTCAGGGATGAGGAGATCGGCGAGACGCAGCACCTCGTGGTGGGCGGCATGCACGTCACGGCCTGGTTGCGGCGGAAACAGCGGTTCGTGATGCGAGGCGCGGTTGCGAACGCTGTTGATGGTGGTGAGTGCGCGCTCAATGGTGACTCGGTTGGTCTTCTTCGGCCACGCGATGTGGAGATAGGGAACCCAGAGCGTCTTCTCGTGCGCGGCGTCGGTGCAGTGCCGCCAGAAGCCAAGAGAGAGTCCTGCGATGACATGGTCCGGCTGTGCCGATCGGCCGCCGCAGCGCCGCACGGCCTCGGCCACATTCGCGCGGTTGCGGGTGTTGAGGTCGACGCGCTTGCCGCGTCGGGTGCGCCACAGCGGAGCCAGCACCGGCGATGTTGGATCCAGGAGCCAATGCTGAGCTCCCTCCCAGCGTTCCCGCATTACTCGGTCGAAGGCGTTGCGGACCGCCACTTCGACGTGGGCGATGTCCCGCATCACGGCTGCGGCGAGCCGCGCGTTCCACTCGTACGTCTCGAAGGCGCCATGACGGTCTCCCCCGGATTCGACGAGGTAGCGCGCGAATCTGGGTTCGGAGAGCCAGGCCTCGATCCATTCCCCGTGCTCACCGCCGGTGAGGGCCGACTGGGCCACGGCCCTCCGTCGTTGCGTGGGCGGGCATGTCAAAGCCCCGGCGAGTTGTAGTCCTGATGCCAGGACCAGCGCTCCACCGGGGCGTCTTCTCAAGGCTAGCAGGAACAGGCAGAGCACACAGAGCCCTTGGCCTCGGATTCCGCTGGACCTTGAGGATCGAGTGGGAGGAGGTCGCACCGGCGCCGTCTTCTGGCGCCCACTCCGGCGGTCGTCCATTGGGCTGCACCCAACTCTGCCTGGCCATGACTTCCTCCTCCCACTCGGTTGTCTCGATAGTTTGGAACGATCCGCCGCTGAGTAACCGGCCAGCCGCGAACGAGTGGATAACTCTGATGCCAGCCCGAGGCCTGTGGAAGAGCATGGGCAGGTGCGGCCGACCGTCGTGGACGCCCCACGCGACTAGGCTCGGTGCTCGGCTGGTGTGCCGTCCGGCCACGGCATCGGCCGTGTCCCGTCGCTGGCTTAGCCCCACTCGTGGGCTTGGTCGACCTGGCCCTGTGCCGCGGGGGTGACGCTGGGTGGGGATGCCGCAGCGTGTGGGGATGCCGCAGCGTGCTGTCTGAGTCGGGTCGGGCGGGCAGCTACGGGACGGCGCCGAGGTGAGGAACGAGGTCGCTCGAGGCGCGGAAGCGGTGGTTGCGGCGCCACACCCCACCGGTGTGCTCGGGGTGTGCGAACTCCGGCAGGCCGTCACCCGGATGCAGGCGAACGCTCCATCCCTGGTCGTGCACCGCGTGGTGGTGGAAGAAGCACAGCAGCACGCCGTTGCCAAGGTCGGTGCGCCCACCCTTGGACCAGCTCCTCACGTGATGGCCGTCGCACCACTGCGGTGGACGGTCGCAGGAGGGGAATGCGCATCCGAGATCCCGTTGGGCCAGGACCCGGCGTTGATCCTTGGTGAAGAGGCGTTTGGCCGTGCCCTGATCGAGCGGCACCGACCGTCCGTTGAAGACCTGTGGGATGAGCTGCTGCGTGCACGCCAGGCGACGGATCTGCCCGGCAGACACCCGCAGGCCGTCGGTCAGGGTTCCCGCCACCTCGGCCGACGCGTTGGCGAGGTGCTCGAACGCGAAGCTGATGGCCAACGACACCGGCGAACCACCGGCCTGGGCGAACCCGTCGGTCGGGAA
>JAAYYA010000237.1 GCA_012515595.1 Actinomycetales bacterium
GAAGCCCTCCCGGCGCAGCGCCTTGGCGAGCGCGAGGGACTCGGGGGAGGTGGTGGGGATCTCGTCGTAGGTGCGCGGCTCCGGCGTGCGCTCGGGCTGGAAGGACCAGATGAACGCCGGCAGCCCACCCTGCTCCCGGAGCCGCACGGTCGCCCGGGCGTTGGTGATCGTGGCGCGGATCTTGGCCAGGTTGCGCACGATGCCCGGGTTGCCCATGAGGCGCGTCACGTCTGACTCGTCGTAGGCCGCGACGACATCAGGGTCGAAGCGGTCGAACGCGTCCCGGAAGGCCGGCCGCTTGCGCAGGATGGTCGCCCAGGACAGCCCGGACTGGAAGGCCTCCAGACTGAGCCGCTCGAACAGGCCCCGCTCGTCACGCACCGGCATGCCCCACTCGGTGTCGTAGTAGTCCCGCATCAAGGGGTCGGCGGCGGCCCAGCTCGGCCGCGCCAGACCGTCCTCGCCCTCGACCAGCGGTGTCTCGATGGCCATCATGCTCGCGATTGTGGCACTCGGCACCGACAGTGCCGGGTCACGCAGCGTGCTCCAGTGCCAGGAGCGTCGTCTTCGCCTTTGCCCCACCGAGATAGCCGCCCAGCGAACCGTCGCTGCGGAGGACCCGGTGGCACGGCACGACGACCGGCAGCGGGTTGGTGGCGCAGGCGGAGCCGACCGCCCGGACCGCCCCGGGGTTGCCGACCGCTGCGGCGACCTGCCCGTAGGAGGCCGTGTGGCCGTAGGCGATCTGGGGCAGGTAGGTGTGCACCTGCCCGCGGAACCCGGTGCTGAGCGCGCGGTCCAGCGGGAGGTCGAAGGCCGTGCGGGTGCCGGCGAAGTACTCGTCCAGCTGCCGTGCCGCGTCGTCCAGCCGGGCCGGTGCCCGGAGCACGCGCGGTCCCAGTCGGGTCGCCAGCGACGCGAGCACCGTGTCGAAACCCTCGCGGTCGAAGGCCACCCGGACCAGCCCGGTCGGCGTGGCCGCCAGGAGCAGCGAGCCGAGGGGGGAGTCGATGGTGCGGTAGCTGACGTCCAGCAGACCCTCCTGCTCGGCACGCAGCTCGAGGAGGCGGTGCAGGCCCGCCAGGTCGGTCGCCGGTGCCAGCTGGTCCAGCAGGGCGCGGTCGGGAGCGTGGGTGTCGTTCATCGGGGTGCTCCTTCCGGGGCGTAGGTGCGGCGCAGTGCGCGGATGCCGTCGGCGGCGGCCCGGCGGACCGCCTCGGGCGAGCCGCCGATCAGCTCCGCGGTCTCGGTATGCCGCAGCCCGCCCAGGTAGTGGTAGGCCAGGGACAGCCGTTGCCGCTCGGGAAGAGCCGCGACCGCGGCCCACAGGTCGGGTTCGGCGCTGTCCGGCAGCCCGGTCGTCGCCGGTCGTTCGGGCAGTATGTCGGTGGGTTGCGCCCTGCGGCGCGCTCCCCGGGTGACGTCGATCGCCTTGCGGTGCGCGACGCGGACCAGCCAGGCCTGCACGTTGGTGTCCGCCGGCAGGTCCGGCCACGCACGCAGCGCAGCCAGGAAGGTCTCGGCCCACGCGTCATCGGCGTCGGGACCTGGCCCGAGCACCGCCCGGACGACCCGCAGAACGGTCGGCCCGTGCGCGGTGACGGTGTGCTCGAAGGGCTGCTGCATGCTCATCACCGGGTAGACGCGCGAGCGGCGCGGAACGTGAGGTCCGCGCGTGTCGGCGGCACGACGTCAGGAGGACTCGGGGTGCTCGGCGAGCCAGGCCACCAGGGCGGCATCCTGCGTGGTGAGCCGCTGCACCTCCTCGCCCCCGTCGCACCGGCACATCGAGACCGTGGCGGCGCGGTCGTCCGAGGCGAGCACCCGCCATACTCCTCCGAAGTCCTCCCAGCGCTGCAGGGTCTCCCGGTCCGTGGCCATGTCTCCATCGTGACAGATGGCCTCTCTACGCTGGAGGGATGTCGCCCGTCGTCGCACTCATCGTCCCGCCGGACCAACCGCCCGAACTGGTCCTCGAGGCCGCCCGGGAGGCGGAGGGCCGCGGCATCGAGGAGCTGTGGCTCTGGGAGGACTGTTTCGCCACCAGCGGCCTCGCCCCGGCCGCCGCGATCCTGGGCGGCACGCAGCGGTTGCGCGTCGGGATCGGGCTCATGCCCGTGCCGCTGCGGGCGGCGGCGCTGACCGCGATGGAGATCGCGACCCTGGCCCGGATGTTCCCGGGCCGGTTCCGTCCCGGGCTCGGCCATGGTGTGCGGGAGTGGATGGCACAGGCGGGCGTGGCGGTGGACTCGCCGCTGACCCTCTTGAGGGAGCACACGGAGGCGATCATCGCGCTGCTCCGGGGGCAGGAGGTGAGCCGTGCAGGCCGTTACGTGCAGCTGGACCGGGTTCGACTCCGGCACCCGCCCGAGGTCGTGCCGGGGGTGCTCGTCGGTGGGCGGGGGCCACGGACCCTCGCCGTCGCCGGGGAGCTGGCGGACGGGGTGATCGTGGACGACGCGGCGCCGAAGGGCAGCCCGTCCCCAGCCCGGGTGCGGGAGGTCATCGACCAGGTGGTGCAGGCCCGCAAGGCCGCCGGTCGCGAAGGTCGTCCTGACGTGGTGGCCTTCCTGCCGACCGCCGACGGTGTGACGGCCGAGCAGCTCGGTGTGCACCTGCGGACGCTCGGCGAGGCGGGCGCCACGACGGTGGCGGCGCTGGCCGGAGGCGTCGACGGGCCTCCCCATGCGGGGGACCAGCTCCTCGGCTTCGTCGACGTGCTGGCGCAGGCTTCCGACGTGCTGGCCCAGGCATCCGACGGACCCCGCGGGTGACGACGCCGGAGTTCCGGCTGCGGGACGTGGCGCTGACGGCCTACGGCCCGACCGTCGTCAGCGCGATCGGGCACGGCGCTGTGCTGCCGATGCTGGCGCTGCGGGCGCGGGAGCTCGGGGCGGACCTGGGCACCGCCGCCTTCGTCGTGGCGCTGCTCGGGATCGGTCAGCTCGTCGCCTCTCTTCCGGCCGGGGCTCTCGTCGCCCGAATCGGTGAGCGGTGGGCACTCGTGGGCGCGGGGCTGCTCGACGCCGTCGCGCTGGTGGGTGCCGGGCTGTCCGGGTCGGTGCTCTGGCTGAGCGTCGCGGTGCTGTGCAGCGGGATGATGTGGACCGTCTTCCTGCTGGCCAGGCAGCAGTTCATGATCGAGGTGGTGCCCGATTACTACCGCGCGCGGGCGCTGTCGATGCTGGGCGGCTCGCACCGGGTCGGTCTTTTCATCGGTCCGCTGCTCGGTGCCCTCGCGGTGCACCAGTGGGGGATCCGGGGGGTCTTCTGGCTCGCTGCCGTGTCCGCCGGCATCGCGGCCGGCATCGCGCTGGTGATGCCCGATCCGGGAGCCGAGAGCCGGCACGAGCAGGCGGCCAGCGGGCACCTGTCGGTGTGGTCGGTGATGAAGGAGCACCGGCGGGTGCTCGTGCTGCTCGGCAGCGTCGTGGTCGTCATCTCGGCCTCCCGGGCGGTGCGTACCACGCTGTTGCCGCTGTGGGCCGAGCACGTCCACATGACGCCCGCCGAGACCTCGCTGGTCTTCGGGGTCGCCGCGGCGCTGGACATGATGCTCTTCTATCCGGCGGGGTGGCTGATGGACCACCGCGGTCGGCAGTTCGTGGCGGTGCCCGTCGTGCTGGCGGTGGCGCTCGGCACCCTGCTGCTGCCGCTCACCGGGGGCATCGTCGGCGTCACCGTCGTGGCGCTGCTCATGGCCCTGGGCAACGGTCTCGGCGCGGGGATCGTGATGACCCTCGGGGCGGACGCCTCGCCGCGGCTGGGGCGGGCCCAGTTCCTGGGGGCGTGGCGCTTCGCCGGGGATGTCGGGGTGACCGGTGGCCCGGTCGGCCTGGCGGCGCTGCTCGCGGTGGTCCCGCTGGCGGCCGCCTGCCTGGTCACCGGTGTCCTGGGGCTGGCGGGCACGGCCTGGGTCGGCTACTGGACCGGGCGGGTCGACCGGCTGCGGCGGAGCACGTAGGTCAGGTGTGCTGGCGCACCCCGTCGGCGACCTCGTCGAAGCGGGCGCGATCCAGGACGGCGCCGATCCGCCGGACGGAGCCTGGATCGATCCGCAGGATCCGGTCGACCCGCGCCTCGCTCGGCCGGTGCTCGCGGTCCCACGCACCGGCCCCCACGTCGACCCAATAGCGGCCCCAGCGGGCCTCGTCGGCGGCGTCCTTGTCGTGGTCCTGGCTGCTCATCTGCAGGGCGAGCAGCAGGTCGCCGTCCCGCCCGATGACCAGGACCGGACGGTCCTTGCCCTGCGAGTGGTCCTCCTCGTAGGGCACCCACGCCCACACCACCTCGCCCGGGTCCGGGAGGTCGTCCTGGACCGGCTCGTAGCTGATCCGAGGTGTGCCCTCGAAGTCCCCGGCGTAGCCGCCCGCTCCCGGCTGCCTCTGTTGTGTCTGTCCGGTGGTGCCGCGCTGTGCACCCCTTGCGGCCGAGCGGAGGGCCTTGAGCACGGACTCCAGGAGGCGCTGCATCGACGGCATGCGCCCACCCTAGGTCGAGTCGGGGCCGAGGAGTCGGAGCAGGTGCCTGCGGTCGGCGGGTCGATGCAGGACCTCGCGCACCCGGTCGACGCCGCCGACCGGCCAGCGCTCCGCGATCCGCCGCACCTCGGGGTCCTCGATGGCTGCGGCCAGCGCCTCCGGGAAGTCGCCCCAGAGGACGCGGAACGGGCGGCCCCACATCTGCTCGATCCGTAGCTCGACCGGTGTGGTGACACGCTGCGCGTTGTGCAGGTCTCCCACGGCACGGTAGGCGGTGACCAGCGCCTCCTCGCGCTCCTGCCAGTTCGACGTCCGCAGGACCTCCTGGAAGACCGGCGTCAGGGCCGGACCGCAGGGAAGCCGGCTGAAGGCGGTCCCGAACCACTTCGAGTACGGCGCATAGCGTCGCTCGATCAGGAAGCACAGCCGCATCAGGCCATGCACGAGCTGCGCACCGATCACGGACGAGCCGAGCTCGTCGCCGACGTGCCCTGCCCGACCGACGAGGTTCATCTCCGGGTGCACGCGCCACCAGGCCGAGATCATGAGATAGCGCCAGACGTCGTCGGGGTAGTACGCCAGCCGGTCACGGACCCCCTGCAGGCCGAGGTCGTCGTGGAAGACGTCGCCTGCGGTCATCATCAGCAGGACTTCCTCCGGGAAGGTGAGCCAGTCCTCGACCGTGAGCTCCGCGTCCGGGTCGAACCCGATCCGGGTCCGGAAGTACGCGGCCATGGTGTGCACCTCGACCAGGGTCGGTCGCCCCTCGAACGACTCGGGGACGTCGGGCTCGACCGTCACGCCGTCCGGCACGAACAGCAGCACGCGCGCCTCACAGTTGTGGTCGGTGGACATCTCATCGTCGTAGCCGAGCACCTCCGAGCCCCGTCCCAGCAGGGCGGCGCTGTGCGGCGCGTCGACGCGCGGGCGGACCTCCACGTCGTAGAACCGCCGACACACCTCCAGAGCCGCACCCATGCCGACGAAGGTCCCACACCACGGCGCGACCCGCCAGCCCCCTGCGCGAGCCCGGGGACAGCCAGGTCAGCGTCGTGGGTGCGGGGTAGGCGCACCGACCGTGGGAGACTAGGACGACTGTCCCGACAACCCCGAGGTCCGCCAGCGTGTCACCGATCACCCACTCCGCGCCGCAGCCCCATGCGACGCCGCCGGAGCTGATCCGCAACTTCTGCATCATCGCGCACATCGACCACGGCAAGTCGACCCTGGCGGACCGGATGCTCCAGGAGACCGGTGTCGTCGA
>JAAYYA010000238.1 GCA_012515595.1 Actinomycetales bacterium
AGGAAGCCGATCGCCGGCCCCGGGACGCCCAGGTGCGGATAACGATGACCCCACGGGCCGATCAGCGCCTTGCGCGGGACGTCGAGGTGCTCCATCAGCCGGAAGATCGCGTTGGTGTAGCCGTCGGCCCACCCGCCGACGGCCATGACCGGCACGGTGATGTCGGAGTAGTCCTCGCAGACCGAGGCGGGCTTCCAGTAGTCGTCGCGACGCTGGTGGCGCAGCCAGGTCTCCAGCCACAGACCGCTGCCCTCGAGCCGCTCGTGCCACATGTCCCGCCAGCGGTCGCCCACGATGGCCGGGTCCGGGGGCAGGCTGTTGAACGCGAACATCACGGTCGCCTCGGACAGGTTGTCCGCCAGCAGGCAGCCGCCCATGTAGTGCATGTTATCGACGTAGAGGTCCTCGGTCGCCGAAGCGCTGATGATCGCCTTCAGTGCCGGTGGTCTGCGGGCGGCCACCTGCAGCGCGTTGAACCCTCCCCAGGAGATGCCCATCATGCCGACGTTCCCGTCGCACCAGGCCTGCCGGGACAGCCAGTCGATGACGTCCTCGGCGTCCTCGTGCTCCTGCGGGCGGTACTCGTCCACCATGACCCCGTCGGAGTCGCCGCTGCCCCGCAGGTCGACCCGGACACAGACGTAACCGTGGCCGGCGATGTAGGGGTGGTTCACGGCGTCGCGGGCGCGGGTGCTGTCGCGCTTGCGGTAGGGGATGTACTCCAGGACGGCGGGCACCGGGTGGTCTACGGCATCGACGGGCCGCCAGATGCGGGCCGCGACATGCTGACCGTCCCGGGTCGGGATGAAGGCGTTCTCCACCGTCTCGATCTCGTGCGGGAAGTCGGTCACCGTCTGCATCAGCCGGCGGCCTCGATCTCGATGGGCAGCATCGCCACGATCTCGTCGTAGCGCCGCTGCAGCTCGTCCCGATCCGTTGCCCCCAGGTAGACGTTGCCCCACAGGTAGCGGTAGGTGTCCTGGTGCGGCAGCTCGGAGAGCCGGTCGCCCTCCTCCACCAGCAGCGTCACCCGGGTGCCCGGGAAACGCTCGGTCACCGCCTCCTTGTCCTGCTCCGTCGGGACGTGGCGCACGACGCCGTCGGTGTCGTGGAAGATGGCGGCCTTGGCGGCCACGGCATACTGCCCCTCGCGGTGCGGCATCCGGGGCTCACGCCCGAGGGCGATGTCGACAACGACCTCGTGGTTGGAGGCACCGTCGACCAGGATGAACAGCTCGCTGTGCGACTGGGAGATGCGAGTGTTGATCTCGATCAGCCACAGCTGGTCGGTCTCCTGCTCCCACATGAACTCGACGTTGAACGCGCCGTTGTCGAAGCCGACGTGCTCGAGGTAGCGGCGTGAGATGTCGACCATGCGGGCCTGCACCTCGTCGGGGACGCTGGCGCCGGGGTAGTCGATCCGGCTGATGCTGGTGCCGTCGTCGTCCTTGTGCATGTCGATGAGGCCGTGGTCGCGGAAGACGCCACGGAATACGGTGCCCTCCGGTGCGGCCTGGATGCCCGTGACGATCCGCTCAGCCAGGCAACTGTTGCCGCCCACGGTGCCGACCTCGTCCGGCACCTCGACCCGAGCGAGGGCCTGGTCGAAGGCGTCCCCGACCGCACCGATCTCCTGCCTGATCTGGGCCACCGCCTCGGCCAGATCCTCCTCGTCGTGGATGGCGAACCCGAGCTCGGAGGAGTGCGCCTTGACCGGCTTGACCCAGAACGGGAAGTCCAGGTCGATCTGACCTCGCACGTCCTCGGCGAACGGGTCGAACGCGCAGAACGCCGGCACCACCTCGGGGACGACCTCCCGCTGCGCCAGGCGGCTCCAGTACTTGTGCTCGCAAGCGAGCAGACTCTTCAGGGAGGGCGCGGGCAGGTCACGCTCGGCCGAGAGGATCGGACCGATGATCGAGCTCGGGAAGTCCCAGTGGCACACGATGGCGTCGACGTCTTCAGAGAACTCCTCAAGCTGCTGCCGGGATCGATCGAGCAGCACCTCCAGGTCGTAGTCGGTCTCCCCGACCAGCTGGTCATAGTCCAGCAACCCGTGGAACCGGTATCCGTCAGCTCCCTTCAACGTCTCCAGCTCGTCCCGCTGCAGGTCGGTCATCCCCAGGACAAAGATGTTCGTGGTCACGATCACTCCCAGCTAGCGG
>JAAYYA010000239.1 GCA_012515595.1 Actinomycetales bacterium
AGAACTGCAGGCGCGAGGCGCCGTCGATCATGGCCGCCTCCTCCACCTCGTGGGGGATCGCCATGAGGAAGGGACGCAGTATGACGATCGTCATGGGCAGCGCGAACGCCGCCTGGGGCAGGGCCACCCCCCACCAGGTGTTGCCGATGTCCAGGTCCTGGGTGACCAGGATGAACAGCGGGATGATTGCGACGGTCGCCGGGAACAGCAGACCGACGACGAAGACCATGAACAGCGGCTCGCGCCAGCGGAACTGATAGCGGGCCAGCGGGTAGGCCGCCATCAGGCCGCAGACCACGGTGACCACGGTGGTGATCACCGCCACCGCGACCGAGTTCACCAGGTAGGTCCAGAAGGTGCTGCCCAGCAGCACGCTCCTGTAGTTGTCGAACACCCAGGGGTCGGGCAGGCCCGCGGGATCGGCGGCCAGCTGGGCGTTGGTGCGGAAGCCGCCGAGTACGGCATACAGGACCGGCCCCAGGGTGAGCGCCACGACCAGCAGCGCCACCAGGAAGACCAGGATCCCGCCCTCTCCGCGCCCGCCGTCGCGCCGGCGACGACGTTGCCGCCCGCCCCCGGGCACCGGGTCGCTCACGCTCTCGCCCACGGTCGGGACGGTGCTGGTCGTGCTGCTCATCGGACCCCCCTCGGGACGTCGGCCGCGGCGACGTCCCGGGCCAGGACGAAGCGCTGATAGAGGAGGGCCATGGCCAGGGCGATGACGAACAGGACCACCGACGCGGCGGCGGCGATGCCGTAGTTCTGCCGCTTGGTCCCCTCGTTGACCAGGAAGGTGGCCATCGTCGTCGTGGCGTTGGCCGGGCCGCCGCCAGTGAGGATCCAGACCATGTCGAACAGCTGCAGGGAGCCGATCATGGACAGGAACGCCCAGATCCGGATCGTGGGGCCGAGCAGCGGGATGGTGATGCTCCACTGGATCCGCCACCACGACGCGCCGTCGATCTGGGCGGCCTCCACGAGCTCGTCCGGGACTCCCTGCAGGCCGGCCAGGAAGAGGAGGACCGCCAGGCCGATGTACTTCCAGGTCAGCACCACGATGAGAGTCGGCAGCGCGAGCGACGGCGTGCCCAGGAACCCCTGGTACGGACCCTCCAGGCCCACGAGACCGAGCATGGCCTCCAGCGCCCCGCTGCCGGGCTGGAGCAGCTGGAACCACACCACACCGGCGATGACCTCGGACAGCACGTAGGGGACGAAGATGATGGTGCGCAGCAGGCCCTGCCCCCGCATCCGCCGGTTGAGCAGCAGCGCGATGGCCAGGCCCAGCGGCAGCTGGATCAGGATCGAGGCCACGACGATGATCAGGTTGTGCACGACCGCGTCGGTGAAGACCTCGTTGGCCAGGACGCTGGCGTAGTTCTGCAGGCCGACGAAGTCGACGAGCGGGCCGAACCCGTTCCAGCGGAAGAGCGAGAACTGGACGGCGCGCAGGATCGGCCAGACCACGAAGAGCGCGAACAGCAGCAGCGCCGGGGCCGTGAAGGCCACGATCTCCAGCGCCATCCGCCAGTCGCGGCGGCGGGCCCCCGCCGGTCGCGAGCCGCGACCGGCGGGGGTCTGTGCATCGCCTCGACGGGCGATCGGGATGGAGCTCATCGAGTGCGGGCTCAGCCCTCGGCGTCCGCGGCCGCCTGGGTGGCGTCGACGATGTCCTGCGGGCTCGCCTGGCCGGCGAACATCAGGGCGATCGCGTCGTTCATCGCGCCACCGACCGACTGGCCGAAGGCCGTGTCGAAGTAGAGCTGGACGTAGGGGGCGCTGTCGCGCACCTCGAGCAGGCCGGCCAGGGCCGGGTCCGCGACCGCGTCGCCGGCGTTGGGGTTGGTCGGCAGCCCCATGTTGCGCTCGGCGAAGCCGCGCTGGACCTCGTCGGAGAGCATGAAGCGGACGAACTCCACGGCCTCCGGCGGCGCGTCGGCGGACACGCCCCAGGCGTCGCCGCCGCCGAGCTGGGCCGCCGGGTCACCCTCGCCACCCTCGACCTCGGGGAAGGGGAACCAGCCCAGCTTGTCGCCCAGGCCCTCGCCGTCCTCGGTGAGACCGGCCATGACGCCCGGCTCCCAGTGGCCCTGCATCTCCATCGCCACCTTGCCGGTCGCGAGCAGTCCTGAGGCGCTGGTCGGGCCGGACTGCGCGGGCGTGGACAGGAAGCCACGGTTGAACGGCTCCGCGGCGACCAGCCGCTCGACCTCCTCGCCGGCGCGGATGAAGCACTGGTCGGAGAAGTCGAGGGTCTTGACCGCGTCGGTGAGGGTCTGCTCGGCACAGTGCCGCAGCGCGAACTGGTACCAGTAGTGCGCCGCCGGCCA
>JAAYYA010000240.1 GCA_012515595.1 Actinomycetales bacterium
CTCTGTCCCGATCTCCTCGCGCGCCGCGCGCGGGTCGGGGTCACTCATGTGCGTCAGTCGCTCTGCAGGATCGCGAACAGACGCAGGAACTCGATGTAGAGCCACACCAGGCTGGCGATCAGCCCGTGGCCCATCAGCCAGGAGTACTTCTCCGGCGCGCCGGCCCGGATGCCGCGGTCGATCGAGTCGAAGTCGACAGCCAGGGAGTAGGAGGCGAGACCGACACCGAGCAGAGAGATCAGCCAGCCCCACTGGCTGCCGAACAGGCCCCAGCCGTCACCGAAGCCCATGAAGCTGGCGCCCAGGTTGACCAGCAGGAAGACCAGGTAGCCCATCGCCATCATGCCGAAGATGCGGCGCGACTTGCTGGTCACCTTGATGAAGCCGACCTTCCAGGCGATGAACATGCCCGCCGCGGTCGCCATCGTGGCCACGACAGCGGTGGTGACGACGCCGTCGTAGACGGCGTTGAAGGTCACGCTGACCGCGCCCAGGAACAGCCCCTGCAGGATCGCGTGCACCAGGATCAGCGGCACGCTGACGGTCTTCTTGAAGGCGATCATGAAGCTCAGGCCCAGCGAGCCGAACATGCCGAGCATCCAGATCGGCGTGCCCAGCTCGGGCTGCGCGCCGACGACGTTCCAGGAGATGGCCGCCATCACGACCACGACGCCGAAGATCATCAGCGACTTCATCACCACGTCGTCGAGCGTCAGGCGCCCGGTCTGCGCCGGGCCGGCGGGGGCCTGGCGGTACATCTCCTCGAGTTGCTCGGGGCTCATGGACTCCGAGGCGCCGGGGTAGCCCATCGGCATCTGCGGCTGGCCCTGCGGTGCAGGCATCCCCTGCGGCGCCTGCGGGCTCGGCGAACCGTAGCCCTGCTGCGGCGCCTGGTTGAACCCGGCGTACTGCTGGGCTTCCTTGTCAATACGGTTGAAGACAGGATTGGTTGCCATCTCTGGCCCTCCTCAATTGGCGGCACGTGCGGTGTCGTCGTTTCGTCACAGTCTAGAGCGAACGGGTGCCCGCGCTTGTTCCCGACCCTGGTGAATTTCCCACAGCCAGACCCAAACGCCTTTCTCCCGCGGCGCCGGTCGGGCTATGATTGATCCTCCTCCGCACAATTGTGCGAACCGTGATCGGAGTCAAGATCGTGCGTCCCGTCCACGCACGCCTGGTGTGCGTCACGGCTGCGGCAGCCCTTGCCGTGGCCGGTGCCGCCGTGCCCGGGATCTCGTTCACCGAGGACGCCGCCGCCGACGGGGTGCCCCGAACGGACGTGGACGGACCCCAGGGCTATCCCCGTCAGAACATCCTGGTCGAGCCGCCCGTCGACACCAGCGACGCGGCCATCAAGCTCGGCTTGACGCCCTACCACGCGATCGCCCCCCTGCTCAACGACCTGCAGCGCAGCTCCCAGCGGGTCAGCGCCGAGGTCATCGGCCAGACGGTAACCGGCCGGGAGCTCTACCTGGTCACGCTCACCGCGCCAGAAACCCGCGGGGAGGCCAACCAGCAGGACATCATGCGCGAGCGCATCCTCACCCAGCCCGCGCAGGCCGCGAAGGACCGGGGGCTTGCCCGCACGTACAAGACCCCGATCTTCGTCAACGCCAACATCCACGGCAACGAGTGGGAGGGCACCGACGCGGCGCTGCGCCTGATCGAGGACTACGCGACCAGCGACGATCCCGAGGTCGTGGAGACCCTTGAGCGCAGCCGCATCTACCTCGTCGTCACGATGAACCCCGACGGCCGCCACAACAACACCCGGGCCAACGCGTCGGGCTTCGACCTGAACCGGGACTTCATCACGGCGACGCAGCCCGAGGTGGTCGCGGTCCGGGAGGCGCTCATCCGGACCCAGCCGATGGTGATGCTCGACCTGCACGGCTACGTCAACGGCACGCTGATCGAGCCCACCACCCCGCCGCACGGCGAGAACTACGAGTACGACCTGTTCATCACGCACGCCTACCCCAACGGCCTGGGCATGGAGCAGGCAGTGCTGGACCTCGGCTACACGCCGGAGGACGACGGCGTGAACCCGCCGCAGATCCCGTTCCGCGACTGGGACGAGGGCTGGGACGACTGGCCCCCGATCTTCACGCCGCAGTACGCCGCCTTCCACGGGGCGGTGTCGCACACCGTCGAGATCCCGCTGCGGGTCAACAACGCCAGCTACAACCTGCCCGCGGAGGAGCTGCAGCGCCGCTCGGCGATCAACACCGACGTCGCCCACGCGGCCGTGACCGCCTCGATCGACTACGCGCAGGAGCACCGCTCCGAGCTGCTCGCCGACCAGATCGAGATCTTCCGCCGCGGGGTCACCGGCGCGGACCCGGTCGAGGTGACCGACGACCTCTTCCCCGAGATCGGTCCCGAGGACGTCTACCTCACCGACTACCCCCGCGCCTACGTCATACCGGTCGACGAGGGACAGCGCTCGGCCCCGGCGGCCGCCCGCCTGGTCAACCATCTGATCGCCAACGGCGTCGAGGTGCGCACCACCCGCCAGCCGGTCACGGTCGACGGCACCACCTACCCGTCCGGCAGCTACGTCGTCGACCTGCACCAGGGCAAGCGCGGGCTGGCCAACACCATCCTCGGGCCGGGCACCGACATCAGCGACCGGGTCGATGCGATGTACGACATCTCCGGCTGGAGCCTGGGACTCCTCTGGGGAGCGGACGTCGTCGCCATCCCCGAGGACGGCAGTATGCCGAGAGCCGGCCGAGCCATCAACGCCGCCATCCCCACGGGTCAGGTGGAGGGAGACGGAGACTGGGCCCTCGTCCTCAACGACCCCGCCGACCTGGGCGCGCTGAACCACCTGACCCGGGCCGGTGTGCCCGTCGAGTGGCTCGGCGACGGCACGGTCCTGGTGCCCCAGGAGTCGTCCAGCGAGGCCCACTCGACCGCGGACGCCTTCGGCGTCCACCTCGAGCCGGCCACCCCGGGGGCGGCGGGCACCGCGGTCGAGGAGGTCGTCGTCGCGGCCTCCGCGCCGCAGAGCGAGCTGTGGGCGCTCAACGAGATGGGCTTCCAGGTGCGGCCGGTCTCCGCGGCCGTGCTCAACGACGGCTTCGACTTCGGTCAGGTCGACGCGCTCTACGTGTCCTCGGGCCTGCGGTGGGGTGACCTCGAGGCCGACGCGCAGAACGACCTGCGCAGCTTCCTGGCCAACGGTGGCGGATACGTCGGTCGCGGTGCCACCGGCGTGCGGCTCAACGACTCCCTCGACCTGCTCGACGTCACCCTCGAGCGCGGCCGCGGCGACGGCAACGGCGTGGTCAACGTCGTGAACAGCGGCACGGCCATCGGGACCGGTGCGCCGGACACCTCCTTCGTCTACAGCCCCGGCTGGTTCACCGACCTGGGCGCAGAGGTGGTCGTCGACCAGCGCTACGCCACCTCGGACCTCCTGGTGAGCGGCCACTGGGCGGCGAACCCGGACGGCTCGGGGGGGCAGGACGCCGCGGCCGGCGGGGCCGTGGTGGTCAGCGGCACCGACCGGCAGGGCAGCGCGGTGCTCTTCGGCAGCGAACCGCTGTTCCGGGCCCACCCCAAGGGGCAGTACTCCCTCGTCGGCCGCGCCCTCTTCTGGTCGACCCTCCAGGGCTGAGCGGTGGCCCGCTCACCGCAGCCCGGCGCGGACCTGACCGTCCCGGCCGGACCCGGCCTCCCACAGGGCATGGTCATCCCGGCCGGCGAGCTGCTGGAGCGCTTCTCCCGCGCCTCCGGCCCCGGGGGCCAGGGCGTGAACACCACGGACAGCCGAGTCGAGCTCGTCTACCGCCCGGCCTCCTCGATCGCCGTCGCCGAGCTGCCCGAGACCGTGCGCGACCGGCTGCTGCGCCGGCTCGCGCCGCACCTGGTGGCCGAGCAGCTGGTGGTCGTGGCCTCGGAGCACCGCGCCCAGCGTCAGAACCGGATCGCGGCCCGCGAGCGGCTCATCGAGCTCATCCGCACCGCGGCCGCGCCTCCTCCCCCGCCCCGCAGACCGACCAGACCGACCCGCGGGTCCCAGCGCCGGCGGCTGGAGGCCAAGCGGCAACGCGGAGAGACCAAGGCCGGCCGTCGCCGTGTCACCGGCGAGGACTGAGCTCGGTGCCCCCGACGGGATTCGAACCCGCACTGGGCCCATTTTAAGTGGGCTGCCTCTGCCGGTTGGGCTACGGGGGCACGGCCAGATTACCTGCGCCGCCGGGCCGGTCGTCGATGCCTCACAGGGAGGCCAGGACCTCGTCGAGCATCGCCTCGGTGAGCTTGCCGGTGAAGGTGTTCTGCTGGCTGACGTGGTAGCTGCCGACCAGGCGCACCGCCCGCCCACGCGGGGTCCTCAGCTCGGCCTCGGCGCCGTGCCCGAACCGGGGCTTGGGCCGGGGCACGGTCCAGCCCATCTCGCGCACGGTGCGCAGCGTGGCGTCCCACCCGATCAGGCCCAGCGCCAGGATCGAGCGCAGGGTCGGCTCCGCGAGCTCCAGCTCCCGATGCAGCCACGGCGCGCAGGTCGCCTTCTCCTGCGTCGTCGGCTTGTTCTGCGGGGGCGCGCAGCGGACCGCCGAGACGATCCGGAGGCCGCGCAGTTCCAGCCCGTCGCCGGCGTGGTCGCTGGTCGCCTGCGTGGCGAAGCCGGCGCGGTGCAGGGCGGCGTAGATCCAGTCCCCCGACCGGTCGCCGGTGAACATCCGGCCGGTCCGGTTCGCTCCGTTGGCGGCCGGCGCGAGGCCGACGACGAGCACCGGGGCTCCCGCCGGTCCGAAGCCCGCCGCGGGCCGGCCCCAGTAGGGCTGGTCGGCGAAGGAGGCACGCCGCCCCGTGGTGGCCACCGACTCGCGCCAGTCCACGAGCCTGGGGCACGCGCGGCACACGGTCACCAGGGCGTCGAGGTCGTCCACGGACCGCGCCGTGCGCGCCAACCGAGCCACCTGCGCAGGGGTCCGCGCCACGGGGGTGTCCCCGTCGGCAGGGTCGCCGGGCCACCCGGTCCCCGGCGGGACCGGGGAGGGGAACTCCTGGCCGGTGACCGGGTGCGGGTCGGTGCGGGGTGACTCGGGCATCGCCGTATGCCGTGTGGCTAGGCGGGTGCGACCTGCGACAGGGCGATCCCGTCCAGGATGTCGTGCTCGGAGGCCCGCACGGTGGTCAGGCCGGAGTCGTGCTGCACCCGCTGGATGATGCTGCGCCACACCAGGGCCCCGGCGCCGATGACGTCGACCCGGCCCTCGTGCATGTAGGGCAGCGCGGCCCGGTCGGCCCGGCTCATCTGGACCAGCTCGGTGCACGCGGCGATCGCCTGCTCGACGGGGATCTCGGCCCCGTGGATCCGGGCGCTGTCGTAGGAGTCCAGGCGCAGCGCGTGCGCTGTCACGGTCGTCACGGACCCGGCGACCCCGACGAGGGTCCCGACCCCGCTGAAATCGACGGCCTCTGCCGCGGTGTTCACCGCCATCGTGATGTCGCCCAGTGCGGGCCAGATCTCGGCCTCCGACGGCGGGTCGCTGCGCAGGTGCCGCTCGGTCATCCGGACGCAGCCGATGTCGACCGACGCGGACTGCTCGACCGCCCCGTCGCCGCGCACGAACTCGGTGGAGCCGCCCCCGATGTCGACGACCAGGTAGGGCGCCCGTCCACCGGTCAGCCCGGTCGTGGCCCCGGTGAACGAGAGCTGCGCCTCCTCCTGCCCGCTGACCACCTCGGGGCTGGTCCCGAAACTCGCGAAGACCTCGGTGACCCCGGCCACGAACTCGTCGGCGTTGGCGGCATCCCGGGAGGCGGACGTGGCCACGAAGCGCACCGACTCACACCCCGCCTCCTCGCACAGCGCCGCGTAGTCTGCCGCCGCCGCCAGGGTCCGGGCCATGGGCTCGGCCCCGATCCGGCCGGTGGCGTCGACCCCGTGGCCGAGCCGCACGATGCGCATCTCCCGGTGCACGTCGGTGAGCCCGCCCGCCGCCACGTCGGCGATGAGCAGCCGGATCGAGTTCGTGCCGCAGTCGATGGCTCCGACGCGGGTCATGGGGTCTCCTCGGTCTCGTCGGGTGCCCCCGGCTCCGCATCATCCACCTGCGCGCAGCACCCGTCGTGCCACCACTCCGGCAGCGCGGCCAGCGCCTCGTCTCCCAGCGGGTTGACGCCCGGCCCGACCGCCAGGGAGTGCGCGACCAGCACGTGCAGGCACTTGACCCGGGTCGGCATCCCGCCCGCGGAGATGCCCTCGATCTCGGGGACCGACCCGAGTTGTGCCCGCCGGGCAAGGTAGTCCTGGTGAGCGACGGCATACTGCTTGGCCAGCTCCGGGTCGTGGGTGAGCCGCTCGGTCATCTCACGCATCATCCCGCTGCTCTCCAGGGTGGAGATGGCGCCGGTCAGGCGCGGGCAGGTGGCGTAGAACGAGGTCGGGAACGGGGTGCCGTCGGGCAGGCGCGGCTCGGTGCGGACCACGTCGGGGCAGCCGCACGGGCAGCGGTGCGCGATGGCCACGACGCCGCGCGCGGGTCGGCCCAGCTGCCGCTGGATGGTGGCGAGGTCCTCCTGGGTGGGGGCCTCGTGATGCTCAGGGACGCTCGGTGCCATCAGTCTCCGGGAGACCCTCGTTGGCCGTCACGACCGACTCCCAGACCTGGCCGAACCAGGGGCGGTGGGCGTAGGTGTCCTGGGTGAGCGGCGTGATCCCCGGCAGCGGCTCGCTGAGCTGCTCACCGGTGTCGTCCAGGATCGTGAACGCGACCTCGCCGGGCTTGACGAAGCGGAGCCGCTCCCGGGCCTGCTGCTCGACGTAGGCGTCGTCCTCCCACCGCTCCAGCTCGGCCTCGATCGCCGCGATGTCCTCCTTCTCGGCCGCGATCTGCTGCTCGGCCTTGGAGATCGCGGCCCGCTGGTCGAGGTAGCCGCGCAGCGTCGGGGTGAGGAAGAGCGCGAGGAAACCGATGAGCACGATGAGGGCCCCGAGCCGCCACAGGTGGGGCGGGGTCTGCCGCCGGGGGCTGGTCGCGGACGGTGTGCGCGCCGCGGTCCGGGGGGCGCTGGCGGCCTTCGCCCGCGGGGCGGGCCGCTTGGCGGCGGGCCGGGACGAGCCGCGGCCCGGGCCTCGGGTGGTGGCCATCAGGACTGCGCGGTGAACCGGGGGAACGCGCCGGCCCCGGCGTACTCCGCGGCGTCGTCCAGCTCCTCCTCGATGCGCAGCAGCTGGTTGTACTTGGCGACCCGCTCGGACCGGGCCGGCGCACCGGTCTTGATCTGCCCGCAGTTGGTGGCCACGGCCAGGTCGGCGATCGTCACGTCCTCGGTCTCGCCGGAGCGGTGGCTCATCATGCAGCGGTAGCCGTTGCTCTGGGCGAGCGTCACCGCGTCGAGCGTCTCGGTCAGCGTGCCGATCTGGTTGACCTTGACCAGCAGGGCGTTGCCGACGCCCTCGGTGATGCCGCGCTGCAGCCGCTCGGGGTTGGTCACGAACAGGTCGTCGCCGACGAGCTGGACCCGGTCCCCGAGGCGGTCGGTCATCGCCTTCCAGCCGGCCCAGTCCTCCTCGTTGAGCGGGTCCTCGATGGAGACCAAGGGGTAGGCGTCGACAAGCTCGGCGTAGTAGTCGATCATCTCCTCGGCGCTCTTGCTGCCGCCCTCGAAGGTGTAGGTGCCCTCGCTGTGGAACTCGCTGGCGGCCACGTCGAGTGCCAGGGCGATGTCGCTGCCGGGGGTGTAGCCGGCCTTGCCGATGGCCTCCACGATCAGGTCCAGCGCGGCCCGGTTGGACTCCAGGTTGGGCGCGAAGCCGCCCTCGTCACCGAGTCCGGTGCTGAGGCCGCGCTCCTTCAGCACGCCCTTGAGCGCGTGGTAGACCTCGGTGCCCCAGCGCAGCGCCTCGCGGAACGAGCCGGCGCCGATCGGGGCGATCATGAACTCCTGGATGTCCACGTTGGAGTCTGCGTGGGAGCCGCCGTTGAGGATGTTCATCATCGGGACCGGCAGGACGTGGGCGTTGGGGCCCCCGACGTAGCGGAAGAGCGGGAGCTGCGCCGAGTCGGCCGCGGCGCGGGCCACGGCGAGGCTGACGCCCAGGATCGCGTTAGCGCCGATCTCGGCCTTGTTGTCTGTGCCGTCGACCGCGAGCATCTCGGCGTCGACCAGACGCTGCTCGCTCGCCTCGAAGCCCAGCAGTCGCGGCTCGAGGTCGTCCATCACGGCGGTGACCGCCTGCTCGACCCCCTTGCCGAGGTAGCGGCCCTGGTCGCCGTCGCGGCGCTCCACGGCCTCGAACTGCCCGGTGGACGCCCCGGACGGCACGGCCGCACGACCCACGGTGCCGTCGTCCAGACCGACCTCGACCTCGACGGTCGGGTTGCCACGGGAGTCCAGGATCTCGCGGGCGATGATCGCATCGATGACAGCCACGACTGCTCCTTTGAGAGAATGCACACGTCAGGTCACCCTGAGCCTAACGGGAAGCATCGGCCAACCCCCACCGGGCGCGCGGCGTTGCGTCTCACACCCCCGGCACCGACTCTTCGGTAAGGGATCTCGGCGGCTAGTGTGGCGGCATACAGCAGTCTGTCAGGAAGGGCAGGAATCGGGGATGTCTACTGCGCGGATTGCCACGCCTCACCCAGTCTTGGTCGAGGCCATGGCACCAGTCATCGGCTACCTGGGCAAGAACGACCCGCTCGGCCTGGCCCCTGCGACGCTCACCGTGCTGCAGCGAGCCATGAAGAACCCGATGGCGATGGTGAAGGCCTACGCCCGCCTGGGCCAGGGCCTGGTCCACCTGCCCGTGGCGGCCGTCGCCAAGGGCGTGGGAGTGGAGACCGAGCCCGTCCTCCCGCCCGAGCCGAGCGACCGGCGCTTCACCGAGCGCACCTGGAACGACAATGCGGCGTTCTTCGCCCTGCAGCAGATCTACCTGTTGGCCAGCCGGTTCGCCGACGACGTCCTGAAGGCCGGCTCCAGCGGGGACCCGAGCGACCTCGAGGACCGCAAGGCCTCCTTCCTGGTCGGTCTGGCCGTCGAGTCGCTGTCCCCTACGAACTTTCCCGGCACCAACCCCGAGGTCCTCATCCGGGCCTTCCAGACCGGTGGACTGTCGCTGGTCAAGGGGGTCGCGAACGTCCTGGAGGACTACGTCGAGCGGGGCGGCCGGCCGCAGCAGGTCGACGCCTCCGGCTTCGCCCTCGGTGAGAACCTCGCGGTGACCCCCGGCAAGGTGGTCTTCCGGAACGACCTGATCGAGCTGATCCAGTACGCCCCGCAGACCGAGCAGGTGCACGAGGTCCCGATCCTGTGCAGCCCGCCGTGGATCAACAAGTACTACGTCATGGACCTGGCACCCGAGCGCAGCCTGGTGGAGTGGATGGTCCGGCACGGGCGCACGGTCTTCATGATCAGCTACCGCGACCCGGGCGTCGAGCTGAGCCACCTGACGATGAACGACTACCTCGAGCAGGGCGTCCTGTCGGCGCTGGACGTCGTCGAGGAGATCACCGGCGCGCCGAAGATCGACGTCCTGGGGCTGTGCCTCGGCGGGGCGATGGCGACGATGGCCGTGGCCAACCTCGCCGCCAAGGGGGACAAGCGGGTCAACACGCTGACCACGTTGAACACCCTGATCGACTACTCCGAGCCCGGCGAGCTGGGGATCTTCACCGACGACGAGACCCTCAAGCGGATGAAGACGCGCATGGAGGACCACGGCGGCGTGCTCCCCGCGAAGGACATGTCGACGACCTTCGACCTGCTGCGGGCGCGCGACCTCGTCTTCCGCTACGTCCCCAGCCGGTGGCTGATGGGTGAGACGTCCCCGGCCTTCGACGTGCTCGTCTGGAACGGCGACTCCGTGCGGATGCCCGCCACGATGCACACCGAGTACCTCGAGTCCCTCTACGGCCAGAACCGGCTGGCCCGGGGCGAGTACGAGCTGGGCGGGCAGCAGCTGGACCTCAAGAAGGTGAAGCTCGACATGTACGTCGTCGGCGCGATCAACGACCACATCGTGCCGTGGACCTCCTCCTTCGCCGTGACCGGGTTGACCGGGGGCAAGGTCCGCTACGTGCTGAGCAACGGTGGGCACATCGCCGGCGTCGTCAACCCTCCCGGGCCGAAGCCGTGGTTCGAGGCGCTCCCCGCGGGGACCGACGACAGCAAGGGTTCGGCGGAGTCCTGGCGTGAGTCGGCCACGCGGCACGCCGGCACCTGGTGGGAGGACTGGACGGCCTGGGGCGAGAAGCGCGCCGGCAAGCTCGTCGCCCCACCCAAGATGGGCAGCCGGAAGCACCGCCCGGTGGCCGACGCACCGGGTGACTACGTGCGCTGACCTGCGCCGATAGGCCACGGTCGGCCCCGGTTTGGCTCAGTTAGCAATCATCCGCTAACGTTGCTAACGCACGCAGCGAGGCACCCACCTCCTGCAGGAGCCAGAACCCCATCTGAGGAGAAGACCATGGCTGACGCCAAGACCACCGCCCCCGACCTCGAGGCGACCGCGACCCGCATCCGCGAGCTCAACGAGAAGCTCATCGACGCTGCCAAGAAGAACGGCAAGGTCTCGCTGGACGTCTACGAGAAGAGCCTGGCCGACATGCTGCAGTTCTCGCAGCAGGCCGCCGACTCCACCGAGATCGACGTGATCTCCTCGATCACCAAGGCGCACAGCGACTACATCACCGCCGTGACCAAGATCTGGACGAGCGCTGCGCGCGACGCCCTGAAGTGACACGCCCCCGCCTGGTGGTGCATCTCGTCGTGACCGACGATTCGTACCATCAGGTAGGCACCGCTGGCCCGCGGTTCCGAAAGGACCCGCGGGCCAGCGCTGTGTCGGCACTCGAAGGCCAGCCCTTCCGTGCATCCTTCTCGTGAAACCTGACAGGAGTCTGCTGGACCATGACTGACGCCACTGCGACGCACCCGCCGGTGACCGACCACCCGACCTCGGTGACGACCGTCCCGTTCGAACCGATCGTCGGTGCGCATCTGGAGCACACCGCGGAGCCGCAGCGCGTCCGCTGGACCTTTGCTGCCTTCGACATTGCCTCGGCCTGGACCACGAGCTGGCTCGACTACGTCAACGGAGCCCTGGAGCGGCGCATCACCCCACTGGGCATGATCCGCGACGCACAGCGCTTCTGGTCCACCGCCACCGCGCGTCCGCGCCCGACCTGGTCCACGTCATACGAGGTCGTGAAGGAGTGGCCCGCGGTCCGTCTGCTGGACTTCTCCACCACGACCGACGCGGAGGTCGTGCCCACGGTCTTCCTACCGCCCCAGGCGGGCCACGCCTCGACGATCGTCGACTACACCCCTGAGCAGAGCCAGGTGCGGACGGCTCTGGAGCGGGGCCTGACCCGGCTGTTCGTCCTGGACTGGCTGGGCGCGACCCCGCAGACCACCGACACCACCATCGAGGACTACGTCGCGGTCCTGGACGAGGTCGTCGAGCGGGTCGGCGGACGGGTGAACCTGGTCGGTGACTGCCAGGGCGGGTGGCTGGCCACGATCTACGCCGCCCTGCGGCCGCAGTCGGTCGCCTCCCTGACGATCGGCGCCGCGCCCATCGACTTCCACGCCGGGGACGGCGCCATCCACGACTGGGTCACCGCGCAGCGCGACACCAAGGACCCGATGTGGATCTACCGCTCCCTCGTGGACTCCAGCGGCGGCATGCACAAGGGCGAGTTCCAGGTCACCGGGTTCAAGATGCTCGAGCCGGCCGGTGAGATGAACCGTCTGGCAGACCTGTGGGCCAACATCGACGACCCGGAGTATGTCGAGCGCTACCTCGACTTCGTCGCCTGGTTCGAGACCCCGCAGGACATGGCGGGAGCCTTCTACCTGTGGACGGTCGAGCACCTCTTCGTCAACAACGAACTGGTCACCGGCGACCTCCGGGTCGGTGGTGAGAAGGTTGACCTGGCTCGCATCACGATGCCCGTTCACCTGCTGGCCGGCAGCAACGACCACATCACTCCGCCGGAGCAGGTGTGGGCGCTGGCCAAGCACGTGTCGACGCCAGCGGAGGACATCGACAGCCACCTCGTCGAGGCTGGACACCTCGGGCTGTTCATGGGCCGTCGCGCGCTGAAGGACCACTGGGGCCCGCTGTTCAGCAGCGTCAAGGAGCGGAACGCCCGGCGGGCGAAGGTCGAGGAGAAGGAGCCGGTCGCCAAGGCAGCACCCGTGAAGACGGCGGAGACCACGGTTCCGGCCACTAAGAAGCCGGCGACCAAGACCAGGACCCCGCGCAAGGCTGCCCCGGCCACCAAGGCTGCCCCGGAGAAGAAGGCCCCGGCCACCAAGGCCGCCCCCGCGACCACGGTCAAGACCGAGGCTCCCGCCCCTAAGAAGACGACGACCAAGACCGCCCCGGCAAAGGCCCCCGCCACCAAGGCGGCCCCGGCAAAGAAGGCCCCGGCCACCAAGGCCGCGCCCGTGAAGAAGTCTGAGACCGCGACCCCGGCCACCACGTCTGCGCCGGCGACGACGGTCAAGACCGAGGCTCCCGCCGCCAAGGAGGCGACGACCAAGGCCGCCCCTGCAAAGAAGGCCCCGGCCACGAAGGCCGCACCCGCGACGACGGTCAAGACCGAGGCTCCGGCCGCCAAGAAGCCGACAGCCAAGGCCGCCCCGACGAAGAAGGCCCCGGCCACCAAGCCGGCGTCCGCCAAGCAGGCCGAGACCACGGCCCCGGCCACC
>JAAYYA010000241.1 GCA_012515595.1 Actinomycetales bacterium
AGCGGCACGTTCGGCCCGGGGTAGCTCTCGTCCCAGGTGCCGTTGATCGCGAACTTGAACTCCCAGCTCCCCGCGGGGACCTGGAAGACCCCGGAGTATGCCGTGCCCTCCGGGTCGGTCAGGTCCAGCTGGGTGGTGGTGCAGTCCGGCGCCCAGTCGCCGGGGCAACCGAGCTCGTCCTGCAGGTTGCCGACCAGGGTCACGGTGCGGCCCGGGGCGGCCGCCGCCGGGAAGGATCCAGCGACCGCACCCGGGCTCGCAGTGGGTGGCGGCGGGCTGGCCGTCGCCGGCGCGAGGGCCGCGGTGGCGATCAGGGCCGAGGTGGCGAGGGCGGCAGGCAGCAGGCGGGCCATGGGGATCTCCGTCGATCAGCAGGGGCGGCGCGAGGGGTCGCGCCCGCAAGACTAGGCCTGTTGATCGCAAGAACTCCATAGTTCTCTGCAAGATTTTGCACTCTCGTGACCTTGCTCCATGAACCTGGGCACGCTTCGCCCGCTTGTGCGACGCCTATAGCCGTGTCGGGGCCGCGTCAACCGTGCCCAGGTTGGTCCGGACCGCGGCTCGGCTCAGTCCCCGGCGACCTGCTGCAGAAAGCTCGCCACCAGCAGGTAGACGTTGGCCTCCTGAACCAGACCGTCGGCGATGCGGTAGGTCACCGCCAGGGGGATCCGCACCTGCTTGCCCGTCGCGGGAACCCCGGCGAACTCCCCGATGTGGGTGCCGACCACGACCGCCTCGAGGGCCGCGGCGCCCTCGCCGACCACCGTGCGCACGTCCTCGGCCTGGGCCTCGAAGGCCACGTGGTAGACGTAGTGGAGCATGCCGGCGATGGCCTCGCGGCCGATGTAGTCCTGGCCGGACGCGACGTCGTGGAAGACCGCGTCCTCGGCGATCATCGCGGTGTCGTGGGTCGCCGCGTAGGCCTCGAGGACCTGCTGGGTCTCGTCGATGGTCTGGGTCTGGGTGGACATCGGTCTCCTCCTTCGTCTGTCGCCGGCGGGTGCCGGTAGCAGGGACGTTAGGGGGCAGGTGTTCCCGCGGTGTTCCCGCGCGCCAGGAGGTCCGCGACCGCCGCCGCGACGTCCGGGTCGGCCGCCAACTCCACCGCCTCGCGGGCAGCCTGCTCGGACCGCTCCGCCTCCTGCGGGTTCCCCAGCCTGCGGTGCAGGCTCGCCAGATGGGCCTGGGCCGCGGCGACGTGCCGGACGTTGTGGGTCCCGCCGAGCAGCGACAGCTCCTCGGTCCGAGAACGCACGGCCGAGGTCAGGTCACCCAGGGCATCATGGACGTCGGCGGCAGCACGGCAGCCGACGCTGAGCAGGTATCTGTCCCGGGACCGGCGCAGGATCCGCAGCCCCTCGGTGACCGAGCCCACCGCCGCCTCCGGTCGGCCGACCCCGCGCAGCACGCCCGCGCGGTGGATCAGGAGGACGCCCCGGCGGGGGTGGTCGGTGCCCACCCCGTCCCGGGCGAGGGCGCGGTCCAGCAGCGCCAGTGCGGTCTCGGCCTCCCCCACCTGGAGGCGGCTCATCGCCAGGTAGTCCAGCGACCAGGCCGCCAGGTCCCAGTCACCGCCGTCCTCGAGCACCTGCGCCGCCCGCTCGAGGATGGGCAGCGCCTCCGCCGCCCGCCCTCGGCGGGTCAGCGTCCAGCCGAGCTCGGTCTCCAGGAGCGCTCGGCTCAGCTCGTCGGTGGTCTCGGCCAGGGCCACGTCCAGGATGCCCGCCGTCTCCGCCATGCGCCCGGTCCGGTAGTGCAGCGCGGCCAGGCGCCGATAACACTGGGCGCGGTCCAGTGGCCGCTCAGCCAGGGCCAGCGCGGTGCGGAGGGCCCGCTCGGCACCCTCGGGGTCTCGCAGCAGCGCCCGGCACCGACCGAGATCCAGCCAGCCGGCCACCGCGGCCGAGGTCAGGTCCGAGCGGGTGGGCTCGGCGCAGTCGGCGAAGGCCGCCAGCCCCTCCTCGAGGAGGCGGGCGGCCGCGTCGGGCGCGAAGGACCGCAGCGCGCGGGCCCCGGCCGCGAGGCCTGCCTCGGCGGCCGCTGGTGCCCGGTCTGCGGAGGGGTATGCCGTGTACGCCGCCGGCGTGTGGCGCGCCGACGCCTGCCTCAGGTCGCGCCGCCCGGAGACCTCGGCCAGCTCCGCCAGGGCGGGCCCGAGCCGGCCGTGGGCCTCCCCCGCCTGCGCGGCGGACAGGTCCGCAACGACCGCCTCGCGCAGCAGCGGGTGGTTCGGGCGCGGCTCCAGCGGCGTGCCGCTCAGCAGCGCGTGCGCCCGGAGCTCCCGAACCGCCCGGGCCGCGGGCTCGTCCCCAAGGATCGCCGCCAGCAGTGGGGCGGTGGACTGCTCCGCGGCCAGGCTGATCAGCACCAGCGCATCGCGGGCGGTGTCGGAGAGCAGGCCGACCCGCCGGCGGAGCAGGGCCTGGATCCGGTCGGGGATGTCAGGGCCCGTCACGGGGGCGCCGCCGGCGCCGTGGGCCAGCTCGGTCAGGAAGAAGGGGTTCCCGGCGCTGCGCTCCACGAGGGCCTGCACGACCGCCTCCGAGGCTGTCGGGTCCGTAGCCTCCTCCTGGCCGAGCAGGCGCCGTGCCAGCACGGCGCTGTCGTCGGGGGCCAGCGGCGTGACACGCAGGACCCCGGTCCCGGTGGGCACGGGTGGCATCGGGTGGTCGGACTCGTCACTGCGCCCGGCCATCACCAGGCTCCACCGACGGGAGGCCGCCAGCGAGCAGAGCCGCGTGAGCAGGGCCTTCAGCACGGGATCGGCCCAGTGGACGTCGTCGATGACCAGCACCACCGGCTCTCCGTCGTGCTCGAGCAGCGCCGCCACGTCGTCGGCAAGACGCGTCGCCGACCACCCCTCGGGGGCGCCGGACCCCCCACGCTCCAGCACCTCGAGCACGGGGTCGGAGCCCGAGTGGCTCAACCGCAGCGCGGAGGCCAGCGGCGCGTACGGGCCGGCCGGGTCGCCGGACACGCAGGTGGCCCAGGCGACCAGGCACCCGTGCTCCCGCAGGTCGTCGGCCGCCCGTCGCAACAGGTGGGTCTTGCCGATCCCGGCGGCCCCGTGCAGCACCCAGGTGTCGCCGCCCCGGGCCGTGGTGGGCACGCGGTCCTCGATCCACCGCAGCTCGTCCCGGTGCCCGACCGTGGCGTCCGGGGCCCGGTGCGTCGGCTGTCCTTCGCGGAGCCGGCTCACCAACTGACGCAGGGCATCGGCCGGTCGGGCACCGAGCTCGCGGGAGTGCACGAGCCGGCACTCGGCATACGCGGTGTCGAGCTCCTCGGGCCCGCGGTCAGCGGCCGCGGAGAGCACCGCCGCCCAGGCCTCGGTGTCGCAGGGCTCGCGGGACAGGACCCACGACCAGTCGCTCCCGGCGCCGCTGGCCCGGGCCAGCGCGGTGCCCGCCTCGAGCGCCAGCCTCTCGTGGCTCTGCCGGGACTCCTGGGCCCAGTCCTCGTAGAGGTCCTCGGCCAGCAGCTGGTCGGCCCGCGCCAAACGCGTGCGCAGGTCCGGCCAGTCCCCGGGCGGAGGCGGATCGGCCACGGCGTGCCGCAGCCGGTCGGCGTCCACGGCCACGTCGGTGCGCACCTGGACCGGGTCCGCGACCCAGACACCCGCCGCATCGGCCTCAAGGACTCCCGGCCCGAGGACCGTCCGCGCCTGGCTCAGCGCCTTGGAGACGTTCCGCAGCGCGCGGTCGGGGGGCAGGTGACCGAACAGCCGGTCCGCGACGACCTCCCGCGGCACCGACCGGGTGGCGGAGAGCGCGAGCAGCGCCACGAGCCGGCGGGCGGCGGGGCGCGGCCAGTCGTCGCGCCACCCGTCCGCGACGCGGACCGCGACCCTGCCGACCAGGCGCACCTCGAGGGTGCCGCCGGCCTCCGCCGGAGCCATAGATCGAGGGTAGGCGCGGCGTCTACCCCAAGACCAGCCTGGGCACGGTTCGCCCCAACCAACCTGGGCACGGTTGACGCGCCTGTGCGACGTGTATAGCTGTCGCACAGCCGCGTCAACCGTGCCCAGGTTGGGTCGGGAATGCGGTCAGGCGAGCGTGGCGTCCAGGGTGATGTCGACGGCCTTCAGCGCCTGGCTGACCGGGCACCCCACCTTGGCGCCGTTGGCGATGGTCTGGAAGGTCTCCTCGTCGATCCCCTCCACTGTGGCGTTGACGGTGAGCTTGATGCCGGTGATGCCGGTGCCGGCCACGAAGGTGACCTCGGCGGTGGTGCGCACCTCGGTCGGCGGGGTGTCGTTCTTCTTCAGCTCGTTGGAGAACGCCATGGAGAAGCAGGTGGCGTGCGCCGCGGCGAGCAGCTCCTCCGGGGTGGTCGTGGTGTCCGACCCCTCGGCACGCGCGTTCCACTCCACCGGGAAGGTCGCTGCACCGGAGCTCTCGAGGGTGGTGTTGCCGCTGCCGGTGAACAGGTCACCATTCCAGGTCGTGCTGGCCTTGCTGACAACGGGGTTGGGCATGGGAACTCCTCGTCTCGGGGTGGGCTCCGCGGGCAGCGGGCCCGTCCCTTGCACCGTAACGCGCAGCACCGCGGACCTCATCCGCAGGCCGACCTCCATCCGCCTCCTCGTGCGCGGATAATGGCTCACCGTGGTGGCCGTCCTGCAGGGGTTCTGGCTGATCGCGGTCGTCATCGCGGTCGGCTGGCTCATCGCGCACACCGGCCTGTTCGGCCGCGAGGGGCAGCAGATGCTGGCCCGCCTGACCTTCTGGGTCGGCTCCCCCGCGCTGCTCTTCCTGGTCGTCGCCGACGCCGACGTCAGCGTCCTCTTCTCCGGCTTCCTGATCGCCACCGTGGCGGGGGTGCTGGTGACCGCCGGCCTCTACCTGCTGTTTGCCCGGGTGGTGCTGCGCCGGCCTCTGTCCCACGCAGTGATGGGCGGCATGAGCGTGAGCTACGTCAACTCCAACAACCTCGGGGTGCCGATCGCGGTCTACGTGCTCGGCGACGCCTCGTGGGCCGCGCCCATCCTGCTGATGCAACTGCTCTTCCTGCAGCCGATGTGGCTGGCGGCGCTCGACGCCACGGGACAGGGCAAGGTGTCATTGCGCCGGCTCGTCATGTCGCCGATCACCAACCCGCTGACCATCGGCAGCGTGCTGGGGCTCGTCGTGGCCGTCACCGGGGTGCAACTGCCCCCGGTCGTGCGCGACCCGGTGGACCTCATCGGCGGCCTGGCCATCCCGTGCATGCTGCTGGCCTTCGGCATCTCGCTGCGCCTGTCCCCCGTGCCGCGCGGCCGGGACAACCTGGCCGAGCTCGGGGCCATGGTCCTGCTCAAGCTCGCGGTCATGCCCGCCGCCACGTGGCTGGTCGCCGGCCCCATCCTCGGGCTCTCCACCGCCGAGGTGCTCGGTGCCGTCGTGATGGCCTCGCTGCCGACCGCCCAGAACGTCTTCATCCTCGCGGTGGCCTACCGCCGCGGCGAGAACCTCGCGCGGGACAGCGTCTTCGCCACGACCTTCCTGGCCATGCCGGCGATGTTGCTCGTGGTCACCTGGATGGGCGTGGGCTAGCGCGCCTCCGGCGTCACGGCCGTCCAGGGCCGGCAGCAACCACTGCTGCCAGGCCCTCTTGCAGATCCTGGACGAAGTGGTCGGGCACCTCCAGAGACGGGAAGTGCCCCCCGGCGTCCGCAGCCCTCCACCGAACGATGCGCCGATAGCGCTCCTGCGCCCAGGGCCGCGGGCACTTCTCGATGTCTCTGGGATAGATCGTGATGGCGGACGGAACCTCGACCAGCAGGTCCGGGTCGACCGCGTTGACACCGCCGTGGCTCTCGAAGTAGATGCGGGCTGACGACGCCCCGGTCCGGGTCAGCCAGTACAGCGTGACGTCGTCGAGGATCCTGTCCCGGGACATCGTCTCGAACGGGCTGTCCTGGGTGTCTGTCCACTCGGCGAACTTGTCGAGGATCCAGGACAGCAGCCCGACCGGTGAGTCGACGAGGGCGTAGCCGATGGTCTGCGGCCGGGTCGCCTGCTGCTTCGCGTAGGCCGAGCGGTAGGCCCAGAAGTCACGAGTCTCCTCGGTCCACCGGCGTTCTTCCTCCGTCAGCCCGTCGGTCGTCAGTCCGGGTGGCGGCTGCGCCAGGGTCGAGTGGATCCCGAGCACGTGTTCGGGATGCCTTGCGCCGAGAACCGTGGTGATCACGCCTCCCCAGTCCCCGCCGTGGGCCACGAACCTCGGATAGCCGAGCCTGCTCATCAGCTCCACCCAGGCGGAGGCGATCCGCTCGACCCCCCACCCGGTGGTCTCCGGCCTGTCGCTGTAGCCGAAGCCGGGCAGCGACGGGACCACGACGTGGAACGCCGGTGCGTCCACGCGTGTCGGGTCGGCCAGTTCGTCGACCACATCGATGAACTCGGCGATACTGCCGGGCCAGCCGTGGGTCAGGATCAGGGGGGTGGCGTCGGCACGCGCGGACCGCCGGTGCAGGAAGTGGATGCCCAGCCCGTCGATGGTCGTGCGGAACTGTCCGATCCGACGAAGCCGCTCCTCGAACACCCGCCAGTCGTACTCGGTGCGCCAGTAGTCGACAAGGTCGGTGAGGTCAGCGAGGGGGAACACCCTGCGCCCAGCGCCGAGGATCGGGCGGCGCGCGATAGACCGTCTCCGCCTCGGGCAGCCGCGCCGCAGCGAGCCGACCGCGCAGGTCGTCGAGATCGGCGTCGGTCGCACGAGCCCG
>JAAYYA010000035.1 GCA_012515595.1 Actinomycetales bacterium
ATTCGTCGACCACAGGAGAACCATGAAGATCGCCGTTGTCGCCCTGGGCAAGATCGGCCTGCCGCTGGCGGTGCAGTTCGCCGACGCCGACCCGTCCCACGAGGTCGTCGGGGTGGACGTCAACCAGGCCGTGGTGGACCTGGTCAACCAGGGGGTGGAGCCGTTCCCGGGGGAGGCTCACCTGGGCGAGAAGCTGGCCGAGCTGGTCCCGGCGGGTCGGTTGCGGGCCACCACGGAGTATGCCGAGGCGATCCCGGGCGCGGACGCCGTGGTCCTCGTCGTCCCCCTGTTCGTCGACGCGGACGGCCAACCGGACTTCGGCTGGATGGACGAGGCCACCAGGAGCCTGGCGCCGCACCTGAGCCCCGGGACGCTGGTCTCCTACGAGACGACGCTGCCGGTCGGCACGACGCGGGGCCGGTGGAAGCCGATGATCGAGGAGTTCTCCGGCCTCACCGAGGGCAGCGACTTCCATCTCGTGTTCTCGCCGGAGCGGGTGCTGACCGGGCGGGTCTTCGCGGACCTGCGCCGCTACCCCAAGCTGGTCGGCGGGCTGACCGAGGCCGGCACCCAGAAGGCCGTTGAGTTCTACGAGGCGGTGCTGGACTTCGACGAGCGGGAGGACCTGCCCCGGCCGAACGGGGTGTGGGACATGGGGTCCGCCGAGGCCGCGGAGATGGCCAAGCTGGCCGAGACGACCTACCGCGACGTCAACATCGGGCTGGCCAACCAGTTCGCCCGCTACGCCGACACCGTCGGCATCGACGTGCAGCGGGTCATCGAGGCGTGCAACTCCCAGCCCTACAGCCACATCCACCAGCCCGGGATCGCCGTCGGCGGGCACTGCATCCCGGTCTACCCGCGGCTCTACCTATCCACCGACCCCGACGCCACCGTGGTGCGCAACGCCCGCGAGGCCAACGCCGCGATGCCGGAGTATGCCGTGGCCCGCGCCGAGTCCCTGCTGGGGTCCCTCTCCGGGCTGCGGGTCGTCGTGCTCGGGGCGTCCTACCGGGGCAAGGTGAAGGAGACCGCGTTCTCCGGGGTCTTCGGCACCGTCGAGGCGCTCCGCGCCCGCGGCGCCCACGTGCTCGTGCACGACCCGATGTTCACCGACGAGGAGCTGGCCGCCCACGGCTGGGAGCCCTACCACTGGACCCCCGGACAGCCGGGGGAGCCCATCGACGTCGCCATCGTCCAGGCTGACCACCCCGAATACGCCCAGCTGACCGGCGCCGACCTGCCCGGCCTGCGCCTGCTGCTCGACGGCCGCCGCGTCACCGACCCTGCCGCGTTCACCGGGGTGCCCCGGCTGACCATCGGCGGGGGTGAGCCGGTCACCGCATGAGCTGGTGGGGGGTGCTGCCCGGCATCGTGATGATGGCGGTGCTCTGGCTCGCGCCGGGCTACCTGTTCCTGCGCGCCCTCGGGGTGCGCGGGCTGCTCGCGCTGGGCGCCGGCGGTGGAGTGACCTCCGGGCTGGCCGGGGTCCTGGCCATCGGCTACGACATCATCGGCGTCACCTGGGGTCTGGTGACCTTCCTGGCCGGGTGCGCGGGCGCCATACTCATCGCGCTCCTGGTGGGTGCCCTGCTGGGGACGACCACCGACCCGGCCGGCGAGGTGGTCGCCGGGAAGCGGCGGCTGGCCGGCAGCGAACGCGGCTGGCTGGCCCTGACCGGGCTCGTCGGGGGCGGCGTGCTGGCGATGGCGATGATGACCGGGATGCAGCGGGCGGACATGCCGCTGCAGGTCTGGGACGCGGTCTACCACCTCAACGCGCTGTGGTTCATCCAGGACACCGGCAACGCCTCCAGCCTGGGCTCGCTCGCCCCGATGTATGCCGACACCACCGCTCCGTACTACCCGACCGTGTGGCACTCGATCGTGGCGATCGCCCCGGGGTTCGACAACGTCACCCAGGCCGCGAACGCCTCCTCGATCGTGCTCGGGACCGCCGTCTGGATGACCAGCCTCGTGGCCCTGACCAGGGTGGTCTGGCCGGCGCGGGCCCTTCCCGTGGTCCTGACCCCGATCGTGGCCTCCACCTACGTGGCCTTCCCGGCGATCGCCGTGTCCATGCTCGGCGTGTGGCCCTTCGCGGTGAGCGTCGCCTGCCTGCCCGGCGCGCTGGCGCTGATGATCGCCGCGCTGCGGGGCAACCAGACCTGGAGGATGCACCTGGCGCACGCCCTGGGCTTCGCCACGTCGGCCGCCGGCGTCGTCCTGGCCCACGGCTCGGGGCTGTTCTCCCTGGCGCTGCTCGCGGCGCCACTGCTGGCGGTGCTGCTGTTCCGGCAGGGCCGTCGCTACTGGCGGCGGGGGCACCAGCTCCCGGTGGGCCTGCTCGCCACCGCCCTCATCGTCAGCGTGCTCGCCGGCGCCTACTGGCTGATCAACTTCCCGCCCGTCCAGGCCATCGTGGACTACGAGCGGGGTGGTCAGCAGAGCTACTTCCCCGGCATCGGGAGCCTGCTCATCGACCGCCCGTTGATCTATGTGTACGGCGTGAAGTCGGTCAACCTGGTGATCACCGCGATGGTCGGCGTCGGCGTCTACCTCACGATCACCCGCAAACACGCTCGGTGGCTGGTCGTGGCGCTGGCCGCGTCGGTCTTCCTGACCCTGCTCGCGGCGGGACCGCCGGAGAACGTCCTGCGCGGCCTGGCAGGCTTCTGGTACACCCAGCCCTCCCGCCTCAACCAACTCGTTGTCATACCGGCCGTGGTGCTGGCCGCAGGCGGACTGGCCTGGACCTGCCGCAAGTTGGCCGACCGCTTCCGCTTCTCGATCACGGGGACCACCGCCGTGGTGCTGGTCGGTGTGGCCCTGGCCACCTTCGGCCTGCGGTGGCCCTCGCAGGTGGAGGTGATGTCCTCGGTCTACAGCCACTGGCCCATCGCGTGGGGCACGATGATCGACTCCGAGGACGAGCTGGCGATGATCGACCGGGCCGGCGACGTGCTCCCCGACGACGCGGTCGTGCTGGGGGAGCCGGTCAACGGCTCGCCCTACCTGCTGTCGCGCAGCGGCGTGCAGGTCGTCTTCCCTCAGCTGACGCCGATCGCGGGCTCACCCGAACGGCTGCTGCTGTCCGAGCGGTTCAACATCTGGTATCTGGACCCCGACGTGTGTCAGGCGGTCCGGGACCTCGGGGTGACCCACGTGTATGTCGACGACCTCACCTTCGAGGAGGGCGGCAAGTGGGAGGAGTCGACGCAGGGGCTGCGGGTGATCTCCACCAACCGTCCGGGCTTCGAGCTGGTCGACGAGGGCGGTCAGGCCTCCATCTGGCGGTTCACCGGCTGCGACGGCACCCTTGGGGCACCGGCGCGGTGAGCCTCAGCGGGGGATCGTGCTCCAGGCCCTCCTCCGCTGGTGGCACCAGCGGGCGACCGCGACGAACAGTCCGGTGACGGCCAGGGCGATGAGGGTCGGGACGAACCCGTCGGTCCCGATCCAGACGCCTGCCGCGGCGACGAGGCCGATGAAGACCATCACCAGGGCGCTGCAGAACCCGAAGAACCAGAAGTCCGCCCAGGCCCGCGCGGCGACGGCGCGGCGCCCGCCCTGCGCCTCGCGGGCCCGGACGTAGTTCAGCACGCCGAACGCCCCCCAGATGACGAACGGACCGAGCAGGATGGTGGTCCCCCCGACGTTCATCGCCCAGTCGTAGTCGTCGATGTCCGGACCCGTGCCCGAGTCCGAGACGCCCCGCCAGACGAGCAGGGAGACCACTGCCACGGCATACAGCCCGATGAGGGTCCACGTCACGAGCTGCACGCGCCGGTGCCCCGGACCCTTGGGTACGGCCAGGTGGGGGTCGTTGAACACGTCCACCCGGTCCTGGGCGTCCGCGGCCGGGGGTGCGAGGTCGGCCGCGTCGACCTCGCTGCCGGTCCCGTCCTCGTCGAGAGGCTCGTGGCGGGCGCGCCAGACGAGCTCGCTGAGGATGTCGCGGAACGTCCCGGTCGAGGAGGCGAGCAGGGCGAGGCCCGCCGCGTTCAGCTCGTGCGTGTCGCCTCGCGAGGTGCCGAGGCCGGACGTTCCCGACGTGAGCTGCTCCATGAGCCCGACGTCCGCCGCGGCCAGCTCGTGGGCCCGCACCAGCGTGGAGACGGCGGGTGTGCCCGGCACGGCCAGCGCCACCCTGGTGACCGGACCGGCCTCCTCCTCCTGCACGGTCAGGGTGAGCCGGGAGCCCGCAGGCGGGGTGGGGTGGCGCGAGTCCGGGTCGCGACGGATCTCGGCGACGATCATCGGGACGGCGATGCCGCCGGTGCACAGCACGAACCACACCCAGAAGGTGGGCCAGTGCAGGGCGGGCTCCTGCTCCCTCTCGACGAGCATCCGGGTGAGCATCGTCAGCGCGACGGCGAGCACCGCCATGAGGGCGGGCAGCACGACGACCGCCGCTGCCACGGTGACGGGCTTCGGCAGGGCCAGGCGCGGCCCCCGGACGGTGCGGCTGGGAGAAGACATCGCCCCTAGTCTGCCTTGAGAGGTGCGGCGGGTCCGCGTAGCGTGTGCGTCCCGCGTCGCAACCGACGACGGCGCGGTCGTCGAACCGGAGGGGTGCGCGTGGAGCCGGTCGTCTACCTGGGTGCCGTCCTCGTGGTCGGTGCCCTCGCGCAGTGGCTCGCCTGGGCCGTCAAGGTCCCCTCGATCCTGGTCCTGCTCATCGTCGGGTTCCTCGGCGGCCTCTACGTCAGCCCGGACGAGGTGCTGGGACGCGAGGTGCTCTTCGCCGGGGTCACCCTGGCGGTCGGCATCATCCTGTTCGAGGGGAGCATGAGCCTGCGGGTCGCGCACGTGCGGGACCTGGGCCGACCCGTGCTGAGGTTGTGCACCGTGACCGTCCTCATCGCGTGGGCCCTGATCACGGCCGCCGGGTGGCTGGTCGGGCTCGACCTGCAGCTCGCGCTCCTGGTCGGCGCGATCCTCGTGGTCACCGGCCCCACCGTGATCAACCCGATCCTGCGCCAGCTGCGCCCCACCCGGCGGGTCTCCTCGCTGCTGCGCTGGGAGGGGATCGTCGTCGACCCGATCGGCGCCATCCTGGCGCTGCTCGTCTACCACGCGGTCGTGGTCGGCAACCAGGAGGACGCCGTCGGCACCGCGCTCGTCACCCTGCTGATCTCCGTCGGGGTGGCTCTCGGCGTCGCGCTCGGGCTGGCTGTCCTGGTGGAGGTCGTCATGGTCCGGCACCTGGTCCCCGACTACCTGCACGGCACCCTCTTCATCGCGGTGGCGGTCGGCGGGCTCGTGGGCTCGAACATGCTCCAGGAGGAGAGCGGGCTGCTCACGGTGACGGTGCTGGGGATCATCCTCGGGAACCGTCCCACGCTCCACCTGGAGCACGTCAAGGAGTTCTACGAGCACCTGCAGGTGCTCCTCATCGGCATCCTGTTCGTCATCCTGGCCGGACGGGTCAGCCCGACCCAGGTGATCGACATACTGCCCACCGCCCTGGTCTTCGTAGCCATCCTGATCCTGGTCGTCCGCCCGGTGAGCATCTGGCTCGGACTCGTCGGCACCGAGACCACCCGGCAGGAGCGGGTGCTGCTCTCCGGGATGGCGCCCCGCGGCATCGTCGCGGCGGCGGTGACCAGCATCTTCGCGCTGAAGCTCGAGCACGCCGCCGACTCCGCGCAGGGGGACCGCGCCGGTGCGCTGGTCGCGCTGGCGCAGGAGGCCGAGGGGATGGTGCCGCTGGTCTTCGTCACGATCGTCGTCAGCGTCGCGGTCTACGGTCTGGGCGTCGGACGTCTCGCAGAGCGCCTCGGGCTGGCCACCACCAACCCTCAGGGCGTGGTCTTCGCCGGGTCGCAGGCCTGGGTGCGTCAGGCGGCCGGTGCGCTGGGTGAGCTGGACGTCCCGACCATCATCGTGAGCCAGAACGGTGGTGAGCTGCAGCGCGCCCGGATGGACGGGGTGCGGACCGAGCGCACCAACATCCTGTCCGACTACGCGCTCCACGACCTCGACCTGGCGGGGATCGGCAGCTTCGTCGCGGCGACGGACGACGACGGGACGAACACCACCGCGGCCCGCGAGTTCGGGCACACCCTCGGCCGGTCCCACGTCTTCCAGCTGCTCCGGGAGGACGCCTCGCCGTCGACGCACGACCGTCACTCCAGCGCCCAGCGGCTGTCCGCCCGGGCCCCCTTCCGGCCCGCACTGACGCACGAGGAGCTGGACGAGCGGGTGGCCGCCGGCATGGTCGTGCGGCGGACCTCCCTGACGGAGTCCTTCACGGTCGAGGACTACCAGGAGCGCAACCCCGAGGCGGTCCTGCTGTTCAGCCACGACGGGACCAGGGCGCAGGTCATCACCGAGGACACCGACCTGCCCGAGTCCGGTGTCACGCTCATCGCCCTGGCGCCGGCCCGCGAGCCGAAGCGCTAGGCCTCAGACCCACTGACCGCGCTCGGTGAGCACCTGCTTGAGCAGATCGGCGCGGTCGCTGACCAGGCCGTCGACGCCCAGGTCGAGCAGCCGGTGCATCTCGGCGGGGTCGTTGACGGTCCACACGTGCACGAACTTGCCGGCCGCGTGCGCCGCCGCCACCGTGCGGTCCGTCACGACCGGCAGCCCGCGGAAGCTGACCGGGACCTGCAGCCCGTCGGCATCGCGCATCGCCCACGAGACGAGGGTCCTCCGCGACCGGGCGGCCGCCTGGCTGGCCGCGCGGAAGCGCGCCGTGGTGATCTGTCCCGCGGAGGTGACCACGGGGCGGGTCAGCCGGCGCAGCGCCTGGCGCCGTCGGGTGTCGGAGAAGGAGGTCACGCAGACCCGGTCGTGGGCCCTGGCACGCTCGATCACGCGCACGAGGGGGCCGATCGCCGCCGACGCCTTGATGTCGATGTTGAACCGGGCCTCCGGCCACGTGTGCAGCATGACCTCCAACCGGGGGATCTCCTCGACGCCCCCGATCCGGGCCTGCGAGACGTGCGCCCACGGCATACTCGCGACGGTGCCGACGCTGTCGGTGACGCGGTCCAGGCTCTCGTCGTGGAAGGCCACCAGGACCCCGTCGGAGGTGGCGTGCACGTCGGTCTCCAGATAGCTGAAGCCCAGGTCGACCGCGGCCTGGAAGGCAGGCATGGAGTTCTCCAGGCCGTCCCGGTCGAACCCACGGTGGGCCAGGGGGATCGGACCCGGATGGTCGAGGTAGGCGGTGCGCGTCACGGGACCGACGCTACCGACCTGCGGTCCCGGCGCGGCGACCGGCGTGCGAAACCACTGCGAAAATACGTGGAGGACCGACGAAACCACTATCAAAATGTGTGGGCGGCGTGCAAAACCCCTACATTTTTTGGTCAGATGTCGCGGAACGTCTGGATGTCGGCGCCGAGGTTGTTCAGGCGGGTCGCCAGCTCCTCGTAGCCGCGGTGGATGACGTAGACGTTGCGCAGCACCGACTCGCCGGGGGCCGCCAGCATCGCCAGCAGGATCACCACGCCGGGGCGCAGGGCTGGCGGGCACATGATCTCGCCGGCGCGCCACTTGGTCGGGCCTTCAACCATGACCCGGTGCGGGTCCATCAGGTGCACCTTCGCGCCGAGCGTGGTGAGCTCGGTGAGATAGATGGCGCGGTTCTCGTAGACCCAGTCGTGGATCAGGGTCGAGCCCTCGGCGCACGCCGCGATGATCGCGAAGAACGGCAGGTTGTCGATGTTGAGGCCGGGGAAGGGCAGTGGGTGGATCTTGTCCAGCGGCGCCTTGAGCGGTCCCGGGATGGTCGTGAGGTCGACCAGCCGCGTGTGGCCGTTGGCCGAGCGGTACTCCGGCGTCAGGTGGTAGCGCAGCCCCATCGTGTCGAGGACGGCGAGCTCGATCTCCATGAACTCGATCGGCACCCGCCGGATCGTGATCTCGCTGCCGGTCACGACGCCGGCGGCGAGCAGACTCATCGCCTCGATCGGGTCCTCGGAGGGGGAGTACTCGATCTCCTGGTTGATCTCCGGCACGCCGGTGATCGTGAGCGTGGTGCTGCCCACGCCCTCGATGGTCACGCCCAGCTGCTGCAGGAAGACGCAGAGGTCCTGGACCATGTAGTTGGAGGAGGCGTTGCGGATCACGGTCGTCCCGGGGTGGCGCGCGGCGGCGAGGAGGACGTTCTCGGTGACGGTGTCGCCGCGTTCGGTGAGCACGATCGGACGTTCGGGCCGCCGGTCGGGGTCGACCGTGACGTGATAGCTGCCCATCGTGGCGGTCACGTCGATGCCGAAGTGGCGCAGCGCGACCATGTGCGGCTCGACGGTGCGCGTGCCCAGGTCGCACCCGCCGGCGTAGGGCAGCTCGAAGTCGTCGAGCTCGTGCATCAGCGGGCCGAGGAACATGATGATGGTCCGGGTCCGCCGGGCGGCGGCCTCGTCCATCGAGGCCAGGTCGATCGTCGCGGGCGGCACGATCTCCAGGTCGGAGGAGTCGGGGAGCCAGCGGATCTTGAAGCCGATGCTGGTGAGCACCTCGACGATCCGGTTGACCTCCTCGATGCGGGCCAGGTTGCGCAGCGTGGTCTTGCCCTTGTTGAGCAGCGAGGCGCACAGCAACGCGACCGCGGCGTTCTTGGAGGTGCGCACGTCGATCTCACCGGAGAGCTGCTGGCCACCGGTGATGCGCAGGTTCTGGGGCAGGGCGCTGCCGACCGAGACGATCTCGGAGTCCAGGCTCTCCCCGATCCGCGCGAGCATCTCCAGGGACAGGTTCTGCTTGCCCTGCTCGATGCGGGCCACCGCCGACTGGCTGGTGTTGAGCAGGGCCGCGAGCTCTGCCTGGGTCAGGTCCTTGTGGCGACGAGCGTCACGGATCAGGGCACCGATGCGGGACAGGTAGCTCTCGGTCATGGGAGCCACTGTAGATCACATATGAGATAACGCTCAGTCCGCCACGGGTGTCGCCTGCAACGCGTCCACGACGAGCGGGGTGACCAGGTCGCGCTGCCACGGGCGGGCGCCGTGCCCGGTCAGGACCGCGTCCACCGACTCGGCGTCGAAGGTCTCGGGCGGGGTCCACAGCACGCGGCGCAGCGTCTCCGGGGTCAGCAGGTTCTCCACCGGGACGTTCACCCGCTCGGACAGCTCGGTCATGCCCTCACGCGCCTTCGCCAGGCGGGCTGCCGCGACCGGGTCCCGGTCGGCCCAGGCGCGGGCGGGAGGAGGAGCGTCGGTGCGGCGGGCGAGGTCCGGCAGGTCGTCCTCGGACAGGGTGGCGGCGTGCCGGATCGCCTCGAGCCACTGACGCTGATAGCGGGCCAGACCCTGGTTGGCGCGCCGCTGCCGGGACCGGCCGGCCTCCACGGACCGGTCGGAGGACAGTGCGGCCGGAGTCCGCGGCTGGCGCACGGCGAGGTCGATCAGGGTGGCGTCGGGCAGCACGCGGCCCGGCGCCACGTCGCGTTGCTGCGCGATCCGGTCCCGGGCCTCCCACAGTGCGCGGACGTGAGCCGCGATCCGCCGGTTGCGGACCTTGTGCATGCCCGAGGTGCGGCGCCACGGGTCCTGGCGGGGGGCGGTGCCGGTGAACTCGACCTCGGCGGCGAACTCCTGGGCCGCCCAGTCGCCCTTGCCCTGCGCGAGCAGGTCGGCTTCCACCGCGTCGCGCAGCTCCACCAGCAGCTCCACGTCGAGCGCCGCATAGAGCAGCCACGGCTCGGGCAGCGGCCGGGTGGACCAGTCGACGGCCGAGTGCTCCTTGGCCAGGCTGACCCCCAGATAGTGCTCCAGGACCGCCGCCAGCCCGACCTTGGGTCGGCCGGCCAGCCGGGCGCCGAGCTCGGTGTCGAACAGGGTGCTGGGCCGCAGGCCCACCTCCGCCAGGCACGGGATGTCCTGGGTGGCCGCGTGCAGCACCCACTCGGCCTCGCCGAGCGCCTCGTTGACCGGGCCCAGGTCCGGCAGCGCGATCGGGTCGATGAGGAAGCTGCCCGCCCCTTCACGGCGCAGCTGCACGAGGTAGGCGCGCTGCCCGTAGCGGTAGCCCGAGGCGCGTTCGGCGTCGACCGCGACGGGCCCGGTGCCGGCGGCCAGCGCCGTGACGACCTCGGCCAGCCCGGACGGGGCGTCCGTGACGGGCGGGACGCCGTCGGCGGGGGTGCTGAGGACCTCGACCGGCTCGACGTCGGGGGCATCCCCGAGGTCGGCGTCGGCGGTGGACGGGTCGTGGTCGGGCTGCGGGTGCTGTGAGGAGGCCATCGCCCCGGGACCCTACCGCCGCTGAGGGAGCGCGACGACTCCCTCGGGCAGCGGGGGCAGTCCGGCGATGGTGCACAGCAGGTCGGCCCAGGCCTGCAGGTGGGCGTCGATCTGACCGCCCTGCGGGCTCCAGGAGGCGCGGATCTCCATCTCGACGGTGGGCTCGCGGTCGGACAGGGCACCGAAGCTCTCGCTGAGCACGCAGGTCACGGCCCCGGCCTCGGCCCGCCACTCCAGGCCCCGGGACTCCAGCGCGTCCGTGAGCCAGGACCAGCCGACGCGCCCGACATACGGGTCGTGGCCGACCTCCGGCTCCACGGCGGCCTTGGCGTAGGTGACCACGCGCCACTCACCCTCCCAGGGCTCGGGGGCGGACGGGTCGTGCAGCAGGACGAAGCGACCGGTCGCGATCGGCTCGTCGTCGGCGTTGCGGCTGGGGATCACCTCCCCGGACAGTGCGAGCGCCGACGGGGCCAGCCGGGTCGGGGCCGGGACCTCCTCGACGAGCACCTCGGGGCGCAGCACTGCAGCGTGCACGGACTTCAACGCCTCGGCGAAGGTTGTGTCGTCGCGCACGTTCTCACCTCCCGACGACCTGCGCGGCCGGGACTGGATGCGGCTCACCACGTCGTTCAGCGTAGGCGCGTCCCCCGACAACACCCGTAGGCCACGCCGACGGCCAGCAGAGACATGGCAGGATCGGGCCTCGTGACCACCCCTGACCCCCACGCCCCCGAGTCCGCACCCGCCGGTGTCACCGGCACGACGCCGTATGCCGGGACGCCCGCCACCGACGACCCGCGCCAGAGCGCTCTGGTCACCGTGGCCAGGGGCGGGACCGCACGGCATACGCCCGTCTGGTTCATGCGGCAGGCGGGGCGGTCGCTGCCGGAGTACAAGAAGGTGCGCGAGGGCATCCCGATGCTCGAGTCCTGCACGATGCCGGACCTGGTCACCGAGATCACGCTGCAGCCGGTGCGACGCCACGGTGTGGACGCGGCGATCCTGTTCAGCGACATCGTCGTGCCGCTGAAGGCGGTCGGGGTGGACCTGGACATCGTGGCTGGTGTCGGCCCGGTCGTCGCCGAACCGTTCGCGACGCGGGCCGACCTGGACCGGCTCCCCGAGCTGACGCCCGAGCACGTGCCCTACATCACCGAGGCCGTGACGTCTCTGGTGGGCGAGCTGGGCTCGACGCCGCTCGTCGGCTTCAGCGGCGCGCCGTTCACGCTGGCCAGCTACCTGGTCGAGGGCGGGCCGTCCAAGAACCACGAGCGCACCAAGGCGCTCATGCACGGCGACCCGGAGCTGTGGAGCGACCTGTGCGCCCGGCTGGGCCAGATCGCCGCCACCTTCCTGCAGGTCCAGATCGATGCCGGCGCCTCCGCGGTGCAGCTGTTCGACTCCTGGGTGGGGGCGCTGCCGCGGGCCGACTACCTGCGCTTCGTCGAGCCGCACTCCCGGGCCGTGCTGGCGGCGGTGGGGGAGCGGGTGCCCCGGATCCACTTCGGGGTAGGCACGGGTGAGCTGCTGGCGGACATGGCGGACGCCGGAGCGGATGTGATCGGCGTGGACTACCGCGTCTCGCTCACCGACGCCCTCGCGCGGACGGGCGGGCGGTATGCCGTGCAGGGCAACCTGGACCCCGCGCTGCTGTTCGCGCCGTGGCCGGTCATCGAGGAGCGGGTCCGGTCGATCGTGGAGGAGGGGCGCGCGGCACCCGGCCACATCTTCAACCTGGGGCACGGCGTGCTCCCGGCGACCGACCCCACGGTGCTCACGCGCGTCGTGGAGCTGGTCCACTCCCTGGGGTGAGCCCCCCTCCATCGACCGGGCGCGCCGTGTTGCGCTCCCACACCCCACCGGACGCGTGGTGTTGCGCTCCCAGGGGCCACCGAGCGCGCCGTGTTGCGCTCTCTCTCACACGCCACCGAGCACCGTGTTGCGAAGTCGAGCGACCTGCAGAAATGGTCGCGCGGTTCATGTCGCATGCGACCAGATTCGCGTGACCAAAACTGCCGGGCGGTGACTCGCCGGTCACACCCTTCCGGGTCAGCCGTTCCGCGGCGGGTCGACCTTGACGACGAGCGGCGGGAGGAAGGCCTGGGTCAGCGGCCCGATCGAGAGTGCGAAGACCACGGTGCCGACGCCGACCACGCCACCGAGCAGCCACCCGATCGCGACGACGGCCACCTCCAGGCTGGTGCGGATGGCCCGCACGCTGAACCGGGTCCGGTGCGCCAGGCCGGTCATCAGGCCGTCGCGGGGTCCGGGGCCGAGCTGGGCGCCGATGTACAACGCCGTCGCGAAGGCATTGAGCACGACGCCCGCGACCATCATGAGGATCTGCAGGACCAGCGGCTCGGGCTCACTGAAGAG
>JAAYYA010000242.1 GCA_012515595.1 Actinomycetales bacterium
CCGACTGGGTCTCCGTGCGCCGCGAGGACGGCGAGCTGATCGGGTTCCTGGCGGAGGGGGCCGAGGGGTGGAGCCCCTTGACGGTCTTCGGCTACCCGATCGCCGAGGCCGGGGAGCGTGTGGACGCCGAGGTCCGTTTGCACTCGGTCGGCATGAGCTACCTCGCCGAGAAGTGGGAGGTGCGCGACGGCGCGGACTGGATCAGCGCGCAGCTGGTCGAGGCGTCACCGGGCGGAGTCACGGTCCAGCTGGTCGACTTCTTCGACCACGCCGACCGCTACGGCGAGCGACGGACCCTGCCCGCCCCCGTCGGCCCTGACCGACTGCGCCTCGCCTGACACATTGTCGGGGCGCATGGTGGCTGTGAGCTGGGGCGACCGAGCGCACCGGGTGGTGAAATCTGGGGCGACCGAGCGCACCGGGTGGTGCAATCTGAGGCGACCGAGCGCACCGGGTGGTGAAATCTGGGGCGACCGAGCGCACCGGGTGGTGAAATCTGGGGCGACCGAGCGCGTTGTGTTGCGGTCTCAGACCCCACCGAGCACGTCGCGCTGCGCACGGCAGAGATGGTCACGCGGATCTCGTCGCATGCGACAAGCGTTGCGCGACCAATAACGCTACGCGCCTGGGTGAGGCAGCAGGCTCGGCTCTGGCGTTGGTCGGGCTGGGAGCGCAACACCGCGCGCCCGGTCGGGTCTGGGAGCGCAACACCGCGCGCTCGGTGGGGTCTGGGAGAGTCACGCCGTGCGCTCGGTCGGGTGTGGGAGCGCAACACGGCGCGCCCGGTCGATGTGGGGGGGTCAGGCCTGGCCCGGGTAGTAGCCCAGCCGGGCGAGGGGCTCGACCAGCTGGTCCTCCTCGTAGGACAGGTGGGAGAGGAGGGTGTCGCTGAGGGCGTCGACGGTGTCGTCGAGGCGGGTGAAGTCCTCCGGCTCAGCGACGAACTCCACGAGTGCCCGGTCGACCTGCTCGATGACGTCGTGGATGACGACGTGCTCCTCCTCGAGCCGGTCCAGCACCGGGGCGAGGTCGCGCTCGGCCGAGCGCAGGTGCGGGAAGACCGAGGCGTCCTCAAGGCTGTGGTGCTGGGTGACGGTTGCGCAGTAGCGCGAGCAGTAGGCGCCGAGCGTCCAGTTGTTCTGCTTCATCGTCATGTCGTTCAGCGCGGACCGGGCGCTGCCGACATCCATCGTGGCGTTCTTGACCTGCTCGATGATCGAGCGCACCTGGGTCAGCTCGGAGCGCAGCATGTCGTGCACGTCGATGAGGTGCTTGCCCATCTGCGCCTGACGCGGGGTGTAGGTGACGTCCGGTCCGGACTCGGCCCGTCGTGGACGGGTCGACTCGTCCCACGGCATCCCCGGGCTGAGCCGGGTGCCGTCGTCCGGGGTGGGCTGCACCCCGAGCCGGTCGTACTGGCTCTGGCCCGTGGTCGGCGCCGTCGTCTGGGCCGCCGCGGTCGGGGTCGAGGTCACGACCCGGCCTGCCTCGTCGCTCTCGGGTGCCGCGCCCGGGGCGGCGGCGGGGGAGACCTGCGTGTCGGCATACTGCCGCCCGGTGGCGACCAGCTCACGCACCGCCGGGGCGACCTCCTGACCGAACACCTGGATCGTGGTCGGGTCGTCGGCGGCGAGGATGAAGGTGCCGATGCCGTAGTCAAGGGCGAGCTCGGTCAGCCGCTCGACCCAGGCGTCCGTGCCGCCACGGGGAGGCGTGACGTTCAGGAGCCGGCGGATGTCGCGCGGCTCGCGGCCGGCGCGGTCAGCGGACTCGTCGATGATCGCGTTGCCGGTGGTCAGGTCGTCGTCGGACCTCAGGTAGCCCTCGGAGGGCAGCCACCCGTCGGCCAGGCGGCCGGTGACCCTGAGCATGCGCGGCTTGTAGGCGCCCAGCCAGATGCCGACGTCGTGCGCCGGGGCTGGCCCGCGCTTGGCGCCCACGACCCGGTGGAACTCACCCTCGACGCGCAGGACGGAGGTGTCCCCGGCCGCCCAGATGCCGCGGATGACCGCGATGGCCTCCTCCAGTGCGCGCACCGACTCACCAGGGGTGAGCCGCTCGGCACCCATGGCGACTATGGCGTCCCAGAAGGCACCGGTGCCCAGGCCCAGCTCGACCCGGCCGTTGCTCAGCAGGTCGAGGCTGGCCGCCGACCGGGCGAGCACCGCCGGCTGGCGCAGCGGCAGGTTGGCGACGTTCGGTGCCAGGTGGACCCGCTCGGTGCGCGCCGCGACGTAGCTGAGCAACGTCCAGGTGTCCAGGAACCCCGGCTGGTAGGGGTGGTCCTGGAAGGTCACCAGGTCCAGGCCGGACGCCTCGCTGAGCTGGGCGAGGGTCACCGCCTGCTGGGGCTGCTGGTTGGTCGGGGTGTGGAAGGTGCCGAACTGCAGTTCGTGGCCGTAGTCGGTCATGCGATGGCCGGGACGTCGGGGATCATGTCGGGGCCAACCAGACGGCGTCCGAAACTAATCCCTGGCCGAGATGGCCGCGACCCCTTCCGTGGCAGTCCGGTGGACGCGGCCCTGTGCTGCGAGCTGCTGGTGCCACTCGGTCCGCTCGGCGACCGCCCGTGCCCTCGCCGGCAGGCCGGCGACATGGAGCACCACACCGTGGCCTGACAGCTGTCGGTCGAGTTCTGCCAGCGCGTCCACCACGGTGAGACTGATGACCCCGACCCGCTCGAGGTCCATCACGACGATCTGTGTGTCCGGAGCGGCAGCGACAATCTCCTCGACGGCCGCGGTGTTGCCGCGCACGTTCGCTGTGTAGAGCCCCTGTCCCACCGTGACCACCAGCACGTCCTCACGTGGACGCTCGGTCGTGAGACGCGGCTGGTTGAGCTCGTGGAGGACCAGCCCGAGAGTCACGACGACCCCGACCGCCACCGCCGCCAGGAGTCCCGTGCTCAGGGCGACGGCGGCGACACAGACCGCCACCCAGAAGTCGACCGGGCTGACCCGGGACCACCGGGCGAGCTCTGGGAGGTCGATGAGTCCCACGACGGAGACGAGGACCAGCGTCGCGAGCGTCGCCTGCGGCAGCTGGCTCAGGACCGGTCCGAGAAACAGGGCAGTGAGCAGGGCAAGCGCTACCGTGACGAGGCTCGCGAGCTGCGTCCTGGCCCCAGCGCGCTGGTTGACCGCGCTCTGGGAGAACCCCCCAGCCGCAGGCATGGCGGTGAACAGGGCTCCCGCAACGTTCGCGGCGCCGACGGCGAGGAGCTCCTGGTCGGCGTCGACCGGCGGTTCCTCGGGGCGGCGGAGCCCGCGCGCCACCGCCGCGGACTCCAGGAACACCATGAGGGCGATGGCCAGGGCCCCTCCGAGGAGGCCCGGGACCGCCTCCAGGTCGGGCAGGCCCGGGACCGGGAGACCCGAGGGGACCGGGTCGATGAGGAGGACACCCCGGTCGGGCAGGTCGGTGAGCGAGACGAGCAGAATCCCACCGAGGACCACCAGCAGCGTCCCGGGCACCCTCGGTGCGTACCGACCGACCAGGACCAGGACGGCGAGGGAGCACGCGGAGAGCCAGACTGTCGGCGTGTTGATCGTGTCGAGAGCCGCGCCGACGCTGAGCAATGATCGGACGAAGCCGTGGCCGACGAGGTTGCCGGTCTCACCGAGGACGGCGGGCAGCTGCGCCACCGCGACGGTGGCCCCGACCCCGATCTTCACGCCGAGCACCGTGGCCAGGCTGATGTTCTCCACAAGTGTGCCCAGGTGGAGCAGCCGGGCCAGCAGAAGCGTGACGCCGACCAGTAGCGTGAGGGTGATGAGGGAGCCGAGCGCGTCGTCCGACGACGCGGCGACCCCCGCGGTGACCAGCGTCGTCGCAGTCAGGGTGGCGATCGTCGAGGTCGTGGACACGCTCATCGCCCGCGATCCACCGAGCAGCGCATAGACCAGCATCGGACCGATGCAGGTGTAGAGGCCCACCTGCACCGGCAGGTCGGCGATCGTGGCGTAGGCCATGGCCTGGGGGATGACGACCGCACCCGCCGAGATCCCGCCGAGCACGTCCGAGGTCCACCAGGTTCGCCGATAGCCGTCGAGAGAGGGCGCCAGGACCCTGCCGAGAGACCGCGTCCCCGGGCTCACCGCGTCCTGCCACGGACCGTTGCGCGGGTATCCACCGTGCAAACGTAGCCGTGGCGGGAAGGCCCGGGCACGGACGAAACGGGTGAGTAGGACCGGTCGGTCAGCCGGCAGTCCTCACCTCGTCGAGGCGCCCCACTCGTCCAGCGCCCGCTGGACCTGCTCGTCGGTGCGGTGCTCGGTGCGGCACATGATGGTCCAGCGCACACCGAACGGGTCCTGGATCGAGGCGAACCGGTCGCCGGTCACCTCGAAGTCAGTCGGCTCCTCGCGCACCCGGGCCCCCCGGTCCCGAGCGAGGGCGACCGTGGCATCGACGTCCGGAACGTAGATGGCGATGCTGAACCGCGACTCGTCGGAGGTGGGGTCGTTGGCCACGCTGTGGTAGTCCTCGTTGGGGTCCATCAGCTGCAGCCGTCCGTCGCCCACCTGCAGCTCGGCGTGCAGCACGGAGCCGTCCGGACCGTCCATCCGGGAGGTCACCGTGCCGCCGAACACGTCCTCGTAGAACGTGATCGCCCGTGCGGCGGGGGAGACGACGACGAAGGGCGTCAGGGTGGTGTAGTCGTCCGGCTGGTAGCGAGTGCTCATGTCAGCCATCGTGCCTACGCTCGGATGCGTGGCGCTTGGAGATTCGCGACAACCCGCACCCCCGGACACGGCACAACAGGGTCCTGTGCCGCGGGCCAAGGGCATCCTCTGGCCGGCCGAGGGGCAGCAGGTGTATGACGTGGGGCGGGAGGAGTCGGTCCCCGCGCCGGTCTCGCTCGTGGTCCGGCACCTGTGGAACGTCCGGTGGCGCCGGCCGGCCGACCAGCCCTTCGCCTCCAGCGTGGTGTCCAACCCGATCGCGCACCTCACCTTCGAGGACGCGGTCGGCGGTCGGCTGCACGGCCACGAGGTGCCGGCACCGTTGGTGCACGGGCTCGTCAGCAGGGTCTTCAGCGTCGAACTTCCGGTGGCGGGACGGGTGACCGGGGTGGCGTTCCACCCCGGTGGCCTCACCGCGCTCCTCGGCGTCGGCATGCGGGAACTGGCCGACACGGTGGTGCCGGCCACCCGCGTGTTCGGCGACGGCGTCGGCGAGGTCGCCCGCGCGGTGCTGGCCGAGCCGGACGAGGGCGCCAGGCGTGAGATCGTCCTGTCCTACCTGGGTGAGCTGCTGGGACCGCAGCAGGACCGCGTGGCCGGCGACCCGGCATACTCCGTGGTCCGCGCAGCGGAGGACCTGATGCGGCAGCGCGACCAGGTCAGCCTGCCCGGGGTCGCCGAGCAGGTCAGCGTCTCCCCGCGCACCCTGCAGCGGATGTTCTCGCAGTATGTCGGGGCGTCGCCGCTGTGGGTGCTGCGCCGGTATCGCCTGCAGGACGCGGCGTCGCTGATCGACGCGGGGGAGGGCGGGAACCTGGCCGATCTCGCGGCCTCCCTCGGCTTCGCCGACCAGGCCCACTTCACCCGGGCATTCACGGCGCTGATCGGCGTGCCGCCGTCCGGCTACCGCGCCGGGGCGCGTCCCTGAGGCGACCGAGCCCGCCGTGCGGAGGCCACCGTGCCGACCGCGAGCAGGAGTGCCACGGCGGCCCCGGCACCGCCGAGCCAGTCGTAGCCCAGGTGCTGGACGACCACGCCCGCCAGACCTCCGGCCGCGGCGGCGGACAGCCCCATGACCAGGTCCGAGGCACCCTGGACGGAGGCGCGGTCGCGGACCTCGGAGCCGGCGGCGACCAGGTTGGACCCGGCGACCATGGTGCAGGACCAGCCCAGGCCGAGCAGGAACAGTCCGGCGAGCAGGCCCAGTGACCACCCGGTGCGGGACGTTGCGGCCAGGACGCAGGCCACGACCTGGATGACGGCTCCGGTCACGATCACGGGCCGGGCGCCCCACCGGTCGGTGAGGTAGCCGGCGACGGGGGACAGGCCGTACATGCCGAGGATGTGGATCGAGATGACGAACCCGATGACCTCGACCTCGGCGTGGCCGTGCGACATGTGGATCGGGGTCATCACCATGACCGCGACCATGACCACGTGTCCGGCGGTCACCGCGAGCGTGCCCAACCGGGCGACCGGGGAGGCGAGGATCGCCCGCAGGCCGTGGAGGACGGAACCGCGCTGCCCCACCCGCGGTCCAGTCGGGGCTCCGTGGTCCGCGAGGGCGCGGGCGGTCACCAGCGGGTCGGGACGGAGGAGCAGGTGGATCAGGAGCGCCGCGACGAGGAATCCTGCGGCGCTGAAGACCCACGCTCCCGCGAGTGGAGGGAGGCCGAGGGCGTCGGCGAGCGCCTGGCCGGGGCCGAGGATGTTGGGGCCGAGCACGGATCCGATGGTGGTCGCCCAGACCACCAGGCTGAGGTGGCGGCCCCTGCGGGTCGGTGGCGCGAGATCCACTGCGGCGTAGCGGGCCTGGCTGTTGGCGGTGCTGGACGCGCCGAAGAGCGCCGTGCCGAGCAGGAGCAGCCAGAAGTGGCCGATGACCGCCGCGGTGATGGCCAGGACCGCCCCGACCGTCCCGACCAGGTAGGCGGTCACCAGGCCGGCGCGTCGCCCGTAGGCGGCCATCAGCGCGGCGACCGGGATCGTCATCAGGGCACCACCCAGGACCTGCGTGGTGTTGGCCAGCCCGGACAGGTCGTCGCGCCCGCTGATCTCGGCCGCCATGAGCGCCGCGACCGCGATGCCGCTGGCCACGCCGACGCCGCCCATGACCTGGCTGCTCATCAGGGTGGTGACGGTGCGGGTCTGCAGGCTTGCCAGGTCGGGTCCGTCGGGGGCGGCGAGCAGGTCGGGCCTCGCACGGGGGTCGGTCACGGGCTCAGTGTGACACCGGTCTCTTTCGCGACACGAACGTGTTCTTCGTTACCCATTCGTGACATTTGGCATGCAACCATGTACCTTCGTAACAGCCCGTCGCCCCGACGGGCCGCGTGATTCGGACGCCGAGTCTTGTCACCGGAGCACGCGCCCCCTGTTTGACCGCTGACAAGAGCGGGGAACCCAATTCCCCGGGAGATATCTCCCTTGGGGCGAAGGTCCGACCTGGCAACAGGACGGACCCGGGCAACTCCAGCCCGAGCCCGACAGCTAACTCCGCAGGCGCTGGAGAGGTACTTGTGAACCGTCCTAGCTCCGCTGGGCGCCACCGCGCGCCGAGCCGCATTGCTACCGCCCTTGCCCAGGGCCGCTACTCGGCAACCTCCACCTTCTCGGTGGCGGCGTCCGGTGGCATCCTCGCGTCGTCGGTGCTGGTCGCCACGACCCAACCCCAGACCGACCTGCAGGCCGCGATGGCCGCGCTGGAGCCCGTCGTGGGCCCGGACGCCACCGTCGCCGGTCCGCCTGCCGCGGACACCACGCACCGCGCAGAGACCTTCCAGGTTGCGACCGAGACGTTGAGCCGAGCCGCTTCGGCGGTCGCTCTCCCGGTCACGACCGACGCGGCCGCGCTCCCGGGCACGGTCGAGACCGTCAGCCAGCCCCTCGACCGTCCCGCCCAGGCGGTGGCCGCACCGGCCGACGCCGAGAACGCAGCCGTCGGTGAGCTCGGCTTCGTCGGGGTCACCCCCGTCGTCGAGGAGCCCGAGGTCGTGGAGACCGAGGTCTCTGCCGCCGCGGAGGCCCGGTCCGAGACGACCGCGAGCCGTTCGGAGTCGCGCTCGGCGGCGCCCGCGGCGTCGACCCCTGAGCCCGAGGCGGCTCCTGCTCCTGCTCCGGAGCCCGAGCCCGAGCCCGAGCCGGCCCCGGCGCCCTCCGGCGGCGCCGAGGGCGCCATCGGCTGGGCCTACAACCACCTGGGCCTGCCCTACTCCTATGGCTCCGACAGCGGCGGCGGCTACGACTGCTCCGGCTTCGTCCGGGCCGCCTACCGTTCCGTCGGTGTGTCGCTGCCCCACGGCAGCTCCGCGCAGTACTCCGCGACGTCGCGGGTCTCGCTGGACAGCATCCAGCGCGGCGACCTGCTGTTCTACAGCAACGGCGGCGGCATCTACCACGTCGCCATCTACCTCGGCGGCGGCGAGGTCATCCACTCGCTCCGCGACGGGAGCAGCTTCAGCGGCTCCAAGGTGACCAGCATGTACTACTCGCCGGGCCTGTTTGCCGCTGGTCGTCCGTGACGACAGTCGGGATCCGTCGTCCGTGACGACAGCCTGAGCACCTTTCACGCAACCGGGCGTGGTCCTCTTGGGGACCGCGCCCGGTTGCTGTCTCCGGCGGGTGTGCATGCCGAAGCTGTGCCCGCCGAGGTTGTGACAGCCTGGACACGTGCTTCCCCCAGCTGAGGTGTACGACCTCTTCGCGGTTCCCGCGGACCCGGTGCGAGTTGCCGGCGGCCGGGGGCACAGCGTGCTCGCTGGGGATCTCGTGCTGTCACCGGGCCGGGGCGACCCCACCGCCGGCTGGCTGAGCCCGCTGCTCGCCCGGCTCGCGGCCGACCTGGACCACGAGCACCCGCGAGCCCTGCGGCTCGCGATGCCCATCCCGACCCGGGACCTGCGGTGGGTGGTGCAGGGGTGGGGCGCCACCCGGTTCGAGCCGGGCACCCGACCGTGCCGGGACCTCGACGTCCTGGTCGCCACCGG
>JAAYYA010000243.1 GCA_012515595.1 Actinomycetales bacterium
CTACCAGATCAGCCAGCGGGCCGACCACATCTGGGACGGCCTGAGCTCGGCCACGACCCGGTCCCGACCGATCATCAACACCCGCGATGAGCCCCATGCCGACGCCGAGCGGTTCCGGCGGCTGCACGTCATCGTCGGCGACTCGACGATGACGCAGACCACCACCCTGCTCAAGGTGGCCGCGACCGACCTGGTGCTCAAGGCGATCGAGGCGGGGGTGCGGTTCCCGGACTTCACCCTGCTCAGCCCGATCAGCGCCATCCGGGAGGTCAGTCGGGACCTGACCTCACGGCATACGATCTCGCTGGCCGACGGCCGACGGATCACCGCCACCCAGATGCAGGCCGAGTTCCTCCACCGGGCGCGGTTGCATGCCGAGACGACCGGCCTGGCGCAGCAGGAGCCCTACCGCCAGGTGCTCGATCTGTGGGAGCGCACCCTCAAGGCCTTCGAGGGGCAGGACCTGTCCCTGGTCGAGACCGAGATCGACTGGGTGCTCAAGTGGCGCACCCTGCAGCGGTATGCCGACCGGTCCGGGCTGTCGATGGCCGACCCCCGCCTGCAGCAACTGGACCTCGCCTGGCACGACATCCATCCCACCCGCGGGCTGTTCAACATCGTGTCCCGGCGGGGCGGCGCCACGGAGGTCGTGACGCCGGAACGCATCGCCGAGGCGGGCCACACCCCGCCGCAGACGACCCGGGCCAAGCTGCGCGGCGACTTCGTGCGGGTCGCCCAGGAGCACCACCGGGACTTCAGCGTCGACTGGGTGCACCTCAAGCTCAACGACTCGACCCAGCGCACGGTGTTGTGCAAGGACCCGTTCGTGAGTCAGGACGCCCGCATCGACGAGCTGATCGCCTCGATGGAGCGGGGACGCTAGGCAGATCCTCCGGCGGCACTCAGCGAAGACCCAGGGTCAGCGGGTTAGTCTTGGCCAGTCCTAGACCTCTCCCAGACAAGGATGGCGCGTGCGCTCTCCCAAGTTCCGGCTGCTCGGCCTCGCCGTAGCACCCCTGATCCTCCTCTCCGCCTGCGGCGACGGCAACGGCTCCGACGAGACGAGCTCGACGGCCAGTGCGGACGACGCGGCGGCCACCTCGATGGCTCCGACCGGCACCGCCGACGACGTGACCCTCACCGAGGCCGACGCCGACGGTGTGACCGTCCCCGCGCTGGAGCTGGCCACCACCCCGCTGGTGGTGGGCCAGACCTCCATCCAGGAGATCGAGCCCGGCGAGGGTGAGGCCACCACGGCCGAGCAGGACGTCGAGCTGCGCTACCTCGCGGTCAACGGCAGCACCGGCGAGGAGATCCTCTCCACCTTCCCGACCGACGAGACGGTGACGATGTCGCTGTCCAACGCCAACCTGCTGCCCGGCTTCCTGAACAGCCTGGAGGGCACCAAGCCCGGTCAGTCGTTCATCATCGCGATGTCCCCCGAGGACGGTTTCGGCGCGGCGGGCAACGCCAATCTGGGCATCGGGCCCAACGACACCGTCATCTTCTACGTCGAGGTCGTGGGGGCCACCACCCCGCTGACCCAGGCCGAGGGCGAGGAGGTGGAGCCCGTCGAGGGCCTGCCGACCGTCGAGGCCAACGGCACCTCACCGGCCACGATCACCATCCCCGAGGGGGAGGAGCCCCCGACCGACCTGGTCGTCCAGCCGCTCATCAAGGGTGAGGGCGAGGAGATCCAGTCCGGTCAGCAGGTGCGTATGCAGTACACCGGCGTCAAGTGGTCCGACGGCAGCCAGTTCGACAGCTCGCTGCAGGAGGGCCGGACCCCCTTCGAGACCGTCATCGGCATCGGACAGGTCATCGCCGGCTGGGACGAGGGCCTCATCGGCCAGACGGTCGGCAGCCGGGTGCTGCTGGTCATCCCTCCGGAGATGGCCTATGGCGAGCTCCAGGAGGAGGACGACTCCGCGACGGCCCAGCCGCAGCACGAGCTGGCCGGTGAGACGCTGGTCTTCGTCGTCGACATCCTGGCCGCCCAGTAGGTCTGGGCCAGCAGGTCCACCCGACCCATCGACATACTCCATCCAGAGGAAGGCACCTGATGAGCGCGAAGAGCAAGCCCGAGATCGAGTTCCCCGGCGACACCCCGCCGGCCGACCTGGTCATCGAGGACATCGAGATCGGCGACGGCGCGGAGGCCACCCCCGGCGC
>JAAYYA010000244.1 GCA_012515595.1 Actinomycetales bacterium
CGCCGGCCTGACCGGCGCCCACCGGCACGGTGACCTCGTCGCGGTCCACCGTCGCCCCCACCCGGAGCACCTCTCGGCCGTCGGTCCACCCCGCCACATCCAGCGTGTGCGGGCGGTCGGCCGGCCGGTCCACCGGTGGCGTTCGGGTCACCCGCACGCCGCCCTGGACGGCCTCTGCGGCGATCGCGTCGACCCCGCTGGTGGTCAGCCAGGCGGCGGCCCACCCGGTCAGGTCACGTCCGGAGGCGGCCTCCATGGCGCCGAGGAAGTCGGCGAGGGCGGCGTTGCCGTAGGCGTGCCCCCGCAGGTAGTCCGCGATGCCGGTGACGAAGGCGTCGTCGCCCAGGTGGGCGATGAGCTGGCGCAGCACCGCCGCGCCCTTGGCGTAGGAGATGCCGTCGAAGTTCTGCAGCGCCGTGTCGGCGTCCGGCGCAGGAGAGCCGGCCACCGGGTGGGTCGACGGGGCCCGCTCCGCGGCATACCCCCAGCCCTTGCGCGACATGGTCGAGTCGACCCAGGCGTCGTCCGAGCCCGTCGTCGCGGTCAGGGTCCGGTGCGCCATGTACTCCGCGAAGCTCTCGTTGAGCCACAGGTCGTCCCACCACGACATGGTGACCAGGTCGCCGAACCACATGTGCGCCATCTCGTGGCAGATCGTGTTGGCCCGGCCCAGGCGCTCGTCGTCCGTGGCGGCGCCGCGGAAGACCATGCTGTCGCGGAAGGTGACGCAGCCCGGGTTCTCCATCGCCCCGGGGTTGAACTCCGGCACGAACACCTGGTGGTAGGAGCCGAACGGGTAGCGGATCCCGAACAGCTGGTGGTAGTAGTCGAAGGCGTCCTTGGTCACCCGCAGCATCTCCGGAGCCTGCGCGGCCAGCTCCTCGGCCAGGGAGGCGCGGGCGTGGACGCCCAGCGGGATGCCGTCGTGCTCGTCGGTCACCGAGGCGTACGGCCCCGCGCACACCGTCACGAAGTAGGTCGCCAGCGGCTTGGTCGTGGCCAACTCCCAGCGCCCCGGCCCGGCCGGCAGCGCGGCACCGTTGCCCAGCACGACCCAGTCCTGCGGTGCCGTCACCGTCACGGTGAACGGCGCCTTGAGGTCGGGCTGGTCGAAGCAGGCGAAGACCTTGGGGGCCGCGTCCAGGAACAGGTGGCCGTAGACGTAGGCCCGCCCGTCGGCCGGGTCGACCGCGCGGTGCAGGCCCTGCCCGTCCTTGCTGTAGCCCATCGTGGCCTCGACCACGACGGTGTTGTCCGCTGTCAGGTCGGTCAGGGTCACCCGCCCGTCCGCCACCGTGGCCGGGTCGACCGGCCTGCCGTTCAGGTCGATCGAGTGCACCTCGACGGCCTTGACGTCCAGGAAGGTGGAGGAGCCGGGGGCCGCCGTGAACGTCACCGTGCTGCGCGACCCGAAGGTGCCGTGCCCGGGGTCGTCCCCGCCGGCCAGGTCGAGATCGACGGTGTATGCCGTCACGTCGATGGTGTGCGCGCGTCGCTGCGCGTCGGCCCGGGTGAGGGATGACATGGTCACCAAGCCTCCCACAATTTTCATAGTGGTTTTGCTGGCCCGCCCCGCATTTTCGTAGTGGTTTTGTCGGTCCTACCCGCATTTTCGCAGTGGTTTTGCCGCTCCTCCTCGATCACCCTGCGTCGAGGACGCTCTCCAGCGGGACCGAGTCCAGACCCACCGCCCGCCCGACGGCCGCGTTGGTCAGCTGACCACCGTGGGTGCTCAGTCCGAGGGCGAGCGACTCGTCCTCGCGCAGCGCTCGCTCCCACCCCTTGTCGGCCAGCGCCACGGCATACGGCAGCGTGGCGTTGGTGAGCGCATAGGTGGAGGTGTGGGGCACGGCCCCCGGCATGTTGCCCACGCAGTAGAAGATCGAGTCGTGCACCCGGTAGGTCGGGTCGTCGTGGGTCGTGACGCGACTGTCCTCGAAGCAGCCGCCCTGGTCGATGGCGATGTCGACGAGCACCGACCCGGGCTTCATCCGGGACACCAGGTCGTTGCTCACCAGCTTGGGCGCGGCGGCCCCGGGCACCAGCACGGCACCGATGACCAGGTCGGCCGCGAGCACCTCCTGCTGGACGGCCAGCTCGGAGGAGGTCAGGCCGCGGACCCGGTTCTGGGACCGCCAGAAGGCGGTGCGCAGCTTGTCCACGTTGGTGTCGAGCAGCGTGACGTCGGCGCCCATCCCGACGGCGATGTGGGCAGCGTTCTGACCGGCCACGCCCGCCCCGAGGATGACCACCTTGGCGTTGGCCACCCCACCCACCCCGCCCATGAGCACGCCCCGCCCGCCGTGCGCCCGCAGCAGTGCATGCGACCCGACCTGGGGCGCCAGGCACCCGGCGACCTCGGACATCGGGTAGAGCAAGGGCAACCCGCCGGAGGGCAGCTGGACTGTCTCGTAGGCGATCGCGGTCACGCCCCGGGCGACGAGCTCGCGGGTGAGCTCGGGGTTGGCGGCCAGGTGCAGGAAGGTGAAGAGCACCAGGCCCTCCCGCAGCCGGTCGTACTCCTCGGGCAGCGGCTCCTTGACCTTCAGGACGAGATCGGCGCCCCACACCTCGTCCGCCGAGGCCAGGATCCGCGCACCGGCGGCCTCGTAGTCCTCGTCCGGGATGTGTGACCCGGCACCGGCGTCGGTCTCGACCACCACCTCGTGCCCGTGCGACACCAGCTCGTGGACCCCGACCGGCGTGAGCGCCACGCGGTACTCGCGGTTCTTCAGTTCCCGGGGCACGCCGATCCTCATCCCCTGATCCTCACGGGGTTCTGGTCACCTGGCAAGGGCTCCGTCACGCAGCGCCGCCGCCAGCCGCCGCATCCGCAGCAGGATGGCCGCTGACGGCGTGACTGTGCCGCGACGGTACGTGGACAGGCGGGAGGCCGAGGTGCCGATGCGCGCGGCGAAAGCCGCCGAGGTCAGGCCAGAACCACGCACGAGTGCGTCGATCTCTGCGGCGACCTCAGCCCGTTCCGACTCCGCGGCCTCGTCGCGAGCGCTCTGGATGGCCCGCGCCAGGAGTGGGCCGACACCGGCCGGTTGCCGGTCCTCGAGGTAGTCGCTGACCTGTCGTGCAACGGCGCCCCAAGGATCACGGCGGACCTCGCGGGTCAAGACAGCCCAGTCCTGGATCAGCCCACGCTCGATCGTCGCCACGATGGCCTCGTACGGCCACGTCGAGGGAGGCGCGCCCGCCGGCACGTCCACATTCCGGAACCACGTCGTCACGACTGTCCGGCCTCGACGGCTCGCAGGAGCTGGTCAGCCAGTTCCTGACAGGCAGCGACCACACTGTGCCACTCGTGCCACCGTGGATCCAGCCCCTTGTACGAAGGAAGCTGTGCGGTCACCCGGACATCCCGGGGTGAGGGCTCGGCCAACCGCGTGACGAGGGCGGTGAGCACCGATCCGTGAGTTCGACTGCGGTCCTCGTAGTACTCCTCGATCTGTGCGAGGACGTTCGTCGCCTCCCAGACACCAAGCCGGTCGGCGAGCGCCACCGTGTCGAGGTAGTCACGGGTGGCGTTGCGCTGAACCACCAGAAAGGCCTTGATCCGGAGCATCTCGGGCAGGGGCGGAACACGCACTGATTCACCGCCGGGTAGCACGTAGTGCTCGACCTCCAGGGGGCGCGTTCGCCGCAACTGACGGAGTCCGGCCTCGACGCCGTCCAGTGACCCCAGGAGGGTGAGAGGGGGCGAGCTCGCGCGCACACTGGTCACCCATCCCTCGGACGCCTCGACAGCCTCAAGCACCTCCGCGTAGCGCTGGGCGAGGTCGCTCAGGACGTGGTCGTGATCGAACGACACCCGATGCTGGGCGTGCACCGCCGCTGCAGTTCCGCCCACCAGCACTGCCTCCGGCACCACCTCCTGCAGGCGTGCTGCCGATCGCAGGACGACCTCGAGTGCAGGCTCTGGCTCCATGAGGGGATCTTATCACTTCAGATAAGCCCTCACGGGATGCCGCGGGTACCATGAAACGGTGATCCCCACCTCGGCAGCAGGACCTCGCCCTCTGGCACTCAGGCATACTCCGCCGCTGCGGCTGCGGGGCCGCATGTTCGACTCGGGGCATCCCGCCGTGATGGCGATCGTCAACCGCACGCCGGACTCCTTCTGGGGCGGGAACCGGCATGCCGAGCTCGACTCGGCCCTGGCGGCGTTGCGGGAGGCCATCGCTGCGGGGGCCGACATCGTCGATGTGGGAGGTGTGCGGGCCGGTCAGGAGGGTGAGGTCGTGGACGCGGCGGAGGAGATCCGCAGGGTGGTGCCCTTCCTCGAGCTCGCCCGCGCCGAGTTCCCGGACGTGGTGCTGAGCCTGGACACCTGGCGCAGCGAGGTGGCCCGCGCGGCGGCGCACGTCGGGGTGGACCTGGTCAACGACACCTGGGCCGGCGCCGATCCCGAGCTGGTCCACGTCGCGGCCGAGATCGGGGCGGGCGTGGTCGTCTCGCACACCGGTGGGCTGCCTCCGCGCACGGACCCGGTGGGGATGCAGTATGCCGATACCCAGGGCGACGACGAGCTCGCCGTCGTCCGGGACGTGCTGCGCGTGCTCGCCGCCGGCGCCGCGACAGCGCAAGAGGCCGGTGTCCCGGCCGAGCGGATCCTGATCGACCCGACCCTCGACTTCGGCAAGACCACACGGCACAGCCTGACAGTGCTGCGGCACACGGCGGACCTGGCGGGCCTGGGCTATCCGATCCTGCAGGCGCTGTCCCGCAAGGACTTCGTCGGCGAGACCCTCGACCTCGAGGCGGACGACCGGCTCGAGGGCACCCTCGCTGCCACGGCGATCGCGGCCTGGCTGGGCGCCACCGTCTTCCGCGCGCACGACGTGCGGGCGACCCGGCGCGTGGTGGACATGGTGGCTAGCATCCGCGGCGACCGCCCGCCCGCTGTGTCGGTGCGCGGCGAGCCCTGAGCGCTCTCCACACCAAACCTGGGCACGGGGAAGAGCGCTGCGCGACGGCTATATCCCGCGCACCGCCGTGACAAGCGTGCCCAGGTTGGGGTTCAGTACGGCTGACGCCCGGCCATCGCCTCGAGGCGCGCGACCCGCTCCTCCATGGGCGGGTGCGTCGCGAAGAGCCGCTTGGCGTCGGCGGCGCGGAACGGGTTGGCGATCATCATGTGGCTGGCGTTGACCAGCTGCGGCTCCGGCGCGAGCGGTGCGGCCTGGGTGCCGAGCTGGATCTTGCGCAGGGCACTGGCCAGGGCGAGCGGGTCACCGGTCAGGGTGGCGCCGTCCTCGTCCGCGTCAAACTCCCGGGTCCGGGTGATGGCCAGCTGGATCAGCGTGGCGGCCAGCGGCGCGAGCAGCGCCATGGCGAGCATCGCGATCGGGTTGGGGCGGTTCTCCCCGCCGCCCCCGCCGAAGAACAGCATCATCTGCGCGACCGAGGTGATGACACCGGCCAGGGCCGCGGCCACCGACCCGGTGAGGATGTCGCGGTTGTAGACGTGCATCAGCTCGTGCCCCAGCACGCCGCGCAGCTCCCGCTCGTCGAGCAGGTGCAGGATCCCCTCGGTGCAGCACACGGCCGCATTGGCCGGGTTGCGCCCGGTCGCGAAGGCGTTCGGCGCCGCGGTGGGGCTGACGTAGAGGCGCGGCATCGGCTGGCCGGCGCGCGTGGAGAGCTCGTGGACGATGCGGTACATCACCGGCTGCTGCTCCGGCGTCACCGGGTAGGCCTTCATCGCCCGGATCGCGATCTTGTCCGAGTTCCAGTAGCCGTAGGCCGTGGTGGCCACGCCGATGAGCGCGAAGAGCCAGATGAACCGCCCGTTGCCGACGAACGCACCGATGGCCAGCAGCAGCGCCCAGATCGCGCCGAACAGGAGCGCGGTCTTGAGGCCGTTGTAGTGCTTGTGCATGCCCATGGAACGCTCCGTCCTGCCGAGGTGTTCCGGTCAGAAGATCCCGACAGGGGCAATGCTACCGAGCAGGAGCAGGGCGGAGAGTATGCCGATCAGCAGGCGGTGCCGGACCGGCATCCGGTATGCCGTGGGGCCGGGGAGGGCGGTCGCCCCCTCCGGGGGCGTCACTGCACCGGCGTCCTGCCCCGACGCGGCCGCCGCGACCGCTGCCGGCTGGGGCACCGGGGCGCTCTCCCCGGTGTCGACGCGCTCGATGAGGGCCGCGAGCCAGCGCACGTAGACGGCGATGCCGAGGGCGATGTTGAGCGTGGCGACGACCAACAGCCACCAGATGCCGTCGTCGGCCACCGGTCGCAGCGCGACGACCTTGGCGACCAGTCCGATGATGGCGGGCGGGAGGCCGGCCAGGGTGAGCAGCGCGAGACCGAGCGCCGCCGCGGTCAGCGGCTGGTGACGGGCCAGCCCGCGGTGGTCAGACAGCAGCACCCCGCCGCCCGGGCGCCTGGCCACGACGATGACGACGACGAAGGCCAGGACGGTCGCCACGACATACACCGCCAGATAACCGCCGGCGGCGTGGACCGCACGGGAGGACAACGAGGCCAGCGGCAGCATCAGCCATCCCGCCTGGGCCACGGCCGACCAGGCCAGCAGGCGCACCAGGTCGACCTGTCGCAGCGCCATCGCGTTGCCGAGCGTCATGGTGAGCGCGGCAACGACGGCCACCGCCAGCAGCGCGAAGCCGGACGTCCCGGCGAGGGCCTGGACCAGCACGATCATCCCGCCGAGCGCGGCGACCTTGGAGGTGCCGGCCAGGTAGGTGGTGACCGGCAGCGGCGCCGTGGCGTAGGTCAGTGGCGTCCAGGCGTGGAAGGGCACGGCCGAGATCTTGAAGCCGAGACCCGCCAGCACCAGGACCGCGGCCAGCAGCAGGAGCGCGGAGCGTTCCGGGACCGCCGCCGCCTCGGCCGCGGCCTCCGGGGACAGCAGCGCCGTGCCGGTGGCGGCCACCCAGAGCGCGGCGCCCAGCGCGAGCAGGGCGAAGGAGACCAGCGACGTGGTCAGGAGGGCGACCGCCCCGGCGACGGCGCCGCCGTGCCGGGTGGCGCGGCGCTCCAGGGCGACCAGGCCCACGACCGGCAGGGTGGCCAGCTCGAGCGAGACCAGCAGCGTGCCCAGGTCCCGGGCGGCCGGCACCGCGGTGACCCCGGCCGTGGCCGCCAGGAACAGGGCGACGAGGACGACGGTCGGCGCGCCGGTGGCACTGCCCCGCCCGGCCCGGGACCACTCCGTCCAGGTCAGCACGAGTACCACGAGGGCGCTGCCCAGCGCGAGCAGCTGGAGGCCGCCGGTCAGCGAGCTCGCGGCATACAGGCACGGACCGGACGGCAGGCAGAAGGCGCCGGTCACGTCCGCCGGCGACTGGGCGATCACCGGGACCGCCGCGACGGCACCGCCGACCAGGCCGGCCGCGGCCACCCAGGGGTGGACGACACCTCCCTTGGGCCAGAGCACGTCCAGGACGAGCACCAGGACGGCGGCCAGGGCCGGGGCCAGCACCGGCCACAGCGCCGAGACGTTCAGCTCGAGCGTCACCGACCCACCACCCCCAGGTGCGCGATGATGCCCTCGACGGCCGGCGCCGTGAGATCCAGCAGGGCTACCGGGTAAACCCCCAGGGCCACGATGCCCACGCCGAGCACCACGAGGACGCCGAGCTCGGCGCCCCGCACGTCCCGGATCGCGGGGCTGCGGCGGTCGCCGGCCCACACCTCGCGCAGGACGCGCACGGCATACGCCACCGCAAGGACCGCGCCCAGGGCCGCGAGCACCGCGAAGAACCGGAACCAGCCCTCGGTGCGGCCCGGGCCGGGCGCCCACGAGGCGTAGATCGCACCCCACTCCCCCCAGAAACCGGCGAGGCCGGGCAGGCCCATGGCGGCGGCCATCCCGAGGACGAGGGCGAAGCCCAGCCGCGGGGAGACCTCCCGGAGCGCGGCACGGGCGGTCGCCAGGTCGGCGCCGCCCCACTGGTGCTTGAGGGAGCCGACCAGGACGAACAGGAGCGCGGAGATCAGGCCGTGGGCCATGTTGCCGTAGACCGCGGCCTGCAGACCCGTCTCCGTCCCCGCGGCGATCGCGAGCACCACGAAGCCCAGGTGCCCGATGGAGGCCCACGCGATCAGCCGCTTGAGGTCCCGCTCGACCAGGCAGGCGAGGCCGGCCCAGAGGATGCCGGTGACGGCCAGTCCGGCGAGCACCGGGGCGGCTGCGGCCAGCCCGCCGGGCAGCGGTGCGGCGACCAGCCTGATCATGCCGTAGGCCCCCATCTTCAGCAGGACCGCCGCCAGCAGCACCGACCCGGCCGTGGGCGCCGTCGCGTGCACCCACGGCAGCCAGGTGTGCAGTGGCCAGACCGGCACCTTGATGCCCAGGCCGATGAGGAGGATGACGGCGACGATCACCTGGGTGCCGCCGTCCAGGGACGACCCGGCGAGGTCGGCCCAGCGGGTCAGGTCGGTGGTGCCGGTGGCGCCCCACAGCGCGAGGATGCCGATGAGCATGAGCATCGAGCCCGTGGCGGTGAAGAGCAGGAACCGCATCGCGGCCCCGTCGCGGTCGGCCCGCGTGGTGGCGTCACCGTGCCGGGCGACGAGCACCCACATCGGCACCAGCACCATCTCGAAGGCGACGAAGAAGACCAGCGCGTCCCGGGTGAGGAAGGTCAGGAGCGAGCCCCCGACGACCACCAGGAGGCAGGCGTAGTAGGTGGCGAGGGAGCGCGGCACCGGCAGTCCGCCCTCGACGTCCATCGGCTCGGTCTTCTCGGGCTGGCCAGGTCCGCGGGCCCGGGCGTCGGTGAGCGGGTCGTGGTAGGGCACCAGGGTCGCGACCACCGCCATCAGCCCGGTGAGCAGCACGAACGGGGCACTGAGCCCGTCGACGCCGAGGTCGATCTGCACCCCGAGGCTCTCGATCCAGGTGAACTCGAGGCCCGGCCGGCGCCACACCACCACGACCGCAGCAGCGGCCACCAGCACAGCCGCGAGCACGGCCAGTCCACGGCTGGCCCCGGGCCGGGGCGGCGGACCGACCCGGTCGGCCACCAGCAGCCAGACGCTCACCACCAGGGGTGCCAGGACGAGCACGGGCAGCGCGAGGTCCTCGACGAGGTTCACGAGACCACCACCCCGACGATCGCGAGCACCACGACGCCCCCGAGGACCAGCACCAGCCCGGGCGCCGGGCGACGGGGGTGGGTGCGCTCCAGCGCGCTGCCGAGCAGCCGGGCGGCGGGCACGGCGGCCCGTACGTAGGCGTCGAGGACCTCACGGTCCAGCCACTGCACCCAGTGCGCCAGCCGGAGGACCGGGTCCCCCACGAGGGTCCGGTAGAGCCGGTCGAAGCCGAGCCCCCGCTCGGTCGCGAGGCTGACGCTGACCGGCAGCCGGGCGGCGGCGTCGCGCGAGCCGACTCCGCGGGAGGCGACCCAGACGGCCAGCGCCGCCAGGACCATCAGCAGCAGGGCTGCGACCAGCAGCCGGAGGTTGATCACCAGGTCCAGCTCCAGCTGCGGGGTGAACGCCAGCAGGCCCCCGACGACGGACAGGAAGCCGAGGACGGCCACGGCGGAGCGGGCCGAGGAGGAGATGGCCGACTCGGCCTCCTCGATGCCGATCGCCTCCTCGACGACCTCGGGCTCGGAGAAGAAGTCGTCGATGATCTCGTGCCCCCGGGCTGCTCCGGGCTGGTGGACCTGGCGGCGCCGTGGGCCGCGGTCCAGGATCAGCCACGCGCGCATGCAGTAGGCCGCGGTGAGCGGGACGCTGGCGCCCACGGCGGCCAGCACGATGGTGCCGGCCGTCCCGGCACCGTGCTGGACGCCGTGCTCGGCCTGCGCCAGGACCAGCTCCTTGGAGACGAAGCCGACCATGGGCGGCACCCCGGCGAGCGACAGCAGACCGATGCCCATCGGTCTGCGCAGCGAGCGGTAGCGCTTGGTGGAGGAGACGACGTAGCGCACGAGGGTGCCCCCGGTGAGCACCCCCATCCAGCCGACGGTGAGGAACAGCAGCGCCTTGAACCAGGCGTGCGAGACCAGGTGCATGATCGCCGCGTCCGGCCCGGTCCCGGCCGGGACGACGGTGAGCGCCGCGAGCATCAGCCCGACCTGGCTCACGGTCGACCAGGCCAGCAGCCGCTTGATGTCGGGCTGGGTGAAGGCCAGCAGGGCCGCCATGACGATGGTGACCGAGACGAGCACCGCGAGGAGGACGCGTGCGGGCTCGGCCGCCTGCAGCAGCGGGAAGAGCTGGGCCAGCACCGCGGTGCCGGCCGCGACCATGGTCGCGGCGTGGATCAGGGCGGAGGCGGGCGTCGGGCCCTCCATCGCGTCCGGCAGCCAGTCCTGGAACGGCAGCTGCGCCGACTTGCCGAGAACCCCGAGCACGACGCCGATCATCGCGATCGTCAGTGCGGTGCCCTGGCCGGGCCGGGCGACGAGATCGGCCCCGGTCGTGGTGACCCAGGTCTCGATGATGCCGTCGATCGCGGTGGTCCCGGCCCCGGCGGCCAGGGCGATCAGCCCGAGCACGAAGCCGACGTCGGCCAGGCGCGTGACCAGCAGGGCCTTGCTGGCGGCCCGGTTGGCCGAGTCCTTGGCCGACAGGTGACCGATGAGCAGGAACGAGCACCAGCCCATCACCTCCCAGCCGATCAGCGTCAGCAGGACGTCGTTGGACAGCACCACCAGCAGCATCGCGGCCGTGAACACCGAGACGGTGGCGGAGAACTGGCGGTAGCGGGGGTCGTACCAGAGGTACCAGCGCGCGAACACCTGCACGATGAAGGCGACCAGGCCGACCACCGCGGCGACCAGGGCGGTCAGCCGCGAGGCGGACAGCTCCAGCGGGACCAGGAGCTCGCCGAAGGCCAGCGACCCGATCGTGGTCGAGATCCGCGGATCCCCCGCCTCGTGCAGGGAGTACATCTGCCAGAGCGTGGCCGCGAGGACGAGGCCCGAGGAACCGATCGCGATCCACGCCGCCGTGCGGGAGGAGCGCTTGGACAGGACCAGGCCGAGGATGCCGGCCGCTGCGGCCAGCAGGACCGCCGCCTGGGCCGGGGTGCCGGGCAGGTCCGGGACCGGGAGGTCCGGCACACCCGGCAGGGGCAGGGTGGGCAGCTCCCAGTCGGGCCACGGGAGGTCGATGGCGCCGATCACCCGACCACCTCGTCCCGTGCCGCGTGGTCCTCGCTGCGGTGGTGCTCGCGGTGGAGGTCCTCGCCGTCACGGTGTACGCCGTGGTCGTCCGCCTGGGCCTGCCCGGTGAGGTCGACGTCGCCGCGGGTGCGGAACATCGCCATGACGACGGCCAGGGCGACGACGATCTCCGCCGCCGCGATGGTGATGACGAACAGCGTCAGCACCGCACCCGAGGCCAGGGGGTCGGTGCTGAACTGGCCGACGGTGACCAGGACGAGTCCGGCGGCGCCCAGCATCAGCTCGACGCCGATCAGCATCAGCACGGCGTGCCGGCGGGCCAGCACGCCGTAGGTCCCGACCCCGGCCAGGATCGCGGCGAGCAGCAGGGGCAGGGCCGGGCTCACCGCTGCCCCTCCCGGCGTCGGTGCCCCGTGGTCGCCACCGCGACCGCGGCCACCAGGGCGGCCAGGAGCAGCAGCGACAGCAGCTCGAAGGGCCAGACCCAGGTGCCGAAGATCTGCTCACCGATCTGCTCGTTGGACGGGCCGGCGATCTCACGGCCCGCCCAGCCGTAGGCGGCGACGAGGGTGCCGCCCAGCAGGACGGTCACGCCCGCCCCGACGGCCCCGGCGATCCAGCGGTGCCCCATGGAGGTGTCGACCTCGCCGGCACCCGACCGGGTCAGCATCAGGGCGAAGAGCACGAGCACCACCACGGCCCCGACGTAGACGAGGAGCTGCACCAGCGCCACCAGCTCGGCTCCGAGCACCAGGTAGCA
>JAAYYA010000245.1 GCA_012515595.1 Actinomycetales bacterium
CACACCGCCGTGGCCGTCGCGGTCGACGGGCGGTTCGCCGGGTCCCTGGTCCTGCGGGACACGCTGCGCGAGAACGCCGCCGCCATGGTCCGCGTCCTCCGGCAGGAGGGGCTGGAGCGCGTGGTGATGCTCACCGGGGACAACCCCGCCACCGCCCGGTCGCTGGCCGCGCAGGCCGGGATCGAGGAGACCCACGCCGGGCTGCTGCCGGAGGACAAGGTCCGGCTGGTCGGCGAGCTGCCACCGGCCGTCGTCATGGTCGGCGACGGGGTCAACGACGCACCGGTCCTCGCGGCGGCGGACGTCGGCATCGCGATGGGCGCCCGCGGCTCGACCGCCGCGAGCGAGTCCGCCGACGTGGTGATCATGACCGACGACGTCGGCAAGGTGGTGCAGGCGCTGGACATCGGCCGGCACACCTACCGGGTGGCGCTCACCGCGATCTGGATCGGGGTGCTGCTGAGCCTGGGGCTGATGGGCATCGCCGCCTTCGGCCACATCCCGGCCGTGGTTGGCGCCCTGACCCAGGAGCTGGTGGACCTCGCCTGCATCCTCTACGCCCTCCGGGCCCTGCGGGGCGGGCCCACCCGCCCGGAGCTGCGGCTGGAGACCAGGCCGGCTGACGGCATACGGACCCTGGCAGGCACCACCTAGCCACCCTCGGGGAGCAGCCCCTCCCCCCGGGATCCCACCCGCCGCCAGCCCTCGCGCAACGGGTCCGGACGGGTCTATGTTGACTCTCGGAGCGATGGGGTTCTGGCCTCCGAACCGGGGGCGCCGGTCGCCGAAGGTGGTGGTCTGCATGAGCATCTTCCGGACCAAGTCGATCGAGGCCTCGATGGCCGCGGCCGACGAGCCCGACCACCACCTGAAACGACGACTCACCGCGCTCGACCTCGTGGTCTTCGGCGTCGGCGTGGTCATCGGCGCCGGCATCTTCACGGTGACCGGCCGCGCGGCCCACCAGTACGCGGGGCCGTCGGTGATCCTGTCGTTCGTCATCGCCGCGACGGTCTGCGCGCTCGCGGCCACGTGCTACGCCGAGTTCGCCTCCACCGTCCCGGTCTCTGGGTCGGCCTACACCTTCTCCTACGCCACGCTCGGCGAGGTGATCGCCTGGATCATCGGCTGGGACCTGCTGCTGGAGATGATGCTGGGCGCCAGTGTCGTGGCCCAGGGGTGGTCGGCCTACCTGCAGATCTTCCTGGGGCACCTCGGGATCGAGATCCCCGCGGCGATCGCCCCCGGGTCCCGGTTCGACGCCGGTGCCTTCCTGCTCGTGGTGGTGCTGACCCTTCTGGTGGCCCGGGGCATCAAGGAGTCGCTGCGGGTGAACCTGGTGCTGGTGGCCCTCAAGGTCTTCATCGTGCTGTTCGTCATCTTCGCGGGCATCGCCTACGTCGACCCGGCCAACTGGTCGCCGTTCATCCCGCCGAGCGCCCCGGGCGCCGAGGGTGCCGCCGGCATCCACGCACCGGTGCTGCAACTGATCACGGGGATGACTCCGGCGACGTTCGGCGTGATGGGCATCATGTCGGCCGCGGCCCTGGTCTTCTTCGCCTACATCGGCTTCGACGTGGTCGCGACCACGGCCGAGGAGGCCAAGAACCCGCAGCGCGACCTGCCCATCGGCATCCTGGGCTCCCTCGCGGTCTGCACGGTGCTGTACGTCTCGGTCTCGCTGGTCATCACCGGCATGCTGCCCTACCAGGACATCAACCCGCAGGGTGCGCTCGCGGACGCCTTCGAACAGGTCGGGAGAGGTGGCTTCGCCACCCTGATCTCCGCGGGTGCGGTCGCGGGGCTGACGACCGTGGTGATGACCCTGATCATCGGCGCCACCCGCGTGACCTTCGCGATGAGCCGCGACCACCTGCTCCCGGCCGGGCTGGGGGTCACCAACCCCAAGACCGGCACCCCGGTGAAGCTGACATTCATCCTGGGTGGCCTCATGGCGCTCATCGCCTCGCTCACGCCGATCGGGCGCCTGGAGGAGATGGTCAACATCGGCACCCTGTCGGCCTTCGTCCTCGTCTCGCTCGCGGTGCCGATCCTGCGCACCAAGCGCCCCGACCTCAAGCGAGGGTTCCGGGTGCCGTTCAGCCCCGTGCTGCCCTGGCTGTCGGCCGCCCTGTGCACCTACCTGATCCTCAACCTGTCCGTCGAGACCTGGATCCGGTTCATCGTCTGGATGGGCCTGGGCTTCGTCATCTACTTCGTCTACGGCCGCTACAACAGCCGCCTGGCCAAGGGGTTGCCCGAGGCGGGGATCGAGGGCAGACCGAGCATGCTCGACGTGGAGTAGCCGGCTGACGGCAGTGCTCCGCCAGCCACCCACTGGGCTCTTGGCCGCCACGTGCCACTGGGCAGAGAGTTGGTGGACCGGTCACCCGCGAGGCCACTACCGTGGAGGGATGCCGGCGCTGCTGTGGTGTGGCCTCGTGGGCACGGCCGGGTTCGTCCTCACGTTCCTGGTCGACGGGGCCACGCGGCCCGGCTACCGCCCGACCTACCACGCGGTGAGCGCCCTGGCCACGGGCGACCGCGGCTGGGTCCAGACCACCAACTTCCTGGCGTGCGGGGTGCTCATCACCCTCGGCGGCGTCGGGGTGGGCGACGCGACCGGCAGCCTGCTCCTGGGCGCCGCCATCGTGGTGTGGGGCCTCGCGCTCGTCGCCTCGGGCGTCTGGTCGATGGACCCGGTCCGCGGCTACCCGCCCGGCACGCCGGCGGGCGACCCGGAGGAGCTGTCCCGGGCCCATGACCTCCACGACAAGGCCGGCGTCGTCGTCTTCCTCGCCCTGCCGGTCTCGGCGGCGATCGCGGCCTTCGTCCTCGACGGTGCGTGGCGCTGGCTCTCCGTCGCCGCTGCCGTCCTCACCGTCGCGCTGCTCGCGCTGTTCGTGCGGGCCTGGGAGCGCGACGCCCCCGGCACCGGCGTGGTCCAGCGCGCGATGATTATCACCGGCTGGGTCTGGCTGGGTGGGCTGTGCCTGCACCTGCTGACCTGAGGTCGAGACCTCGGCGGGGCGTCGGATCGGCGCCCCTGTCGAAATCGGTGGCGCGGCTCCGTCCCAGGGGTGAAGGTGGCCAGAGGGGCCACCGCAGACAAGGAGAAGACCATGGCCAAGTACCTGTTGCTCAAGCACTACCGCCGCACCGCCGGACCCGCCAACCTGCCGGAGGCGGACATCCCGATGGACCAGTGGTCCGAGCAGGAGATCTCCGCCCACATGCGCTACATGAACGACTTCGCCGACAGGCTGCGTGAGCGGGGCGAGTATGTCGGAGGCGATGCGCTCGCCCCGGAGGGCGCCTTCGTCCGCTACGACGGCGAGGGCCGGCCGCCGGTCACCGACGGTCCGTTCGCCGAGACCAAGGACCTCATCGCGGGGTGGATGATCATCGACGTCGACTCGCAGG
>JAAYYA010000246.1 GCA_012515595.1 Actinomycetales bacterium
CCTTCGACCTGTCCGCGGCACGCGTCCTGGCCACCTACCGGGTGCCGGAGCACGCGCCGCTGGACGACGCGCTGATCGCCGCCGTCGCCGAGTCCCGGTCACTGACCGTCGTGACCCGCAACACCAAGCACTTCGAGCCGCTCGGGGTGTCCTGCCTCAACCCCTGGACCCGGTCACCCTGAGGGGCCCCGCCGTCACATCTCCTCGGGGGCCTCGATGCCCAGCAGTCCCAGCCCGGTCACCAGCACGTCGAGCGTCACCGCGCACAGCGCCAGGCGGGACTCCCGCACGGCAGGGTCCTCGGCCTTGAGCACCGGGCAGTTCTCGTAGAACGCGGAGAACGCCTGCGCCACCTGGAAGAGGTAGCCGCAGAGCCGGTGCGGCTCCAGCGCCGCGCCCACCTGGGCCACGACCTCGCCGAACTCGATCAGCTCCAGGGCCAGCTCCCGCTCGGCCGGCTCGGTGACCACGATCCGGCCCCTCGCCTGCTCCGGACCCACGCCGGCGGTGCGGAAGATCGACCGCACGCGAGCGGCGGCATACTGCAGGTAGGGACCGGTGTTGCCGGTGAGGGAGACCATCCGGGACAGGTCGAAGACGTACTCGCTGTCGTGTGCGACGGACAGGTCGGCGTACTTCACCGCGCCGATGCCGATCTGCGGGGCGATTGTCGCCCGGGTCTCCTCGGGCAGGTCTGGGCGGGCCTCGTCGATGACCGCGCGGGCGGTGGCGACCGCCTCCTCGAGCAGCGCCATGAGCCGCAGCGGGGCGCCCGAGCGGGTGCGCAGGATCTTGCGGTCCTCGCCCAGCACGTTGCCGATCTGGACGTGCACGACCTCCACCGACTCCGGGAGCCAGCCGGCCAGCCGCGCGGTGTCCCAGACCATGTTGAGGTGCAGCGACTGCGGGGCGCCGACGACGTAGAGGATCCGGTCCGCCACCAGGTCGCGCACCCGGTGGCGCACCGTCGCCAGGTCGGTCGTGCCGTAGCCGTAGCCACCGTCGGACTTGCGGATGATCAGCGGCACCGGCCTGCCCTCGCGGCCGGTGTAGCCCTCGAGGAAGACGCACAGCGCCCCCTCGCTCATCGTGGCGATCCCGGCCGCCTCCAGCTCGGCGCAGATCGCGGCGAGGTCGTCGTTGTAGGTCGACTCGCCCGCCAGGTCGGCGTCGGTGAGCGTGACGCCGAGGGTCCCGTAGATCCGGTTGAAGTAGTGCGTGGACAGCTCGACCAGCCCGGTCCACAGCCGCAGCGTCTCGGCGTCGCCGGCCTGCAGCGCCACGACCCGGGAGCGGGAGCGGGTCGCGAAGTCCTCGTCGGACTCGAAGCGGCCGCGCGCGGCCTGGTAGAAGGCGTTCGGGTCGGTTTCGAGCAGCCGCGCCTCGTCGCTGTCCTCCCCGACCTCGAGCAGGTGCTCGATCAGCATGCCGAAGGGGGTGCCCCAGTCGCCGATGTGGTTCTGCCGTATGACGTGGTGCCCGAGATGCTCCAGGGTCCGGGCCAGCGCGTCCCCGACCACCGTGGTCCGCAGGTGGCCGACGTGCATCTCCTTGGCCACGTTGGGTGCGGAGTAGTCGATCGGGACGGTCTGCGTCTCCTGCCGCGGGACCCCGAGGCGCTCGTCGGCAGACATCGCGCTCACCCGGTTGCCGATCCAGGCGTCGTCCAGGGTCAGGTTGATGAAGCCCGGCCCGCTGATCTCGACCTGCGCGAGGACCCCGTCGGCGGCCAGGTGCTCCACGATCGCTGCGGCGACGTCGCGCGGCGGCCGGCCCGCGCGCTTGGCCAGGGCGAGCGCCGCGTTGGCCTGGATGTCGGCGAACTGGCTGGGTCGCAGGACCGGGTCGGCTCCGGCGTGCTCGGGACCGAGGGCGGCCTCGATCGCGGCAGAGACCAGCGGGGACAGGGCGGACTGCAGGGACATGGGCGACAGCCTAAGGTGAGCGGCGCACTGTCCGGACCACACGGCATACTGGCCGGGTGGATCGCGAGGACCTGGTCAGGCTGCGCCGGGTCCGCGACCTGATCGACCGGGAGTATGCCGAGCCGCTGGACGTCCCGCGCCTCGCCCGGGAGGCGCTCATGTCGGTGGGCCACTTCCAGCGCTCGTTCAAGGAGGCGTTCGGGGAGACGCCCTACTCGTGGCTGATGACGCGGCGGGTGGAGCGGGCGATGGCGCTGCTGCGCTTCGGCGACCAGAGCGTGACCGACGTGTGCATGGCCGTCGGGTTCACCTCGCTGGGGTCGTTCAGCGCCCGGTTCACCGAGCTGGTGGGGCAGACGCCCAGTGACTACCGCGCGAGCAACCACGACCAGCTGGTCGGCATCCCGGGGTGCTACGTCAAGCACGCGACCCGGCCGACGCGCCGCGAGGGGACCCGGTCAGGATCGGAGAAGCGCGACGACGGTGGTGCGTCATAGCGTTGCGGTCATGACAACGAACCCGACCGCTGTGACCCTCAACAACTGCTTCGTGATCGTCGACGACGTGGACGCGACGCTGCCCTTCTACCGCGATGCCCTCGGCTTGGAGGTGCGTCAGGACGTCTCGCAGGGCGACTTCCGCTGGCTCACCTTCACCCCGCCGGGGCAGCCCGACATCGAGATCGTGATCCAGGACTACAAGGCCTTCGGCATCCCGATGAGCGACGCCGACCGGGAGGCCGTCGCCGACCTGATGGCCAAGGGGATCCTGTCCTCGCTGGTCTTCGAGGTGCCCGACGTCGACGCGCTCTTCGAGAAGGTGTCGGCCAGCGGTGCGGAGGTGCTGCAGGAACCGACCGACCAGTTCTACGGCGTGCGGGACTGTGCCTTCCGCGACCCGGCCGGCAACATGATCCGGTTCAAGACGCCGCTGGCTCCCGCGGAGGCCTGAGATGTGCCGGCCCGGCTGGCCCGAGGGCTGGGACGGGAGGCCCGCCGAGCGCCACCGTGAACAGGGGTCCCCGCCGGGGCCCGCGGACAGTGCTGCCTCCGCGGCCGCGATGACGCTACGGTGGCGTCCATGTCTTACGTCGCCGGTTCCCTGCCCGGCCGCGGTAAGCGCAAAGCAGGGGCGATCACCTTCTGGATCGGCGTGGTCCTCGGGGTCGGTTCCCTGGCCCTAGCGATCATCACCGGCCTGGCCTCCTTCAACGCGATCAGTAATGCCGTCTCCGACGCCGTGCCCATCGACGGCGAGCGGTCGATCTCCCTGCAGGCCGGTGACGAGCGCACGATCTATCAGGTGGAGCAGGGCACCGAGGCCGCGCGCTGCACCGTGACCGGACCCGACGGGCAGCAGCTCAGTCTCAGCCGCACCTCCGACATCGAGGGGACCAGCGGCGACACCACCTATGTCAACGTGGGGAACTTCACCGCCGAGCAGTCGGGCGAGCACGTCATCGCCTGTGAGGGGCCGAGGACACTGGTCGGCCCGGCGCTGAACGTGGCTGGCACGCTCGGCGGGATCTTCGGGGTCCTGGCGGGTATCGGCGGCATGATGCTGGGTGCCGTCCTGGCCATCATCGGGGCCATTCTGTGGTTCCTCGGGCGCAGCGAGAGCAAGCGTGCGGCGATGGCCGGCCCGACCGGGTTCGGCGGCGGTTACCCACCAGGTGGTTACCCGCAGGGTGGTTACCAGCAGGGTGGCTACGGCGACCGGCCACCCCCTCCGCCGCCTCCCGCCCAGCAGGGTGGCTACGGGCAGGGCGGCTACGGTGACCGGCCACCCCCTCCGCCGCCTCCCACCCAGCAGTAGCGTGGGGCGACAGCACCGATAACTCCTCGCGGCGGCCCCGCCCGGCGGTTAGCGTCTCGGCCATGCCCGACGCCGAGTTCGACGACCCCCGCCTGGCCCCGCTCTACGACATCCTCGACCCCGACCGCAGCGACCTGGACACCTACCTCGCCGTCGCCGACGAGGTCGGTGCCCGGTCGGTGCTGGACGTGGGCTGCGGGACCGGCACGTTCGCCATACTGCTCGCGCAGCGGGGGATCGAGGTGACTGGCGTGGACCCGGCCGGTGCCAGCCTGGAGGTGGCCCGCGGCAAGGAGTATGCCGAGCGCGTCACCTGGGTGCACGGCGACGCCACTGCGCTGCCGCCGCTGCAGGTCGACCTGGCCACGATGACCGCGAACGTCGCCCAGGTGTTCCTGACCGACGACGCGTGGGCGCACACGCTTGATGCGATCCACGCGGCGCTGCGGCCGGGCGGGCACCTGGCGTTCGAGACCCGGGTGCCCGCAGACCGCGGATGGGAGCTCTGGACGCCCGCGCGGACCCGGGCCACCACTGAGGTGCCCGGCCTCGGTCCGTTGACCGAGTGGATGGAGGTGACGGACGTACGGGAGGACCCGCTGCTGGTGAGCTTCACCGCGCACAACGAGTTCCCGGACGGGCAGGACGTGGTGTCCACCTCGACCCTGCGCTTCCGCTCGGCGCAGGAGCTGGAGAGCTCGTTGGCGGCCGCTGGCTTCGACGCGATCACTCTGGGCGACCTGCCCTATGCCCCCGGCCGAGGCTGGCTCGTCCGCGCCCGCCGCCCCTGAGCCCCCACTCGACCGAGCGCGCGGTATGGCGGTCTGGCACGGCACCGAGCGCACCGTGTGGCGGTCAGCGGGTGGTCTGCGCGCCGCCGTTGACGTGCAGGGTCTGGCCGGTGATGTGCCCGGCGGCGTCCGAGGCCAGGAAGGTGACGACCTCGGCGATGTCCGACGGGACGCCGACCCGCTGGGTCATGGTGGCGGCGAGGAGGCTGGCGTACTTCGCCTCGCTCGGACCGTCCCCGAAGAACTCCGTCTCGGAGATGTAGCCGGGGGCGATCACGTTGGCGGTGATCCGCCGCGCGCCGAGCCGGCGCGCCAGGTCGACCGTCCAGCTCTGCACCGCGGCCTTGGCCGGGCCGTAGGAGCCCGACCCGCTGTCGGCCGCGATCGACCCGACGTTGATCACTCGCGCGCCATCGACCAGCAACGGCTCCAGCGCCGTCGTGGTGAGCACTGCCGTCAGCACGTTGGCGGTGAAGTTCGCCTCCCACGCCGCCGCGGTGCCCGCCAGGTCGCCGTCGGCGACGGGTGGGGCCGCGTTGCCGCCGGCGTTGTTGACCAGCACCTGGACCCCGTCCGTGCAGGCCTCCCTGAGGCGGGCGAGGTCCTCCGTGCTCGCGTTGTCGCACGGGACCGCCTCCGCGCCGATCTCCTCGGCGGTGCGGAGCAGCGGCTCCCGCCGACGCCCGGTGATGACGACGTGTGCCCCCTGCTTGGTGAACCTCTGGGCGATCTCCCGGCCGATGCCGGTCGCCCCTCCTGTCACAACGATCATGCGCATCGTTCCCTTCTGTTGTTTAGACCTTAACATATGCTGTTAAGTGCTTAACGTAGACTCAAAGGATGAGCCGGGACGGTGCGCACGACAGGGATGATCAGAACGACGGGGCTGGCCAGCAGGTGGCCGACCGAGCCGCGATGATCGAGGCCCAGTGGCGGCGCGAGCGACCCGACCTGGACCCGTCGTCCATCGGGGTGATCACCCGGATCTGGCACCTGGGGAAGGTCTTCAGCGCCAACCGGCGTGAGCTGCTGGCCCGCCTCGGCATCGACACTGCGCTCATGGACCTGCTCGGCACGCTGCGCCGTAGTGGCGAGCCCTACCGGTTGAGCACGCGGGAGCTGGCCGATGCCTCCGTCGTCTCGGCGGCGGCGATCTCCCAGCGCCTGGCGAGAGCGGAACAGCGTGGCTGGGTCCGGCGTGAGCCACGTCCCGGTCGACGTGTCGACGTGCAGCTCACCGAGGAAGGGCGGCGGATCACCGACGAGTTCGCCGGCGCCATCTTTGTCTCCGACGAGGCCATGCTGGACGGTCTCTCGTCGGAGGACCGGGCAGAGCTCACCCGCCTGCTCGCCGTCCTGAGCTCGAGCCTCATCGAGGCCACTCAACGGCCGTTGTCCACAGATTGACCGCGGGCTCTGGTCGGGGTCGCGTCGTTCGCCTACAGTCGTGGGCATGACGTCGCCAGGCATCGAGCAGAAGGTCCGCCAGCTGGACAACGACGTCCACGCGATCTACGACATGCTCGGCAAAATCAGCACGACGCAGGATCAACACACGACCCGCCTGGCCGAGATCACCGAGGACATCGCTGCCATCAAGTCCAGCGTGGCGGCGCACGATGCCCGGTTCGACTCGCACGATGCCCGGTTCGA
>JAAYYA010000247.1 GCA_012515595.1 Actinomycetales bacterium
CGCGCTGCAACCCATCGTCGAGCTGGTCGAGCGGGCCCCGGAGTCCGCCGACCCGGTCGTGATCGACCTGAGCCGGCATCTCAACCAGGGCCTCAAGGCGCGTGGCGAGCACCGTCTCGCCCGCCGGCTGTGGGAGTCCGCGCTCCTCGCGGCCGAGCGCAGCGGGGACCGGTCCGCCACGGCGCGGGTGCTGCAGGCGCTGGCGTCGGTGACCGCCACGCTGGGGGAGCGCCCGCTGAGCGACCGGCTCTGGGACCGCGCCCGTCGTCTCGCGCTGGAGTCGGGCGACCCCGGCGTCCAGCTGGTGGTGCACAACAACTACGCCAACGTGCTGTTGTCCTACGGGCAGCTGCCGCGGGCCCGGGCCCATCTGGAGCGCGCGCTGCGGCTGGCGCGGCGGACGCAGGACCCCCGAGAGGAGACGGTCCGGGGCAACCTGGGGCTGCTGCTGGTCAAGCTCGAGCAGGACGAGCTCGCCGCGGACCGGCTGCGGGACAACCTCGAGCGGGCGTCAGGACCCGCCTGGCGGGCCCGGCTGCTCCGGGACCGCGCCATGCTGGGGCTGCGCCGCGGGCGGGTCGCCGAGGCCTCCGTCGACCTGCGGGAGGCCCTCACCCTGGCCACCCAGACCTCCAGCTGGGTGCTGGCCACCGAGATCCGGGTGATGCAGGGTCAGGCGCTGTGTCGGCAGGGTGACCCCGAGGGGGCGCGTCCCCTCGTGGAGCAGGCGATGAGGGATGCCATGCAGCAGGACGAGCAGGTCGAGGTCGTGGAGTGCCTCATCGCCCTGGGACGGATCGACATGGTGGACGACCCGCAGGCGGCGGCCGTCCGGCTGGAGGAGGCACTGGGCAGGTCCCGACGTGAGGGCGCCAGGGAGATGGAGTTCCGGACCATGCTGGTCATGGCCGACCTCTACGACCAGGAGGGCCAGCACATGCGGGCGGAGGCGGTGCGGCGCACCGCCGGCCAGGTGCGGGCGGAGTGCGGGCTGCCCGCCGAGCAGACCTACGAGGCGTGGTAGCCATTCGCTGACCCTCAACAGGGTGGTGCGGGACGATCAGGGTGGCTCGACGCGCCGGAGGTCCGGCTCGCCTACAGTGGTGGCCATGAGCGTGAGCGGCGTGGCCACCCCCGGACCGGGTGACCCGTCCGAGGCCCCCGGGGCGGCCGGTCGGACCGTCGCCCTGGTCACCCTGGGCTGCTCGCGCAACGAGGTCGACTCCGAGGAGTTGGCGGGTCGGCTCACCGCCGGTGGCTGGACCCTCGTCGAGGACGCTGCCGAGGCCGACGTGGCCGTCGTCAACACCTGCGGCTTCGTCGAGCAGGCCAAGAAGGACTCGATCGACGCGCTGCTCGAGGCGGGCGACCTCAAGGAGACCGGGCGCACCCGGGCGGTCGTCGCGGTGGGGTGCCTGGCCGAGCGCTACGGCGAGCAGCTGGCCGAGCAGCTGCCCGAGGCCGACGGGGTCCTGGGCTTCGACTCCTACCAGGACATGTCGAGCCACCTGCAGGCCATCCTCGACGGTCACCCGCCGGCCTCGCACACCCCGCGCGACCGGCGCACCCTGCTCCCGATCGCCCCCGCGCAACGGCAGGACCGCAGCGCGGGCGTCGCGCTGCCCGGTCACCAGCAGATCGCCCCGGCCGACTTCGTCACCGCCAACTCCCAGGGAACCGACGCCGCGGTCAGGACGTCCGGCCCGCCGGTCGTGCGGGCCCGCCTCGACGGCCGCCCCTGGGCACCGCTGAAGATCGCCTCCGGGTGCGACCGGCGGTGCGCGTTCTGCGCCATCCCGATGTTCCGCGGCTCCTTCGTCTCCCGCCGCCCGCACGAGATCCTCCAGGAGGCCCGGTGGTTGGCCGAGCGGGGGGTGCGCGAGGTCTTCCTGGTCAGCGAGAACACCACCTCCTACGGCAAGGACCTCGGTGACCTCCGGCTGCTCGAGCAGCTGCTGCCCGAGCTCGCCGCGGTCGAGGGCATCGACCGGGTCCGGGTCTCCTACCTGCAGCCCGCCGAGATCCGGCCCGAGCTGCTCGAGGTGATGGCACGGACCGCCGGTGTCACGCCATACTTCGACATCTCCTTCCAGCACGCCTCCGGGCCGCTGCTGCGCCGGATGCGCCGGTTCGGCGACCGGCAGTCCTTCCTCTCCCTCCTGCGGGTGGTCCGGGAGCGCCTCCCGCAGGCGGGCATCCGCTCCAACGTCATCGTCGGCTTCCCCGGCGAGACGGAGGAGGACCTGGCCGAGCTCACGACCTTCCTGGAGGAGGCCGAGCTCGACGTGGTCGGGGTGTTCGGCTACAGCGACGAGGACGGCACCGAGGCCGAGACCTACGGGGACAAGCTGACCCGCGAGGTCATCGACGAGCGGGTGGCGCTCGTCACCGGGCTGGTGGAGCAGCTGACCGCGCAGCGGGCGATGGACCGGGTGGGGGAGCAGGTCAGCGTGCTCGTGGAGGAGGTGGGGGCACCCGGCGGGAGCGGCGGGGTCGAGGTCGTCGGTCGGGCCGAGCAGCAGGGGCCTGACGTCGACGGTTCCACGCTGCTGGTGGGGTGGCCGACGGGTCGGCCACCGGCGGTCGGGGACATCGTCCGCGCCGAGGTCGTCGACACCGAGGGGGTCGACCTGATCGCCCGGGTGCTGAACCCCGTGAGCGGGGAGAGCGACGACTCCGGCCGGGATCTCACCGTGCGGCGTCTCGGCGCCGAGCCGGGGGTCGTGCCCCGCGCGGAGGAGGTCCTGACATCGTGACCGGACCGGACCCGGCAGCGACGCCGGTGGCCCCTAGCGCCAGCGCCTGGAATCTGCCCAACGCGCTCACCGTGCTGCGGATCTTCATGGTCCCCCTGTTCCTGTGGCTGCTGCTCTCGGAGTCTGGCGAGTCCGTGCCGCACCGGTGGTGGGCTGCGGTGGTCTTCGCGGTCGCCAGCCTCACGGACTGGCTGGACGGCGACCTCGCCCGGCGACGGCAGCTGGTCACCAACTTCGGCAAGGTCGCCGACCCGATCGCCGACAAGGCCCTCATGGGGTCGGCGCTCATCGGGCTCTCGGCCCTCGGGGAGCTGCCCTGGTGGGTGACGATCGTCATCCTCGTGCGCGAGCTGGGGATCACGGCGCTCCGGTTCTGGGTCATCCGCCGCGGGGTGATCGCCGCGAGCAAGGGCGGCAAGCTCAAGACGATGCTGCAGGCCATCGGTCTGCTGCTGCTCATCCTGCCGCTGACCGGGTTCCTGCACTCGCTCGGGCTGTGGATCATGTATGCCGCGGTGGTGGTCACCGTCGTGACCGGCATCGACTACGTCTTCCAGGCGCTGCGCCTGCGCCGGTCCACAGGTGCAGGGTCGTGACCGCGCAGGAGTCGCCCCCGGGCCAGTCCGTGGGTCGGGCGCCGGACCCGACCGAGCTCGACGCGCCGGTCAGCGCCTGCGCAGACCCCAG
>JAAYYA010000248.1 GCA_012515595.1 Actinomycetales bacterium
CCCGCCTCCCAGGTCGCCCCGTCGCCGTCGGTCACGACCGCGGCGGCGCCCAGCTCGAGCACCTCCGCGGAGAAGGTCAGCCGCACCTGCGTCGGCGGCTCGTCCAGGGTCTCGCCCTCGGCGGGGCTGCTGTCGGTCAGGGTGTCGTGGGCGTGTGCCGCGGGGCTGAGACCGAGCAACCCCACCGCTGCGAGCAGGAGCGCGGTCAGGGCACGCAGGATGAGCTGGCCGCTGGTGGGGTCTGGGCGGATCGCCACGCGTTGGGGCTGGGTGTGGGCGGGTAGGGCAGACGGGTGCATGTGGTGGTGTCCTCTGGGCAGGCTCCGCCCGGCGGGCGACAAGGCGTCGCCAGGGTGCGGAGACGTCGGAAGGCGCCGGCGGTCCGGGCACCGAGAGGGACCGGCCGCGACGCTAGGAGGTGGGCAGGAGCTGCCCTTGAGGAGGCCCGCGCCGGGTGAGCGACGTGCCCACCATCTGCCGTATGACGGGCACCCAGGGCCGCTCGCCCGTCACCGGGGCGGTGCGCTGGGGGAGCACGGGGAGGGAAGCAGGCCGAGGCAGGAAGCGCCAGCCCAGCCGGCGTGCTGCGGCTGCGAGGCGAGCCAGGATGAGCTCACCGTGGCGCAGGAGGACAGCGGTCAGGAGGCCGGCCGCCAGGTGTGCCAGGACCATGAGGATCGAAGATCCTGCCGGGTGGGTGGCGGTCACCGCGTGGTGCGCGTGGGCGGTGTGCTGGTGCGTCGCGCTGGTCGCTCCGAGCACGAAGAGGGTGTGGAAGAGGAGCTGGCTGACACCCACCGAGACCAGCAGCCGCGGCCACGCCAACCGGACCCGGGCGAGCAGCACGCAGGCGGCGAGCGCCAGGAGCAGCGGGACCCCGAGACCGGGGAGGGCGGGCATCGCTCCGCCCGCCAGGAGGTGGAACCAGAGGGCGACGGTCGTCGAGACGCCCGCCGCCAGCCCGCCCCGGACCAGCGCGCACCGCTGGGCCGCTGCCCAGGGACTGCGCACCTCACCCATGCCCCCATGCTAGGCGCGACTCACCAGACGAAGGCCGGGGGGCCGGGCGCGGGGGCGCCTGTGCGCGTAGGAGACTGGTCCCGTGATCAGCGTCGACACGGCCGCCCTGGCCGCCTCGCTCCGCAGCCTCCCCGACAACCCGCGGGTCGTCGTCTCCGGCAACCACTGCGTGCCGTGGGAGCTCGTGCGGCACCTCGACGAGCAGGTCGAGCGCTACGTGCTGCACCTGCTCAACGGACCAACCGGCCTGCCCGAGCGGGAGGGCGTCACCGCCGAGACCTGCTTCGTCGGTGTGGGCCAGCGGCGGCACCCGGGGCTGCGTTACATCCCCTCCCGGCTCTCCCTGGTGCCGGTCCTGTTCCACGAGGAGCTGCCGGTCGACGTTGTGCTCCTGCACTGCGCGCCGCCGCGGGACGGGTTGGTCTCCCTCGGGATCGAGGTCAACGTCCTCCCGGCCGCTATCGAGGCGTGCCGTGCCCGAGGCGGGCTGGTGGTCGCCCAGGTCAACGACCGGATGCCGTTCACGTATGGCGACGCGCTCGTCCCCGTCGGCCACATCGACCTGGCCTTCGAGGCCAGCAGCCCCCTGCCGTCGCCACCGGCTGGCGCGCCGCTGGGGGAGGAGGCCCTGGCGATCGGGGAACGGGTGGCCGCGATGGTGCCGGACGGCGCCACCCTGCAGATGGGCATCGGCGCGGTGCCCGACGCGGTGCTGGCGGCCCTGACCGGCCACCACGGCCTGCGGCTGTGGACCGAGATGTTCTCCGACGGGGTGCTCGCCCTCGACGCCGCGGGCGCGCTGGACGCCGACCACCCGCTGACGACCTCGTTCCTGTTCGGCTCGCCCGAGCTCTACGCCTGGCTCGACGGCAACCGCCGGGTGCACTTGCAGCGCACCGAGCGCACCAACGCCCCGAGCCTGATCGCCCAGCAGCGCCTGATGACCTCGATCAACACCGCCCTGGAGGTCGACCTGTTCGGCCAGGCCAACGCCTCCCGCATCAACGCCCGGATCCACAGCGGCATCGGCGGGCAGACCGACTTCATCGTCGGCGCCCTCCACTCACCCGGCGGTCAGGCGATCATGGCGCTGCGCTCGTGGCACCCCAAGGCCGACGTGTCCACCATCGTGCCGTTGATCGACGAGCCGGTCACCTCGTTCCAGGCCTCTGCCATCGTGACCGAGCAAGGAGTCGCGCCGCTGCTCGGTCGCAGCGAGCGGGAGCAGGCTGCCGCTCTCATCGACCAGGCTGCCCACCCGCGGGTGCGCGAGGAGCTGTGGGAGGAGGCCCACCACCTCGGCCTGGCGTGAGTCCCCCGCATTTTCATAGTGGTTTTGCTGGTCGGTCCCGGATTTTCGTAGTGGTTTTGCTGTCGGCGCCGGTCAGCGCAGCGTCACGGCCGCCACTGCTCGCGGGCCGAGACCACCTCGCCCGACTCGACCTCGACCCAGATCCCGAAGTCAAAGCCGTTGGCGCGAGCGGCGAGCCACGTGCTGACGTCGCCCTCCTGCCCGTCGCCAGGGTCGCCGGGATAGAACGTCACGGTTGCGTCCGAGACCACCGACAGGTCAAAGGTCAGATCGCTCTGGTTGCGCACGTAGTAGTCGTTGTCCGGGGACTCATGGCCATCCTCTGCCGCGGCCAGCGTCGCCTCCTCGCCGAAGAACCAGCACGCCAGGTCGAACTCGATCTCGTCCCCGCCAGCATTCACGACCAGGCCGTACCACTCGCCGTCCGGCAGCGCCCCGGCATCGCTGCTGCCGGGCGCACACCCCGAGCCTTCTGCCACGGCGCTCTGCGAGGTCGCAGGGGCCGTCACCGTGGCAGCGGCCGGCGCCGTGCCCTCGCCGAGGTCGGCCGGCTCACCACCGCCGCCGATCACGAACTCGCCGATGACCGTCTCGCCGTCGGACTCGTAGACCGGGACGCTGACACCCTCGTCGCCTCGCTCCTCCTGCAGCTCCAGCGCGTGCTCGGGCGAGGTCGGCTCGGGCCACGCCGCGTTCATGTCCGCCACGTACGCGTAACCGTGCTGGCCGTTCGTGGCGATGACGGCGATCAGGTCGGGGGAGCCGTGGATGTTCTCCACCCCGTAGGTCTCGCCCTTGGCGTTCACGCCCCAGTCGGTCACCTCGGTGCTCACGTAGGAGGTCGTGAGCCGCCAGGAGGAGCCCTCGGTGGCCCTGATCTCGAACTCCTCCGAGCCCTTCGCGAGGCTGACGACGTAGGCCAGGGCCTCGAAGTCCTCCGGGGCGATGCGCTCGGTCCCGGCGTCCGCGTCGTCGCAGATCAAGCCCGCGCCGTCGGGATAGGTGAACTCGCCTGCGCTCAGGCAGTCGAGCGTCATCGCCACCCCCGTGGCGCCCTCGGGCTTCTCGCCGAGCTGCACCGTGACGGTGCCGGTCCCCGTCGTCGTGATGGGCTCGCTGAGATGCGTCACCCGGGTCCCGCCCAGCCCGACGTCCACGGTCTGAGGGTCCACGGTCTCGGCGACCGTGACGCTCGGCGCCTCGGTGCCACCGCCCGGCACTACCTGCGCGGTCTCCGGGAGCAGCTGCGCAGCCACGGGGACAGCCAGCGCCACAGCCGCCGCCACGCCGCCCACCGCGACGGCCGTATGCCGACTCCTCCGCCTGCGGACCCGCTCGCGGACTTGGCCGAACCGGTCGACCGGGTCGGCCAGGTCCGGGGGCAGGTCCTGCAGGCGGTCCCGCAACTGCTCCCCGAACTGCTCGTGATCCCGCTGCGTGTCCATCACAAGTCCTCCTTCACGAACGCGTCCTCGCCCAGGACCTGCCGCAGCCGGACCAATCCCTTGGCGGTCTGGCTCTTCACGGTGCCCTCCGAGCACGCCATGATCTCGGCGACCTCGCGGACCGACAGGTCGTCGAAGTAGCGCAGCACCACGGCCTGCCGCTGCCGCACGGGCAGCTGTGCCAGCGCCTCGAGCAGGACCACGCGGTCGGTGACGGACCCGCTCGGGTCCGTCTCGGCATACTGATCGGTCTGTATGCCGTCGCCCACCGTGGTGAGGTCCGTCGGCCTCTCGCGGGTCCAGAGACGGGCCCGCCAGCTGGCGTTGGTGCGCACCATCACGGCGCGGACGTACGCCGCCGGGTGGCCCTGGCTGACCCGTGACCAGTGCGGCCAGGTGCGCGCCAGGGCGGTCTGCAGGAGGTCCTCGGCGCTCGCGGCGTCACCGGTCAGCATCCACGCGGTCCGCAGCAGGGACGGCGACCGTCCCTGCACGAACTCCCGGAATCCGTCCGGCTCCCGCATCTGGCCTCCTCGCTCCTGACCCGTGAACCGGCTGGGCGGCCGGATCGGTTGCCTCCCCCCGCATTTTGATAGTGGTTTTGCTGGTCGATCCCGGGTTTTCGTAGTGGTTTTGCTGGTCGCTCAGCGCAGGTGGCTCGCGCCGTTGAAGTCGACGACCGCCCCGGAGACCCACTCCGCGCCGGGCTCGGCCAGCGCGCAGATCGCCGCGGCGACCTCCTCCGGCGTGGCCACCCGGCCGAACGGGCTCTGCGCGCGGATCGCGTCGCCCGAGGCACCCTCGAGCACGCTCGCGGCCATGTCCGTGGCGATGAAGCCCGGGGCGAGCGAGACCACCCCGATCCCGTGCGGTGCCAGCGCGATCGCCATCGACTGGCCGAACGCGTGCAGCCCCGCCTTGCTCGCGCCGTAGGCCGGCACGTCGGGTTCGCCGCGGTAGGCGCCGCGCGACCCGACGTTCACGATGCGCCCGACCGGCTTGCCGTCGGCGGGCGGCACCTCCAGCATGTGCCGCGCCACGCAGAAGGTCAGGTTGGCCGGCCCCATCAGGTTGGTCTCCAGCGTCGTCCGCCACGCCCGCACCCAGGTGTCGTAGTCGGCGTCGGTCACCCGGTGGTCCCCGCGTCGGCTGCCGCCGGCCTGCGGGTCGAGGAAGAGCGCGGCGTTGTTGACCAGCACGTCGACCCGTCCGAGGAGCTCCGCGGCACCGGTGGCCAGCGCGAGCGTCTCCTCCGGGGAGGCCAGGTCGGCCCGCAGTATGCCGTGCCTCTCGCCCGGGAGGGACGCCACCACCTCGCGCGCCCGGTCCTCGGCGCCGCGGTAGTGGACCACCACCCGGTCGCCGCGCTCGGCGAACGACCGGGCGGTCTGCGCCCCCACGCCGCGGGAGGCACCAGTGACCAGCACTCCACGATCGCTCACGGTGTCCACTGCTCCTCGATGCCGGTGATCTCGCCGCCCGAGGTCTCGATCCAGATGCCGAAGATCGGGCCGCGTTCGGCGACCACGTCCCGCCAGCTCGCGAAGTCGCCCTGCTCGCCGGACTGCGGGTCGCCGCTGAGGTAGTACGTGGCCGTGGCGTCCGCTGCCACCGTCAGGTCACGGGCGAGCTCGTTGTTGTTGCGGACGTAGACATCGCCCACCGGTGGCTCCGCGCCGTCCTCCTCGGCCGCTGCGACCCCGGCGTCACCGGTGAACCAGCAGGCCAGGTCGAAGGCCATCCCGGTGTCCGTGGTCGAGGCGGCGAAGCCGAACCAGCGCCCGTCCGGCAGGCTGGTCTCCGAGCTGGGGGTGCAGCCCGAGCCGTGCGGCCCGTCCGGCTCAGCGGTCGGCGCGGCCGACTCCTCGGCGGTGTCCGGCGTGGACACCGCGACGGTCACCGGGGGTGTGGTCTCCGGCGACTCCGAGCCGCCACAGGCGGTCAGGACGACCGCGAGGCCGATCGTCGGAGCCAGCAACTTCCCCTTCATGGCGCACCACTTCCCCAGTGACTGACGGACCCTCCCAACCTAGTGCGGGAATCCTCCGGGCACCACGTTCGTTGACAGACCCGAAGCACCACGGCGCGTCCGCGCCCGCACGAATGGAGCCGACCATGGCCACTGCCGCCCGCAAGACCCTCCGCTGGGGTGCCCTGATGGGCGTCGCGAACGCGATCCGCTCCGCGAACCGTCCCGGCTCACCGGGCCTGGGGGAGCGCCTGGCCGCCCTGCCGCGGATGGCCGGCGCGATCATGACCAAGAAGTACTCCGGTGTCGCCGGGTCCCAGCTGATGATGATGCTGGCCGCGGTCGGCTACGTCGTCAGCCCGATCGACCTGATGCCCGAGGCCTTCATGCTCCTCGCCGGCCTGGGCGACGACGCGCTCGTCATCGGCTGGCTCTCCGTCGCCGTGATCAACGCGACCGACGACTTCCTGGACTGGGAGAAGAACGCCAAGGCCTACCCCGGCCAGGTCCACCACTCCACCACCCACCACTTTTCGTAAGGGTTTCGTTCACGCCCCACGCAACTTCGTAGGGCTTTCGTTCACCCCTCACACAACCTCGTAGGGGTTTCGTGCACTCGGTGGCCCTTAGGGCCGCCACGCGGTGCGCCCGGTCGGCCTCTGGACCGCCACGCGGTGCGCTCGGTCGCCCTCAGGACACTTCCGCGCCCTGCCTGCACCTGTCAAGATGTCGATGTGACAGCCGCGGTGTCCAGTCCGCTGATGGTGGGTCGCGACGGTGACCTGCTGGCGCTCCGGGACGCCTGGAAGCAGGCGCAGGCGGCCGGGCCGCGGTGGGTGGTGACCCGGGGCGAGGCGGGGATCGGGAAGTCGCGCCTGGTGACCGAGTTCCTGGACATGCTGGGAGGCGAGACCGCCGTCGCGGTCGGGCAGTGCCTGGACACGACCGGCTCGGTCGGGGTGCCCTACGCATCGGTCAAGGGGATCATCCGGGACCTGGAGGCCGCGTTCGGGGCCGAGGCGCTGCTCGCGGCCGCCGGTCCCCACGCGAAGGTGTTGACGGCGCTGGTGCCGCGGTTGGCCCCGCCCGACGGGTCGACGGGGGACGACCCGGGGGAGGCCACCGGCGAGCAGCTGCACGAGGCCGTGACAGACCTGCTGGGGGCGCTCTCGGAGCTGCGCCCGATCGTGATGGTCCTGGAGGACCTGCACTGGGCCGACCTGGCAACGCTGGCCCTGCTGCGTGCCCTCCTGCGGATGCTGCGGCGCAGCCGGGTCCTGGTGCTGCTGACCTTTCGCCCCGAGGACGTCGGTCGCGGTCACCCCCTGCGCGCGCTGAGCGTGCAGCTGGACCGGAACACGGCCGTCGACCGGGTCGAGCTGGTCGCGCTGGACGCCGAGACCGTGGGGGAGCAGGCCCGGCTGATCACGGGACGTCCGCTCGGCCGTGAGGAGGTCGCGCAGATCGTGCGGCGCAGCGAGGGGGTGCCGTTCTTCGTCGAGGAGTTCCTGGGCATGGCCGGACCCGGAACCGGCTTGCCGTCCACGCTGCGGGAGCTGGTGATGGCGCGCTACGAGCGGCTGACGACCGGCACCCAACGCATGCTGCGCTGCCTGGCCACCGGCGGAGCGACCGTCGAGCACAGCCTGCTCGAGCAGGTCCTGGCCGACCCTGCGGGTGCCCTGGATGGTGCCGCGGCCGAGGCGATCGATGCGGGCGTGATCGTGGCCGGCGCCTTCGACTACTCCTTCCGCCACGCCCTGCTGCGCGAGGGCATCCTGGGCGTCCTGCTGCCGGGAGAGCGGTCGCAGTGGCACAGTCAGTATGCCGAGGCGCTGGCCCAGCGCTCCGACGCCGAGTCCTACCGGGTCCAGATCGCCGACCACTGGCTCGCCGCTCGCAACCTGCCGGAGGCGTTCGGGGCGACGATGACGGCCATGGCCTCCTCGAGCTCCCTGGCGCCGGTCACGGCCGCGATGCTGGGGGAGCAGGCCATCGAGCTGTGGTCACAGGTGCCGGATGCGGAGGCTGTCGCCGGCCTGCGCCTGGACGAGCTTCTCTATCAGGTGGCCCAGGAGCACCAGGCCGCTGACAACGTCGAGCGTGTCTCCCTGCTGCTGGGCCTGGCGCTGGAGGCCGTGCCGGCCGACGAGCACCTGGCACGCGCCACCTACCTGCACGCGAAGGCCCTGGCTGACCACATCCGCGGTGCGGACCCCGATCCCATGCTCCGTGAGGTGCTCGACATACTGTCCGAGGCCCCACAGACCACGGGCACCCAGCTGGAACAGGCCCAGGTGATGGCCAGCCTGGCCATCACGTCGGGCTGCAAAGGTCAGCCGGGGCGAGCGCGGGACCTGGCGCTGGAGGCGGCGGACATCGCCCGGGAGGTGGGTGCCGCTCCTGCTGTGGCGCGGGCCCTCACCATGGCCGGATACCTCCAGGTCCTCAGCGGTGGCCGGACCAGGGACTGGCCGCCCTCGAGGCGGTGGCGGCCGAGCACCCCGACGATGACATGGTCCAGTGGAGGTGCCACTACTGGCGGGCGGTGTCACTGCTCGGGCTGGGTCGTTTTGCCGAGTCGGCGACCCAGGCCGCAGAGGCGGTCCGCATTGCGGACGAGGACCGGTCGCACGGCAACCTGAGCGGGGTCGGCGCGCTGGTCGTGCAGGTGACCGCGGCCTGCTACCTCGGCGATTGGGACGAGACCGAGCGTCTGGTGAGAGGCCTGGCGACTCGGCCCCAGGACACCGAGGCCGTCGTCACCGGGGCAGCGATGCGTCTGCGACTGCACCACTGCCGTGGCGAGGACGTGGCCGCGCGGGAGCTGGCATCCACCGAGTGCCGTGAGATCTTTGCCTCCTACGCGGGTGCGGATGCCATTCCGGACCTGCAGGCCGCCCTGGTCGAGGTCGCGGTGCTGGACGATGATCTCGACCTGGCCTGGACGACGGTGCAGTCGGCGTGGGAGCGGGCGGACAAGGTCATCAACGAGGTCTCGGAGCTCTGCGCGTGCACGGCGCGCGTCATCGGCGCGCTGCGTCGCCGCGGGACCCCACCAGCCCCGGACGCCGAGAGCGACCTGCGCGCCCAGGCTGCTGCCCTGATCCGGTCCCCGATGGGCGACCGCTGGTTCGCGCTCATCGATGCCGAGCTGTCGGGGCCGGACGGTGACGGGTCGGACGTCGGGACCTGGCAGCGGGCGGCCGACGCCGTGGCGCTCGGCGGGGTGCGGGCACATCTGGTGCCCTACGCGCGCTATCGCCTCGCCGAGGCCCAGCTCGATGCGGGTGAGCGCGACGCCGCCGCGGAGTCCCTGGCCGCTGCCCGCGCGAGCGCTGAGGATGTGGGGGTCGCCCTGGTCACGCGGTCCTGCGACGAGCTGGCCGCCCGCGCCGGGTTCCCCTCGGGCGGGCCGCCGGACGGCAGTATGCCGGAGCTCACCGAGCGCGAGTCCCAGGTCCTGCACCTGGTGGGCCAGGGTCTGACCAACCGGGAGATCGGTGAGCAGCTGTTCATCAGCGCCAAGACCGCGAGCGTGCACGTGTCAGCGATCCTGCGCAAGCTCGGCGTGACCTCGCGGACGGAGGCCGCAGTCCTGGCGGCCCACCTGGGCGGAGCTTCTGAGGCCGAGCCGGACAGGAACGCCACCACCTGAGGCGGACTGAGGCGTCCGGGCACCGTCTTAGGTGCTCATCCGCAGGTCCTTAGGCCTGGAAGAGGGCCAGACAGTAGGCACCTGCCCGATGTCCCCACCCTGCCTTAGCGAGCAACGTAGTCGTTATCAACAACGGCGGCCCGAGGGCCACAAGCAAAGGACAGAATCATGGGACAGCTCGAGATCCAGATGGCACAGCAGATCGCTCGCGAGAACGACCGCAACCTCACCCAGCAGGCGGAGTTCGCCCGCGTCGCGGCCGAGCGTGGCATCGACACGAAGGTGCGCACCGGCCGCACGCTGGGCCTGCGCCACTGGGCCGAGCGCCTGCACCTGGCGCACACCGCCCACCCCGCGCACTGACCGCCAGTGCACGGGCCGCCCAGGGCCCCGGACCGACACGGTCCGGGGTCCCTCCATTTTTCGTAGGGGTTTCGTTCGCCCTCCGCACAACTTCGTAGGGGTTTCGTCCCTGAACGTGAACCTGAACGGAACCGCTACGAAAGGTGTGGGGCGAACGGAACCCCTACCAAGAAGTGTGGAGGGTGAACGAGACCCCTATCTTTTTTGGGTGGGCGGGGAAATTCGGTTGCCGGGGGACGACGAGGGGCGCACCATCGAAGAGTCGCCGATGACTTCGGCCGCCCGCGGCGGTCATACCGCCCGTGAGGGACACCCATCCGAACCGTGACGGAGGAACACCTATGTCTACGCGCACCCAAGCGCACGCAGTGACCGAGAAGGGGCGCACCCCTGCGGTCGTGCTGTGGCTGGTGGCTGCCGCGTTTGTGGTGATCCTCAACGAGACGATCATGATGAACGCGATCCCGCAGCTCATGGTCGGTCTGGACATCGACGAGGCCGCGGCCCAGTGGTTGTCGACCGCGTTCCTGCTGACGATGGCCTCGGTCATCCCGGTGACGGGCTGGTTCCTGCAGCGGGTGAGCACCCGGACGGCGTTCACCGTCGCGATGAGCGTCTTCATCGCCGGCACGCTCCTGGCCGCGCTCGCCCCGGCGTACTCCGTGCTGCTGGTCGCCCGGATCGTCCAGGCCTCCGGCACCGCAGTGATGATGCCGCTGCTGATGACGACCCTGATGAAGGTCGTGGCCGAGCGGGACCGCGGTCGCGTCATGGGCAATGTGACCCTGGTGATGTCGGTGGCGCCCGCGCTCGGTCCGGCGGTGGCCGGACTCCTGCTGCAGCTCGGCTCCTGGCGGCTGATGTTCCTGACCGTCCTGCCCATCGCCGTGGTGATCACCGTCCTGGCGCTGCGCCGCCTGCCCAACGTCGGGGAGACGCGGCAGGTCGGGATCGACTGGTTCAGCGTCGTGGTGGCCGCGCTCGGCTTCGGCGGCCTGGTCTTCGGGCTGAGCCGGTTCGGCCACGGCTTGGGCGCGGAGCCCTGGCTGATCGTCGGCGGCAGCGCGCTGGCCATCCTGGTCTTCGTGGTGCGCCAGCTGCAGCTGCAGCGCAGCGGGGAGCCGCTGCTGGACCTGCGCACCTTCCGGCACACGGTCTTCAGCCGCGGCGTGCTGCTGCTGTCCGTGTCGTTCATGGGGATGCTGGGAGCGATGATGCTGCTGCCGCTCTACCTGCAGTCGGTCCGGGGCCTCACCGCGCTGGAGACCGGGCTCCTGGTGATGCCCGGTGGCATCGCGATGGGTCTGCTCGGTCCGCGTGTCGGGCGCGCCTTCGACCGGTTCGGCAGCCGCCTGCTCATCATCCCCGGTGCGGTCGGGGTCGCCCTGGCCATGGGGTCGCTGACGCAGATCGGCTCCCACACGCCATACTGGCTGATCCTCGGCGCGCACCTGGTGCTGATGGTGAGCCTGGCCGCGGTGTTCACCCCGACGTTCACGCTGGCGCTCGGGGACGTGCCGGGGCACCTGTACTCCCACGCCAGCTCGCTCCTGGGCACGCTCCAGCAGGTCGCCGGCGCGCTGGGCACGGCCATCGTGATCACGATCATGACCGCGCGGGCCGACCAGCTGATCGACCGCGGGACCCTGACGCTGGAGGCGACCGTGGAGGGCATGCGCTGGGGTTTCGGGTTCGGCGCCATCATCGCGGTGGTCCTGATCGGGCTGGTGCTGCTCATGCCCAACCGGCTGCACGACGGCGACCCGGAGCCGCTGGAGGACGGGCGGCCCGAGGGCCGGGAGGAGCTCGCGCCGGTCTCCTGATCGGCTCGCCGAGGGCGCTCGCCCTCGAGGTGCAGTATGCCGATCCGGGGCAGATCGGCTACGGCACCCGGGCACGGGGCCGGGTTCTACCCGTGACGCCGAGTTGGCGTCGGTAGAACTCGGCCCCGTGCGTGCGCACCGGGAGGAGTGCGCACGACGCCCGCCCGCCTTGGCTCGGCCCCGGAGGCTCGCGGGTCAATTGGGCGCGCTCTGACGACCCCAGCTTCCCCACGAGACGCCAGGGACACAGTCGAGGAGCAGTGCATGCACCTCGGGATCGAGTTGCTTCATCTCGCGCCCCTGTGTCGCGGAAGCCCTTCCGGTCCAAGGGGATCGCCACTAGGGTGACGGTGGAGTTGCGTGGAGGCGGAGCAACTCCAAGGCGTCCCTGGATGCGCTGGGGGCCCCATCCCGTGACCGCCTGACGAAGAGGTGCTTCATGTCCGTTCCACCTACCCCGCAGGACTCTCCCCACGGGAGCAATCCTTCCCCAGGCGCAGGTGGGCACGCTCCACCACCGCCTCCCGGCGACATCCCGCAGCAGCCCGCACAGGGCGGGCAGGGCGGGCACCAGCCTCCCCCTCCGCCGCAGGGCGGCTACCAGCAGCAGCCACCGCAGGGCGGCTACCAGCAGCAGCCACAGCAGGGCGGCTACCAGCAGCAGCCACAGCAGGGCGGCTACCAGGCTGCGCCGGGTCCGCAGTACGTCCAGGCAGATAGCTCGGTGGGCCAGCCGGCCGAGTTGCTGGACCGGTTCCTCGCACGCCTCATCGACTACGTGATTCTGTTCGTCTTCAACATGCTCGTCGTCGGCTTCCTGATCATCGGCGTCTTCATGAGCAGTTCCGCAGGAATGTTCGGCATGGGTGGCGGCAACTTCCTGGCCAGTGTGGTCAGCTCCGTGCTGTTCGCAGCCATCTACCTGGGCTACTTCGCCTACCTGGAGTCCAGTCGCGGACAGACCGTGGGCAAGATGGTGATGAAGCTGGAGACCCGCGGCCCGGGCGGTGGCCGACCGACCATGGAGCAGGCGCTCCGACGCAACGCGTGGGTCGCCCTGGGCATCCTCGGCGTGATCCCGGTCATCGGCGGAGTCCTCGGTGGGCTGGCCCAGCTGGCGGCGATGATCCTCATCGCGGTCGGCATCAGCGGTGACACCGCCGGACGTCGCGGCTGGCACGACACGTTTGCCGGAGGCACCCAGGTGGTCAAGATCGGCTGATCCCCAGCGGGATCGACCAGACCGACCGCTCGGTCGCCTGACGCGATGCGGAACCGGCGGACCCCGTGGGGCCCGCCGGTTCCGCAGGTGTGGGTGCGATCCGCGCTCGCGGGGGTCTCAGCCGCGCGCGGCCTCCCCGTCGACGCCGTCGCCCGTCGCCTCCTGCTGTTCCTCGGCGGCCGCGGCCGCCTGCAGCTGCTTCTCGGTCGGCGCGCTGCGCCCCAGTTCGACGGGCAGCTCCGGAGCCTCGGCGCCGAGCACGTGCTCGGCCAGGAAGCCGGAGACCACCTGGTACCAGACCTTCGCGTGCTGCGGGGAGAGGATCCAGTGGTTCTCGTTGGGGAAGTACAGGAACCGGTGCTCGGTCGAGCCGTCGTCCCCGGCGGGCAGGCCAGAGTGCGCGAGCAGCTCGTACCAGAGCCGCAGGCCCTCGCCGATCGGCACCCGGTAGTCCTTGTCGCCGTGGATCACCAGCATCGGCGTCACGATCTGCTCCACGAACCGGTGCGGGCTGTTGGCCTCGCCCATCTCACGGGTCATCTCCCGCTGCCAGTAGAACGCGGCGTCGGTCGTCGGCCCGAACTGGTC
>JAAYYA010000249.1 GCA_012515595.1 Actinomycetales bacterium
CGGTGCCCTGCTCGCTGGGGACGTACTCCATGATCGCGGTCAGGTCGGCGGCGGTCTCCTCCGAGATCACCCGGTTGCCGTCGTCGGTGCCCTCGGCGACGTAGCGGCCGCTCTCCTCGGTGGTGCCCTTGATGATGGTCGGGTCGCAGTGCACCCCACCGCTGGCCACGGTCTGGAAGACGCCGATCTGCTGGATCATCGTGCTCGCCAGGCCCTGGCCGAAGTACATCGTGTACTTGCTGGTGCGGCTCCAGTCCTCGACTGCCGGGACCGATCCGGCCGACTGGCCGGGGAACCCGAGGGTGGCGGGGCTGCCCATGCCGAAGTCCTTCATATACCGGTAGAAGACCTCGTCGGGGAGCATCTCGCCGTACATGATCGTGCCCATGTTGGAGGAGGTGGCCAGGATCCCCGCGAAGGTGAGGAAAGGGGTGTCCGGGTCATGAGAGTCCCGGAACCTGGTGCCGCCACGGGGCAGTCGGTTTGGCACCACGAACGGGGTCTCCGGCTCGACGACGCCCTCCTCCAGGGCGGCGGCCGCCGTGATCACCTTGGAGGTCGACCCGGGCTCGTAGACGTCCTCGAACAGCGGGTTGCGCAGTCCCTCCGACGTCTGGGAGGCCTCCGAGGGATCGAAGGCGGGATAGGTCACCGCCGCGACGATCTCACAGGTCTTGGCGTCCAGGACGAGGGCCGAGCCGGACGTCGAGCCGTTCTCCCGCACCTCGTTGGCGACCGCGTTGTAGGCAAACCACTGCAGGTCGCTGTCGATGGTCAGGTGGACGTCCTGGCCGGGGACGGCCGGGACCTCACTGCTGGTGCCGGTGGTGATGATCTCGCCGCGTCCGCCCAGCTCGTAGGTGGTGCTGCCGGGCGTGCCGTTGAGCTGCTCGTCATACATCAGCTCGATGCCATTGGCGGGCAGGCCGCTGGAGCCGACCCAGCCGACCAGCGGGGCCATCGCCGAGCCGAGGGGGTAGGTGCGCTTGTGGAACGACTCGGCGTAGATGCCGGGGATGCCGAGGGCCTGCACCTCCTGCCAGGTCTGCGGGGACACGTCCTTGACCAGGGGGGTCCAGCGGGCGCCGTCCTTGTCCTGCAGCGTCTTCTCCAGCTCCTCTGCGCTGGCACCGGTGACGGCGGCGATGTCCTGGGCCGCGCCGGCGTAGCCCACGGTGACACGCTCCCCGTCGATCCGCTTCTTGTAGGTCACGACCGCGGTGGGGTCGGCGACGATGTCGCGGCGCTCGACGGACTCCGCCAGCGCCACCCCCTTGGCGTCATAGATCGTGCCGCGGGAGGCCGGGATCGTCACCTCGTGCAGACGGCGGTCCACGGCCGCGGCGGAGACGCTCTCGGCGTCCAGTCCCTGCAGCTTGACCAGTTGGGCCGCGAAAAGGCTGAACACGATGAGGACGCCGAACATCATGAAACGCATCCGACGCTGCGGGTGCACCACTCCGGAGGTAGCGGGAGATCGGCGCCTGGCCATGATCCTCAACCTCCCTGGACTGCTCCCTCGATGCCTTGCTCAATCCGCGCGACGTCTCCCTCGGCGGCGGACACGAACGGCGTGACCACGGTAAAGCTGTCGAGGGGGTCGACCGATGCCGCCACGCCGAGGACCTGGTTGTCCGAGAGCCGGAGCACCGCGGTGGACGGTGACGGGACCAGCCCCAGCCGCTCGGCCTCCACCGCCAGCGTCTCCGGGGAGCGCTTGGCCGACAGCTCGGCCTCCAGCGTGACGCGGGTGTCGTGCAGGCGCGTCTGCTCCGAGCGCAGGTCCGAGAGCGTGAATGAACTCTCGGCACGGGCGGTGTTGAGCAGCAGCGCACTGAGGAGGCCGGCGACGACCAGCGCGATGCACAGGATCACGAACCCGGTGTGGCTCTGCGTGGTCGGCACGGCGTCAACCACCCGGAGCCGCGCGCGCTGGCGGGGTGCGACCTTCGGGGCGGTCCTGGCCCGGGCAAGCGGGCGAGCAGCAGTCATCTGGCTCATCGGGTCTCCCCCATGTTCGTCGTGGTTTCGCTGGTCTCCCAGGCCTTCTTGCCGTGGTTCTGCACGTCCACCCCTGCTTCTCCGCGTGGGTTTGCACGGGTCCGCTCGGCCGCGCGCAGCCGCACTGAGGCCGCGCGCGGGTTGCCGGCGCGCTCGGCATCGTCGGCGACCTCCGCACCCCGTGTCAGGAGCCGCAGCCACGGCTTGTGCTCCGGCAGCTCGACGGGCAGGTCCGGGGGCGCCGAACTGGTGGCCCCGAGCGCCAGCCCGCGCTTGGTGATGCGGTCCTCGAGGGAGTGATAGGACAGGACGGCGATCCGCCCGCCGACCGGCAGCAGCGACAGCGCTGCCGGCAGGGCCCGCGCCCAGACCGACAGCTCGGCGTTGACCTCGATCCGCAGCGCCTGGAAGGTCCGCTTGGCCGGGTGCCCGCCGGAGCGCTGCGAGGCCGCCGGCACCACGTCGTGCAGCAGCTGCACCAGCCGCGCCGAGGTGGTGAACGGCTCCCGCTCGCGCTCGGCGACGACGGCCCGGGCGATCTTGCGCGCGAACCGCTCCTCGCCGAAGTCGCGCAGGATCGTCTCCAGCTCGCGCACGTCATACGAGTTGAGGACGTCCGCCGCGGTCTGCCCGGTGGACTGGTCCATCCGCATGTCCAGCGGCGCGTCCATCCGGTAGGCGAAGCCCCGCCCCGCCTCGTCCAGCTGCAGTGAGGAGACCCCCAGGTCGAACAGGATCGCCTGCGCCTCCCGGATCCCCCGCTCGGCCAGCGCCTCGGGGATCTCGTCGTAGACCGCGTGCACCGGCACGAAGCGCTCCCCGAAAGTGCTGAGGCGCTCCCCGGCCAGGGCGAGCGCCTCGGTGTCGCGGTCGATCCCGACCGCTGTCACCCCCGGGCAGGCGGTGAGGATCGCCTCCGTGTGCCCGCCCATGCCGAGCGTCCCGTCCACATAGACCGCGCCCCGCTCCCCCAGCGCCGGCGCGAGGAGCTCGACGATGCGGTCGCGCAGGACGGGCGTATGCCGTTCGGCGGGTGTGCGGTGCGTCATCGTCTCCTCCTTCGGTCGCGTTGTGGTGGTGGTCCCAGGCGCCGTGCGGCGCCAGTGATGTCTTCCTTCGGGCCCTGGGACCTGGTCCCCCTCCGCGCCGTCCGAGCGGCCGGCCCGGCTCCGGGGAAGAGGAGTCGGGATGGTGCGGCTCGTGGTGCGCCCGGCTCCGGGGAAGTGGAGTCGGGTGCGGGCGGTGCGGCTGGAGACCAGGCGTCAGGGCCGGTCTGCTGGTCGGTCGGTGGTCTCGGTCGGGCGGGTGGGGCGAAGTGGAGCATCACGGTGGGGCGAAGTGGGGAGGTTGGTTACAAGCCCGGGACCACCTCCTCGCTCTGGTTGGCGTAGCCCTCCTCGTGGTTGGCCACGTAGGTCTCCCAGGCCTGGGAGTCCCAGATCTCCAGGCGGTTGCCGGAGCCGATGACGGTGCACTCGTGAGTGAGCCCGGCGTAGTCCCGCAGCACCGCAGGGACGGTCACGCGCCCCTGCTTGTCGGGCGTCTCGTCGGAGGCCCCGGAGAGGAGAAGTCGCTGGTGGGCGCGTACGTCGGCGTTCGTGGTGGGGGCGCTCTGCCACCGCTCGGCGAGCTTCTCGAACTCGGCCATCGGATAGACGTAGAGGCAGTGGTCCTGCCCCCGGGTCATGACTAGCCCGCCCCGGAAGGTGTCCCGGAACTTGGCCGGCAGGAACATCCGGCCCTTGTCGTCGAGGCGGGGCGTGTAGGTGCCGAGAAGCAACACCGTGACCACCCCTTCCCGAGTTGATGGCTACTCCAGGTCCATCCAATGTGCCCCACAGTACTCCACTTTGCTCCACTGTCAACGCCATCGGGGCGCAATTCGCCAGGGCTTTTCAGCATTTGCGCAGGTCAACGCGGTGGGGGGAAAGTGGGGGAAAGCGGAGGGCCCTGCGGAACGATCGGACCGGGGGCGTGGGAACGTAGTCTCTAGGGAGAAAACGCGGAACGACGCTCGACGATGAGGCAGGATCACCCCATGACCGTGAACGCAGGGACCGCCCCCGACCTCGACTCCGTGCAGTCCGTCGCC
>JAAYYA010000250.1 GCA_012515595.1 Actinomycetales bacterium
CCGACTCTCGGCATGAGAGTGCTGTCACGAACCTCACATCAGGCTGAGTGCCTGACTCGCCGCTGACCCCTAACGGGCGGAAGGACCTGCGGGACGGCAGACTCCGTTCTGCCTGACAGACCCCACACAGATGGCTCGCACCCCGGAGCCAAAGGGCCAGCCGCACCACGGGCAGGATTGGGAGACCGTTGCAGACCGTCGAATCGTGCTGCACGCGAGGGCGCGGCTGCCTGACTACGGCTTCGAGAGTCGGCAGCGCACTAGTTGACGGCCCCCCACTCCCCCACACCCAACTGAGCGACTGGCACCGTGGTGCCGGTGAGTCGGAACACCGCGGGCATCCGCCACGCGGCCGCGTGATGAGGCGGAAAGTGTGGGGGTTCAAGTCGGGTTTCACACCGAATTTACCGCGTTTCCGCAGGTCAGAGCCCCGGGAGTGTCCGGAGGGGGACTTGAACCCCCACGCCCGTTAAGGGCACTAGCACCTCAAGCTAGCGCGTCTGCCATTCCGCCACCCGGACGAGGGTGTGTGCTCCACCGCCATTCTCTCGCAGTGGGCAACGACGGGAAAGATTAGCACGCATCAGCGCCAGGACCGTCCTCGGGCACGGCACGGCACCGGGGCAGCGACCGACGTGCTCAGGCTGACCCCAGGTGCCACTCAGGTCTCAGGCCTCCCGCCAGTCCGGCGGCTCCGCGGCCGCCAGGGCCGGGTCGTCGGCGGCGAAGGTGCGCACCGGCCCGGGCGCGGTCAACGGGCCCTCGAACCGGACCGTCACCCGGCCCAGGCCGCTCCCCCAGACCCAGCCCGCGCCATACTCCCCGTGGCGCACGTCCGCGCCGGGGCGCCAGTCAGTGACCCGCGGCGCCTGAGGAGTATGCCGAGGGGCGGCTTCTGCCCGCACCTCGCCCGTGCTGTCGGGCACCTCGATCTCGGGGCCGACGCTCGCGAACAACCCCTCCCCCAGCTCGAGCTCCTCCTGTGCGTGCGAGGTCAGACCGGACACCCCGACGCCCAGCAGCCGGATACCTGCGGAGACGTCGATCGCGCCGAGCAGCCGGCGGGCCTGGCGCCCGATGACCGCGGGGTCACCGGTGGCGTAGGGCAGCGTCCCGGACCGGGTCTGCTGGCTGAAGTCGTGCTGCCGGACCTTCACGGTCGTGGTCCGCGCGAAGACTGCCGCCCGCCCCACCCGGCTCGCGACCCGGGCCACCATCAGGTCCAGCTCCCGCTCCAGCACGGCCGGGTCGGCGATGTCGGTCTCGAAGGTCTCCTCCACGGAGATGCTCTTGGTCTCCCGATGTGTCTCGACGGGTCGCTCGTCCTCCCCGCGCGCCAGCCGCACCAGGCTGCTGCCCTGCGCCTGCCCGAAGATCGCCACCAGGTCGCCCTCGCTGACCCGGGCCAGGTCGGCCACCGTCTCGACGCCGAACGCGTGCAGCCGACCTGCCGTCGCCGGGCCGACCCCGGCGATCGCCCGCACCGACATCGGCGCCAGCACCTCCTGCTCGGTGCCGGCCTCGATCACCGTCAGGCCGGCGGGCTTGCCCATCTCGCTGGCGATCTTGGCCATCATCTTGGACGTGGCCACCCCCACCGAGGCAGTCAGGCCGCCCGTCCGCTCCCGGACCTGCTCCATGAGGGCGGTGCCGAACTCCCGGAGCCCGTCGGGCGATAGGTCCAGGGTCTCCCCCGCGCTGAGGTCGACGTAGGCCTCGTCCACCGAGACCTGCTCCACCACCGGCGAGACCTCGCGCAGGAGATCCATGACCACCGCCGAACTGATCCGGTAGGCCTCGAACCGGCCACCCAGGAACGCCGTCCCCGCCGGGCAGCGCCGCCTGGCCTCGGCGGTCGGCATGGCCGAGCGCGCGCCATACTGCCGGGCCTCGTAGGAGGCCGTCGAGACCACACCGCGGTGGCCGACGCCGCCCACGACCACGGGCTTGCCGCGCAGCGAGGGCTTGTCGCGCTGCTCCACCGCCGCGAAGAAGGCGTCGAGGTCCACGTGCAGGACGCTGGACTCGCGGCGGACGGCGGGCATGGCGCCACTGTGACACAGCCGCCGGTTAGCCTTGCCACGTGCTCGACCACGTCACCGCCGTCCGCTACGTCACCCCGCTGCGCGAGGGCGGCTCGATGCCCGGGGTCGTCGAGGGCTCGGACCTGGGGACGTATGTCGTGAAGTTCCGTGGCGCAGGACAGGGCCTGAAGGTGCTGGTCGCCGAGGTGATCGTGGGTGAGCTCGCCCGTCGGCTCGACCTGCCGGTCCCGCGGATGGTCACCATCGACCTGCCGCCGGCGATCGCGCGCTACGAGGCCGACGAGGAGGTCCAGGACCTGCTCAACGCCTCCCCCGGCACCAACCTGGGGGTCGACCTGCTGCCCGGGTCCCTGGGCTACGACGGCTCGCGGCCGCCGGACGCCGCCCTGGCATCGCGCATCGTCTGGCTCGACGCGCTGACCGCCAACGTGGACCGCACGTGGTCCAACCCCAACCTGCTGACCTGGCACCGGCAGACCTGGCTGATCGACCACGGGGCGGCGCTCTACTTCCACCACTCCTGGCCCAGCCGCGAGCCGAGTCCCCAGCGCTTCGCCCAGCAGCCATTCCGGGCCGACGACCACGTCCTGCGCCAGGTCGCCGACGACGTCCCCGGCGCCCACGCCGACCTGGCCCCGCGGATCACCGAGCACCTGGTCGCGGAGGTCCTGGCGCTCGTTCCGGACGGGTGGCTCGAGACCACCGACCACCTGCCGGACGCACCCGCTGTGCGCACGGCATACTCCCAGCACCTGCTCGCCCGGGTGGCCGATCCGCAGGCCTGGCTGCCAGGAGGTGCGTCGTGAGCTACGACTACCAGTACGTCACCCTGCGCCTGGTCCCGCGCGTGGAGCGTGAGGAGTTCATCAACGTGGGGGTCGTGCTCTACAGCCAGGAGGCCGAGTTCCTCCAGGCGGCGTTCGACCTCGACGAGGACCGGGCCCTGGCCATGGCGCCGGAGCTGGACCTGGAGTCGGTGCGGGCCGCGCTCGAGGCGGTCTGCCGGGTGGCGGCGGGCGAGCACTCGCCCAGCACGCCGCACCTGGACCGGCTCGGACCGCGCTTCGGCTGGCTCAGCGCGCCGCGCAGCACCATCGTCCAGCCCGGCCCGGTGCACGGCGGCACGACCGAGGACCCGGCTGCGACGCTCGAGCACCTGGTGCGCATCCTGGTGTCATGACGACGCTGATCTGGCACCCTGCCCTCGACCGTCCCGACCTGCTGGCCGCGCCGGTGCGCGCCGCGCTGGAGGGCTCACCGCTGGCCGCCTCCGTCGAGGTGACCGAGATCGACCCGGACATCGCCGACACCCAGGCACTGGTCGACGCCACCGACGTGACGCTCGAGGAGTGCGCCAACTGCATCGTGGTCCTCGGCCGGCGCGGCGAGACCGAGCGGGTCGCGGCCGGGCTGGTGCTCGCGACCACGCGGGCCGATGTGAACACGACCATCCGCAAGTCGCTGGACGTGCGCAAGGCCAGCTTCATGCCGATGGACCGCGCGGTCGCCGAGACGACCATGGAGTACGGCGGAATCACCCCCGTCGGCCTGCCCGCCGACTGGCCCGTGCTGGTCGACGCCCGCGTGGTCGCCTCGGAGCGGGTCGTCATCGGCTCCGGCCTGCGCCGCTCCAAGCTGCGTCTGCCAGGCGCCCTCGTCGCCGACCTGCCGGGCGTGCAGGTGGTGGAGGGGCTGGCCCGCTAACCGACCGAGGCGGTCCGTGACACGGGCGGTTCGGCAGACCACGGGAAGACGATCCACTCATCGGTGTGCTTCCACACGAAGTCCGGCTCCACGATCGTCGCCGACTTCGCGTAGAGCACCGCGCTGCGGGTGTCGGCACCGTGGGCCTGCAGCAGGTCGAGGACGAGCGCCAGGGTCCTGCCGGAGTCGGCGACATCGTCCACCACCAGCAGCCGCCTGCCCTTGATGGAGTCCGTGTCCAGCAGCGGTGCGAGCAGCACGGGGTCGGGCAGCGTCTCGTGGACGTCGGTGTAAAACTCGACGTTGATGGCGTCGGACAGCTTGATCCCGAGCGCATAGGCCAGTGCCCCACCGGGCAGCAAGCCGCCGCGCGCAACCGCGATGATGATCTCGGGGTCGAAGTCGGAGTCGGTCACCGCCTGAGCGAGCTCGCGGCTGGCCTGCCCGAACCCGTCCCAGGTGAGCACTTCCTTGTCGACGAGGTCGCTGGAGTCTGCGTGGTATGCCGTCACCCGGGTGAGGCTACCGGTCACCTCACGCGCCCGGTCACCTCCTGGGACGCAACGCCGCGCGCCCGGTC
>JAAYYA010000251.1 GCA_012515595.1 Actinomycetales bacterium
AGCGCCAGCCCGATCGCGGCGGCGCTGGCTCCTGCCGAGGACGGATCGTCCGAGGCGGACAGGAACTGCATGGCCGTGGCGCCGCCGACCGCCATGATCGAGCCCACCGACAGGTCGATGCCCCCGGTCGCGATGACCAGCGCCATCCCGACCGCGACCATCAGGATCGGGACCGAGGCGCGCAGGATGTCGATCACATTGCCGACGAGGTTGCCCGACTCCGGGTGCACCGAGATCGCCAGATAGCCGGGGTCCTTCAGGGTGTTGAGCAGGAGCAGCAGGACGATCGCAGCGATCCCCCAGACATAGGGGCGGTGGAGCAGGTCCCGCCCGCGGGAGGTTGTCTTCGGCTCAGTCATGCCGGCCCTCCTTCCCCCGTGGTCGGCGTGAGCTCTTCGAGCTCTGACTCCATGGCCTCTGCCGCCTCCACCCCGTGCTGGGCGATGATGTCGACCACCTGCTGCGCGGTGACCTCTGGTCCGTTGAGCAGGTCGCCGATCTTCTGACGGTCCTTGAGCACGACGATCCGCTCGCTCAACCGGACGACCTCCTCCAGCTCGGAGGAGATGAACACCACCGCCACGCCGGTCTCGGCCAGGTCGACGACGGCCTGCTGGATCTCGGCCTTGGCCCCCACGTCGATGCCGCGCGTCGGCTCATCCAGGATCAGCAGCTCAGGTTGGGTCGCCAGCCAGCGGCCGAGCAGCACCTTCTGCTGGTTGCCTCCGGACAGGTTCTTGATCAGGGCGTTCGGGTCCGGCGGCCGCACGTTCAGCGTGCTGATGTAATGCTGCGCAATCTCGTCCTGCTGCTTGCGCGGGATGGGCTTGGCCCAGCCGCGTCGGGCCTGGAGGCTCAGCACGAGGTTCTCGCGCACCGTCAGGTCCGCGAGGATGCCCTCGTCTCGCCGATTCTCCGTGGAGTAGGCGATGCCGTTGGCCAGGCCCGCGACGGGGCTCTTGATGTCGGCGGCGGTGCCGTGCAGTTCAACAGCACCGCTGTCGGGTCTGTCCGCGCCGTAGAGCAGCCGTGCGAGCTCGGTGCGTCCGGCCCCGAGCAGCCCCGCCACCCCGACGACCTCACCGGCGTAGATGTCCAGGTCGGTCGGCTCGATCGCACCCTTGCGACCGAGCGACCGGGCACGCAGCAGTGGCGCTTCACCGGTCTCGTCGCGCGGCGTGGTGCGGCGGTCCCCACCGAGGGAGGTCAGCGCCTCCAGGTCCTTGCCGATCATCTGGGAGATGAGCTCCGCCCGGGCGAGCTCGGAGACCAGGTGCTCCCCGACATACTGGCCGTTGCGCAGCACGGTGAGGCGGTCACTGATCTCGTAGACCTGGTCCAGGAAGTGGGAGACGAACAGGATCGCCACCCCGTCCTCGCGCAGCCCGCGGATGACCCGGAAGAGCATCTCGACCTCGCTCGCGTCGAGGCTGGAGGTGGGCTCGTCGAGGATGAGGACCTTGACCTCGGAGACCATGGCCCGGCTGATCGCGACCAGTTGTTGCAGGGCGATCGAGAGCGTCGAGAGCGGCTTGCGGGTGTCGAGTCGCTCCAGGCCAAGGCGCCGCAGGGCCTCGGTCGCTGCGCGGTGCGTCGCCCGCCAGTTGACCCCGAATCGGCCACGCACCTCCTGCCCCAGCATGACGTTCTCCCCGATGGAGAGGTTGGGGCAGAGGTTCACCTCCTGATAGACGGTGTAGACACCGGCCGCCTGCGCGTCGGCCGTCGTCTGGAAGGAACGCGGCTCCTCGTCGATGAGCACCGTCCCGGCATCCGGGTGGTAGACACCGGTCAACGCCTTGATCAGGGTGGACTTGCCCGCGCCGTTCTCCCCCATGAGTGCGTGGACCTCACCCGGGAAGAGGCGGAAGCCGACATCATCCAGCGCCTTGACACCGGGGAACTC
>JAAYYA010000252.1 GCA_012515595.1 Actinomycetales bacterium
CGAAGCTGTTGTTGCCGCCCTCCTCCCGCTGCTCCATCACCAGCTCCATCCCGAGCCCGTCACAGGTGATGAAGGCACCGAGGTTCTGTTCTCCGACGTCCACGCTCCAGCACGCCGTCACCGAGGGTTCTTCGTCGGCCATGTCCTCCTCCTCACCGTCGCAGGTTCACCATCAGGCCGGACCGTTCCCGGTCCAGCCACAGCTCGGTCTTGAGCCGGGCGGTGAGCGGCTCGTAGATCCGCTCGACCAGCTCGTCCAGGGCCCGGCCGGACGGCAGCCCGGCCAGCGCGTCGGCGGGCGCCGCGGGGCTGCCGGCTCCGGCCGCCGACCCGGCCCCGGCAGATGCCTCCGCCGTCTCGGTGGGCTCCACAGACCCCGGCGCCTGGGCGCGCTGCAGCAGCACCTCGGTGAAGCCGGGCGTCATCGGTCCCTGGTCGGGTGCTTCCGCGGGCGGCGCGGGCTCGCTGGTCCGTTCGGTCGCCGAACCCCCCTGGTATGCCGTGCGCTGCAGCGGGAGCTGCCCCGACGGGGCCATCATGGGCGCCTGATCGGGGGTGCTGTGAGCGGGCAGGCCGATGCCGAGCCGCGGGACGCGCCCGGGCACGCCCGGGAGACTCGGCAGGTTCGGGAGACTCACCGGGTCGCTCGCTACGTCCTGGTCCTGCGTCGGGTGGGTCTCCGGGACACCGTCGGCCAGGCGGTTCAGGGTGACCAGCGACCGGGGGGCCGGCAGGTCGGTCAGCGAGGTGTTGGGGGCCGCGCCGGGAGCTGACGGGTCGGCAGCGGTCCAGGTCCGCACCGGCGCGCCGACGCGCAGCGATCCGGTCGGGCGACGTGACGACGCCTGGTCCGTCAGCGTGCCGGAGGGCGTGTCGACGACCCCGAGGGTCTGGACCTGGGTCAGCGGGCCGGCGCGCCCGGTGAGGGGAGCGGCGTGGTCGAGCGGCAGGGCCTCGGGGCGTCCGGCGAGCGGGAGCCGCTGCAGCGGGTTCCAGCCGTCCGGGACCAGTCTGGGGCCGTCGGGGCCATCGTCGTGCCCGTCGTCGGTCTGTGGCACCAGCGGGCCGAGGCCACCCGTCAGCGGCACCTCGAGGCTCTCGGCCGGGGCAGGAAGATCCGAGAGCTCGCGCTGCTCCGCGGCCCCCGACTGATCGCCGCCGGCCGACTCGTGCGGCACGGCCATCGGCAGCCCGGGCGGGCTCCACGGCTCGCGCTGGCTCGTGCCGCTGGGGTGCGCGTCGCCAGGGGGCGTGGTGCCCGTCTGAGTTGTGCTGTCGCTGCGAGTGGTGCTGAGGGGTCCGGTCGAGGGGGCGGTGGTCTGTCGGCTGACGACCGGGTCCGGTGCCCTCGGTGTTCCGGGCAACGGCGCGCCAGCCGCCTCGGTCGGCTGATGCACGGCGTTCCGGGTGAGGGACCCGGTGTGGCCGGTGAGCGGGGCCTCGGAGAAGCCCGTTGCGACGTCGGCTGCGACGTCGGCGGCGGGGGAGCCGGGAGCCATCGAGGTGCCGTCCTTCGCTGCCGGTGAGGAGGGCAGCCGGCTGACGACGAGGTCGGGCACCGACCTGCTCCCGAGCGCTGTGGTGCTGGCGTCGCTGGGTGGTGCGACGAACGCACCCAGCACGTCGGCCCCACCGGTGAGTGGGGCCTCGTCGTCAGCGGTGAGGTGGGTCTGCGGACCCACGTCGTCGTGGGGATCTCGCTGCTCCGGCCCCTGCTGGCCCGACCTTCGCTGGTCTGGCTGGTGGTGTCCTGGCCCGTCCCACCCACCGCCTCCGATGTCGGGATCGTCGCCCGACTGCTCGCCCGGGGCCGGTGCGGTCAGCCTGCTGACGGTGAGTTCCGGGCCGGTAGCCTGTGGCGAGGGTGCAGGAGACTCCTGGGGGTCGGACGTGCTCGTCGGTGTGCTCAGCGGCGGGGCGTCTCCCGTGAGCGGGGCGTCCCCGGTGAGCGGTGCGTCCGCGGTGAGCGGTGCGTCCGCCGTGAGTGGTGCGTCCATGGCCTCGGGCTCCGACGGGACCGTGTCAGGCGGGGCGTCATCCATCGTCGCTGACGGCGGTGGCGCGGCCTCGACGCTGGTGGGGACCGGCGCCGAGGAGTGCACTGGTGCAGCGGCCGGCTCCGGCCCGGTGGTGAGCTCCGGGGCAGGAGATGGATCGGGTTCTGGCGAGGCAGCCGTCCTGGGTGCCGTGGTGCTCTCGGGTGTCGACACCGTACGGCTCACGGTGAGGTCGGGGACCGCGGCCGGTGGCGGGCGGAGGTGCGGGGCGTCGTGGAGGTCGGACACCGGGTCGACCGGGTGCGACCGCTGCACCAGTGGAGGGCCGACCACGGTGCGATAGCGAGGCGCCCCCCGCTCCGACGACGGGTCGGCCGCTGCCGCGCCGGGCGGCGTCGGGACCGACGTGGAGGGCTCGCCCGGGAGGTCGCGCATGCCGAGCAGTGGCGCGTCCTCCGCTGGCGGCGCGACCAGGTCCAGCGACCCTGCGGAGGCGGCCTGGTCCACGGGTCCCGGGGTCGGAGCGACGGGGACTTCGTCCGACCCCGGGACCTCGTGCTTCCCGGGGGCCTCGTGCTGCACCGGGCTCTCCCGTTGCACGGAGGCCGCGGGTGCCGCCGCCTCCGGCGACGAGGCTTCTGGCAAGGAAGCCTCAGGCGCCCCGGGATCCACCCGCGGCCCGCCCCCCTCCGGCAACCCGCTGGCGGGAAGGGTCAGCACCGGTGTGGGGAAGGGCTGAACCGGCGGGAGGTCGGCAGGCCGCGGGGTGCGCCCGGTTGCTGGTTCCGAGACCAGCCGCCGGAGCACGAGCGGGGGAAGTTCGGGGCTGGTCGCCGGCCGGTCCACGCCCTGCGGCTGGGCGCTCTGCCAGAGCTCGGCCGGGCGCTGCGGTTCGGCCGCGCGCTGAGGTTCTGGGCTGCGCTGCACCGACGGGGCTGGCGGGCTGGTCGTCACACCGGGGCCGGAGCCCTCCGTGCCGGCCGTCGGCGCGACGACCGGCGGAGCCTCAGCTACCTCGTCGAGCGGCGGCACTGGCTCCTCATGGGTGACAGGCACGACCGCCTCGGGCGGGTCGGCGGGAGCGGCGGTGATCATCGGGGCGGCGCTGACTCCCGGCTGGGTGAAGCCCTGCACCGTGCGCTCCGGCCGGGGACGCTGCGGGGCCGACGTGTCCGTGCGGACCGCCAGCTCGCTGGTCTCGACCCGCTGCACTGGCCGTCCGGCGCGGATCAGCCCCTCGACCTGACCGGCGGGACCGGACGGGCCGCGCAGGTGGCTGAGCGGTGCCAGGAAGCGGGGGTCCTGGTGGCTGCGGAGATCGGCGGTGAACCGATCGAGTGGGGCCACGGGCTGAATAGCGGTGATGCTGCGCTGCAGTGGCGCCATCGCGCGCCATCCCGGGTCCGCAGGCCGGATGTCCGCAGGCTGGGCGTCCCCGGGCCAGCTGTCGACGGGCCGACCTGCGTCGCCCCCTGCCACCTCACGGGGCGGGTCAGCCGGCAGGTTGCTCGCAGGGCTCGCCGGGGTCGCGGCCGGACCTGCCCGGCCGAACCGCCAGCTCTCGGGCCACCAGGCCACGGCTCAATCCCCCTCGCTGATCCGGCGGTTGATCTTGCCGATCTCGCGGACAAAACGATCCCGCTCGGGGTGCTCGAGGTCGAGGATGTCCTCGCGCGACCAGTGGAAGTGGTAGGCGACGTACGCGACCTCCTCATAGAGGCGCTCGGGCGCGTACGTCACGATTCCCCCAGGCGACCACCGGCGATGTCCACCTCGAAGGACTCCTTGCACGACGGGCAGGTGACGGCAGCGCGGGTGTGGCCCTCCTGGTTGATCCTGCGGTACAGGTCCTGCAGGAACGCCAGGTCTGCGGCGAACAGCTCCTGGATGATCTCGGCGTGGACGTTCTCGATGCCCCCGATCCGGGTCACCACCCGGCCCAGGAGCACCACCGTCAACCAGGCCGGGTTCTCCCGCACCCGGTCGTCCGTCAGCGGGACCAGCTCGTCGCGGGCGGTGGCCAGCCGCATCACACCGTCGCGGTGGACCGTCCCGTTGCCGTCGACATACCCCCTCGGGAGGACGAAGGGGAACTCGGTGCGCAGCTCGTCCCGCTCCTGCCGGCGCTCCTCTCGGCGCTCGCTGACGTCCTCCCCGGTGTCAGGGAGCTCGTCACCAGGAACCGGGAGGACCGCCGACCTGCGCATTACTCAGCCGCCAGCGTCTCGAAGGTCAGCACGAGCTTCTCGGTGAGCACCGAGGTGTCACCGGCCTTCAGCGTGCTCATCTCCAGGCTCTTGGGCCAGGCGTTGGTGAAGTTGTAGCGCGCGACCGGCTGGTTCTCGTAGTCGTAGAGGATGACCGCGCCGCCCTTGCGCACCTCCGTCATCTTCCCGAGCTGCGCGCTCTTGATCCAGTCCTTGAAGCTGTTGTCGGCGTTCAGCGGCCGGGTCACGGTGAGCTCCCCGGCCTTCGGCCGTCCGGGCAGCTTCTTGATGACGTAGTTGCCCTTGGTGTCGTTCTGCTTGAGCTCGACCACGTCCTGCTCCATCTTCAGGCCGCTGATCTCGGTGATGTGCTTGATCTGGATCCCGTCGACCTCGAGGCCGAACGAGTAGCCGACGCCTGCGTCATTCTCTGGTAGTGCCATGGTGTGTCACCTCTCGTATGTCGTGTGGCTGGGTGGGTGCGCGGGCCAGCTACTCCGACACCAGGCTGGTGCCGCCGGAGAACTGGGAGAGCCGGAAGATGACGAACTCGGCCGGCTTGACCGGCGCGACCCCGACCAGGCAGACGACCTGGCCCGCGTCGATGCCCTCGGCGGGGTTGGTCTCGTCGTCGCACTTGACGAAGAACGCCTCGTCCGGGGTGGCCCCGAACAGGGCACCCTTGCGCCACTCATTCACCAGGAAGGCGCTGATGGTGCGCCGCAGCTTCGCCCACAGTGCCTGGTCGTTCGGCTCGAAGACGGCCCAGTTGGTGCCGTTGAGGATGCTCTCCTCCAGGTAGTTGAACAGCCGCCGGATGTTGACGTAGCGCCACTCCGGGTCCGAGGACAGGGTCCGAGCGCCCCACACCCGGATGCCCTGGCCCGGGAAGGAGCGGATGCAGTTGATCCCCACCGGGTTGAGCAGGTCGTGCTCGTTGCGGGTGATCTGCGTCTCCAGGCTGACCGCGCCGCGGACGACCTCGTTGGCCGGTGCCTTGTGCACGCCGCGGGTGTCGTCGTTGCGACCCCAGATGCCGGCCAGGTGACCGGAGGGCGGCATGAAGGTCATCTGACCCGTGATCGGGTCCGGCGACTTGATCCAGGGCCAGTAGAGCGTGGCGTAGGGCGAGTCGTAGCCGGCGGCCTCGACGCGCCACTCCTTGATCTGCTGGGCGTTCAGTCCGGGCGGCGGGTCCAGGATGGCCATCCGGTCACCCATCAGCTCGCAGTGGGCGATCATGCCCAGCTGGACGGCCTGCACGGTCTCCAGGTCGATGGCCCCCTGCTGGTAGGCGCTCATCAGGTCGGGGACGGACAGCATGGTGACCTCGTCGACCGACTCCAGGCCGGCGAAACCGGTGCGTTCGGCGACGTCACCGACGTAGTCGTCGGCGTCGATGTTCGCGGGCACCGCTGCTGGGGGCGGCGGCGTGGCCAGGGCGGTCTCACCGGACTCGGGGCGGGCGAGCGAGCCGCTGCCGGCGTCCTCGATGGTGATGAGCTTGGACGTGGCGTTGACGACCGTCGCCACGTTCGCCTTGCCGGACTTCAGGGTGGCCCGGTCGTACTCCTCGACGACCTTGCCGTCACGCTTGACGACGAGTTTGAACATGTCGTCGCTGGGATCCTCGCCCCCCGGGTCGGAGACCGCGACGGCGATCGAGTCGTCCTTCGCGGCAGGGTCCAGGGCGCGGATGGTGATGCGCCCCAGGGTGGTTTGCGGCCCGGGTGCGAGCTCGGGTGGCGCGTCCTTGGCGCGGGACGAACCGCGGCCGCCGGCACCGTTCTCGTGGCCGATCCGCACGACGTAGCAGTTGCCCCCGCCGTTGAGGAAGTAGCCCTGGACCGACGTGGCCAGGTAGGAGCCGGGGATGAAGCCGCCGAACGTGGAGGTGAACTGTGTCCAGTTGCTCACCAGCGTCGGCTCGTTGAACGGTCCCTGGGCCGCCAGGCCCACGAACGCGGCGACCGCCGTCCCGACGCCCTCGAGCGGCTTGGATCCGGCTGGCACCTCCTCCACATAGACACCTGGGGAGAGGTAGGTAGGCATGGGCCCTCCTTCGTCGAATGGTTGTTAGCCAGCGTGCTGTGGTCGCGCGCCCGGCGACAGGGCCGCGGGGACGGAGCCGGGGGCAGGGTCGGCTGCCTCAACGGGAAGGGGGTCGGTGGGGCCGGAGAGCCCGGCCGGGTTGCCCCATCGCGCAGGCCCGGCTGCCCACGGTGCTGCCTGCCCGCCGAGGGTGCCGATGCACGCCGGCGACCATGCTTGGTTGATGGGCGCGGGGCGTCACTCGACGGACCCCGCCCGGCACCAGGCTGACCGGGCGCTGGAGGGTGCGCGCCGCCGCATCGAGACCACTGCCCCACGGGACACGAGCAGCCGGCTGCCCACCGGGGGTGCCGTGCTGCTGGCCCTGCAGCGCCGGGCGGGGAATGCCGCCGTGTCCGCGCTCCTCACCGGGTTCGGGCCGGGATCGGTGGCCGCCACAAAGGCCCCGCCGGCGAAGAAGGACGTGTCGAAGGTGTCGCCCCCGGGGAAGGTGGCGGCCAAGGGCGGCCTGGGCGGTCAGGCCGCTGGGGGCGCCGGCCCCGGCATGCGGCCCGAGCAGGACCCGGCCTTCGCCGCAGTGACGAGCGGGCTCAGCAGTGCCGCGGCCATGGCGCGGGCGCACGGCCCGGCCGCAGCGAAGGCCGCAGAGGCCCGGGGTGCCGCGCAGCCACCGACGGGTGACCTGGCCGCGCAGGCCGAGGCGGCCAAGGTCGACGAGATGGATGCCCAGCAGCCGGGGGCGTTCGACAAGAAGGCGTTCATCTCCGCGGTGAAGGCGGCCATCGAGGCCAAGGCACCGACGACGCTGGAGGAGGCCGACGAGTACCGGGAGTCAGGCAAGGCGGGCGAGGTCAAGGGCGACGTCGCCGGCCTGGTAACCCAGGGCAAGGGGGAGCAGACCAAGGACATCGCGACGGCGACGGAGGCACCGCCGGACCATTCGAAGGCGGTGGCCAAGGAGGTCGTCCCGATGGGTGCGGAGCCCGTCGGCCAGGTCCCGGCTGTGCCGGCCGCCGGGGCGGTGCCCAAGCCCGCACAGGCGGAGCGGACCAACCTGCAGGCCGGCAAGCGCCAGGCGGACGCCGAACTGGCGCGCGCCGAGGTCACCGAGGAGCAACTGGCGCGGTCCAACGAGCCGGAGTTCCAGCAGGCCGTGGCGGACAAGAGGGAGGCGGCCCAACATGCCGACACCGCGCCCGGCGAGTTCCGCCAGCAGGAGCAGCAGGTCATCGAGCAGGACCGGGCGGGCGCCACCGCGGGCGTGACCGAGGCGGTCGCCGGGATGCAGGGCACCCGGGCGGCCGCGGTCGCGGGCCTGGTGGCCGACAAGGCCGCGACCAAGGAGGAGGACGAGGGCAAGCGCGACGTGGTCGCGACCAAGGTCGACGCGATCTACGTCGCCGCGGAGCAGGACGTCAAGGCCATCCTTGACGGCATCGACCCCAAGGTCGAGAAGGCGTTCGGCGAGGGGGAGGCGGCCGCCCGGGCCTCCTTCGAGTCCTACGTCGGCGCCAAGATGTCGGCCTACAAGCGCGACCGGTACGGCGGCATGCTCGGTGGACTGAAGTGGGCCAAGGACAAGCTGCTCGGGACGCCTGCGAAGGTCGACGAGTTCTACCAGGCGGGCCGCGAGCTCTACCTGAAGAAGATGGACGGCGTCACCTCCCGGGTCGCCGACATCGTCGGTGGCGACCTGACCCGCGCCAAGAAGAGGATCGCCGCGGGGAGAGCCGAGATCACGGCATACGTGAAGAACCTGTCCCCGGACCTGCGGAAGACGGGCGCGAAGGCGGCCCAGGCGATCGGGGACCGGTTCGCCGCGCTGGAGGGGGAGGTCGCCGCCAAGCAGGAGGCCACCGTCGACCTGCTGGCCAGCAAGTATGTCGAGTCGCGCCAGGCCCTCGACGCCCGGATCGAGGAGCTGCAGGCGGCCAACAGGGGACTGGTCGACAAGGCGATCGGGGCGATCAAGGGCGTCATCGGGACGATCCGTCAGCTCGCGGCGATGCTGGAGAACGTGCTGGCCCGGGTGTCCGGCGTGGTCGGCAAGATCATCAAGGACCCGATCGGCTTCCTGGGCAACCTCATCGCCGGAGTCAAGGGCGGCATCCTGAAGTTCCGGGACAACATCCTGGACCACCTGCGCAAGGGCCTGATGGGCTGGCTGTTCGGGGCTCTGGCTGAGGGCGGGGTCGAGCTGCCGGAGAGCTTCGACCTCAAGGGCATCGTCACGCTGCTGGCCTCGTTGTTCGGGCTGACCTGGCGCAGCATCCGCACCCGGATCCTGAAGCGGATCGGGGCCCGGGCGCTGGGTGTCGTCGAGCGCGGGGTGGAGCTCTTCCAGGTGCTGGCCGGCCAGGGGGTCGGCGGGCTGTGGGAGATGCTGCTGGAGAAGCTCGGCAACATCAAGGACATGATCCTGGAGCAGGTCCAGGACTTCGTGGTCACCAGGATCATCAAGGCCGGCATCCTCTGGCTGATCGGCCTGCTCAACCCCGCGGCCGCGTTCATCAAGGCCTGCAAGATGATCTACGACATCGTCATGTTCTTCGTGACCAACGCTGCCCGGATCGGCCGGTTCGTGAACACCGTCATCGACTCCGTCGCCGACATCGTGCGCGGCAACGTCGGCGGCGTGGTCGACAAGATCAACAACGTGCTGGGCCAGATGGTCCCGCTGGTCATCGGCTTCCTGGCCAGTGCCATCGGCCTCGGCGGCATCGGCAAGAAGATCCGGGAGATCGTCACGACGCTCCAGAAGCCGTTCATCAGGGCCGTCGACTTCGTGATCGGCAAGGGGCTGAAGCTCGCGGGGCCGTTGATCCGTGGGCTGAAGGGGCTGGGGTCCGGGGCCCGCGCGAGGTTCACCGCGGGCAAGCAATGGGCGGGCCGGAAGGCCGCGGCGGTGGTGAGCTTCCTGACCTTCCGCACCAGGTTCGATGCTGCCGGTGAACAGCACACGCTCTACACCGCTCCGGGGAGCGATCGTTTGATGGTCGCGTCGACGCCGACCGAGCTCAGCCGCCACCCCGATGCCGCGGTCCGCGCGGCATACCAGGTCTACCGACGAGCCGTCGACGCGGCCACGACGGCACCGGCGAAGAAGCGGGCCGCGACCGCGCCGCTCGCGAAGATCCTGACGGCACTACGAGCCTGGTTCGCGAAGCAGGGAGCGGGCCACAAGGACCCGCAGGCGAGCGCACCCGGGATCGGCAACATCGCGCCCTATCGAAACCAGCCTTCGTCGCTGCGCACCGACATCGCTGTGTGGGCCTTGGAACGCGAGCACGTGATCCCTCGAGGCTTCTCGAACGCCCTCTTCAGGGCCTTGAACATCGAAGGCATCCCTGCGGGGAAGACGGACTACCGGGCGCAGACGACCATCATGATCTACAAGGGTGCGGCCAACCAGAAGACGCATGGCCCGGATGCGGACAACGCGATGACGTCCGAGCTCAAGGGGAACCTGGCTGACCTCATAGCCGAATACCACAAGACCAAGCCGTCACAGCGCGGTCTCGTGGCCGGCCTCATCATCGACTCGATGATGAGGCTCCTGGGTGCGTACGCGGATGATGCGGTCGAACGCACGTGGATCGCGGTGGAGCACGACAAGCGACGCGACGGGATCCGCCGGGGCCCTCCGGGCAAGGCGGAGGCGGCCGTCCCGGCCAGGTCTCGCATCCACGAGGCGGCCTCGAAGCAACTCCTGGACATCGAACGGCAACTCAAGTCGCGGCTCCGCTGACGAGGTTGGCTCCTAGCCGGTGGGCTCCTCGGCCTCTTCCTCCGGGGCCTCTTCGCGCTGGATCGCCAGAGCCTGCACGGGCTCTTCTTCCTCCTCGCCCTCCCGCTGTATGCCGAGGGCCGGGTGATCCGTGGACCGCTGGACCGCGGCGGCCCCGTGGTCGTGCGCGGGGGCCGGGGCGGCCATGACCTGTTCCGCGGTCGCCGCGGCCTCCCGCTCGAAGCGGTCGCCGGGGTCGCTCACCGCGATGCCGCCCCCTGCGGCCGTGCCGTCCACGGGACCGGAGCGCTGCTGCACGACGTGGGTGAGCTCATGGGCGAGGGTCTGCTGACCGGCGGCGCTGGAGGGGTCGTAGGCGTCGCGCTGGAAGACGACGTGCGACCCCACCGTGTAGGCGTGCGCATTCACCGAGGCGGCGGAGTCGTGCGCGGCACCATCGTCGTGCACCCGGACGTCGCCGAAGTCGTGACCCAGGCGGGCCTCCATGTCGGCCCGCACGGGGTCGTCGAGCGGGCGGCCGGCGGAGCCGATGACGTCGTGCACCGGCGAGCGCTCCTCCTCCACGGCGGCGCTGACGCCGGCATTCCCGGCCAGGCGTTGCAGCCCGACCAGGTCCGACGGCGAGAGCACGTCGGCACGTCCCGTCGCCGCCGCGTGCGCCGCGGCACCGATGGGCTCCTCCTCGATCCGGGCCGACTTGGGCCGCAGTGAACTGTCGTCGAACTCGTGGCTGTGCTCACGCATGGTGTGTCCCTCCGGGCGCGTGTTCTCCCAGTCTGGGCCGCGTCCTTGCCCGGGGCGAGGAACTTCCAGACTCCCTCAGGTGCAGCCCTGATCGCACGAAGGGGCAGTGACGGGCGGCGTCTGGGCAGACCTGACTCCGGGCGTCCCCACGGGGGACCCCACGGGTCTACCGTCGCCGCATGGAGGTCGCTCTGCGCCGCCGAGGGATCCGGGGTGCGCCGCTGATCGCGGCGGTGGTCCTGGCGATACTTGCTGCCTCGCTGCTGGGCGGTCCCCTGTCCTCGGGCACCAGTGCCGCGGCGGCCCCCGAGCGAGACGACGGGAGCCCCACGCTGGAGTGGGAGGCCACCATCAACGGCCGCCCGATCACCGAGATCGACGCCAACGACCCGCTCCGGCTGGACCCGGCCGAGGGGGCCGTCATCGACCTCACCCTGACCAACACCTCCGCCGAGGAGGTGAGCGTCCGGAGCGTGCGCCTGGACGGCAAGGTCATGGGCCTGACGATGTACAACTTCACGACCCGCATCGACCTGCTGATGCCGCCGGACTCCGTCACCACCCGCACCTTCGACATCGACGTGATCGACCTGTCCGGCCAGGCCACCGGTCTGATCCCCTCCCGGCTGCAGCTGCTCGATGACGAGCGGGGAGTCCTGGCGGAGGCGGGCTTCCCTGCCGACATCCGTGGCTCGGTGAACTCGGTCTACGGCGTCTTCGGCCTCGCCGTCCTGGGGATCACCCTCCTTCTGCTGGGATCCCTGCTGCTGGGCATCCGCCGCACCCAGATGCCGGAGAACCGGTGGAAGCGCGCGATGCGTTTCCTGCCCGCCGGGATCGGTCTGGGGTTCGTCCTGACCTTCACCCTGTCGGCCACCCGTCAGCTCTCCCCCAGCGCCGCCTCGTGGACCACCGTGGTCCTGCTCTGCGCGGCCGTGGCCTTTGCCGTCGGCTACTTCCTGCCGATCGGGGTGGCCGACGACCAGGAGTCCACGAGTGACGTCGACAGCGCCGACGGGGAGGTGGACGACGACACCGAGGTGCTCGAGACGGTGGATGCCGATCTCGCCACGGCCGGTGGGGCTGCGGGGACGGCCGGACACTCGACCGGTCACTACTGGACGAGCGGGTCCCAGGGGCAACCTGGCCTGGACGAGCCGGACGCGGGCGGGGACGACTGGTGAGACACCGGGCGCCGGCCAGATGGGTGGGGGTGCTGGTTGTCCTCCTACTCTCGCTGACCGGCGTCGCGGCGGCCTTCACGGGGCTCGCCGCCGACGGGCTCGGAGCAGCCCCGGCCGCCGCCGCGTCCCAGGCGTGCCCCGGAGCCACGGCCGACGCCGTGCTGCACACCGGGATCCCCGAGCCCGAACCGGCACCGTGCCCGACGGCCCCGCCCACCTCCGAGCCGACCCCCACCCCGACCGAGGTGGAACCGACCGCCACCGAGACCACCTCGCCACCGGGGCCGACCGAGACGGAACCGGGGCCGACCGAGACCGAACCAGGGCCGACCGAGACCGAACCAGGCCCGACCGAGACCGAACCAGGCCCGACCCAGACCAGCCCCGCACCCGAGGCGATCGAGGTGGCGGTATCGCTGAGTGCGCCGACCAGCCCGGTCGGCTCGGACCTGACTGTCACGGCGACCGTCCAGGAGGACGGTGCCGCCGTGGACGGTGCCAGCGTGCGCCTCCTCGGCCACTTGGACGGTGAGCCCGACGTAGATCTCACCCTGACCACCAACGCGGCCGGGGTGGTCTCGTTCACCTACACCCGGGAGGTCGCCGGGACCGAGGCGCTGACCGTGACGGCGACCTGGGGCGAGGAGGAGGCCACCGCCACCGACAGCGTCGTCTGGGTGGCACCCGATGGTGACCCGGAGATCGCCATCGCGCCCCTCGACGGCACCGGAACGGTGGGGGAACTGGTCGACTTCGTCGCCACGGTGACCCACGGGGGCCTGCCCGTCGCCGGCGCCGACGTGACCTTCATCGCGACGATGGACGGCGTCGACCCGGTGACGCTCGACGGTGTCACCGAGCCGGATGGGACGGTCACCTTCGAGCACAGCCGGAGCATCACCGGGGTGGAGAACATCCTGGTCATCTTGGAGCCCACCGAGGAGGAGATCTTCGCCGAGACCAGCTTCACGTGGGCTGAACCTGCCCCGGTGGCGGAGATCTACCCCAGAGACTCCCATCGCCTGATCGGCGACACCGTCATCTTCGACGTCACGGTGACTCTGGATGGGCAGCCCCTCGAGGGGCAGATGGTCTCGTTCTACGCCACGATGCCAGGTGCGGAGTCGGTGTCGCAGACCGGGTTCACGGGGCCGGGCGGGGTGGCTTCTTTCGAGCACAGCCGCGAGGTCGCAGGTGTCGACCGCATCTCCGTCGACGCCTACCCGGCGGGGGCGTACGCCGAGACCACCCTCAGCTGGTGGCCACCGGGGCCGGCGGTGCAGATCGAAGGCCCAGCCGCAGGCGGGCTGGTGGGAGAACCAGCCGAGTTCGTGGCCACGGTGGTCAACGACGGGTTCCCGGCGTGGGACGAACCCGTCCAGTTCACCGCCAGCATGGCCGGGGTCGAGGACGTGGTCCTGACCGGGAGGACGGACAAGGCGGGCAGGGTCGCCTTCGTGCACACCCGCGACGCCACCGGCATCGAGACCGTCACGGTCGAGGCGCTCGGCGGCACCACGGCGGAGACGACCTACACCTGGTACCCCGAGGGCGAGGCCATCCGCGTCGACCCGCGGGACTCCAGTGGACAGCCCGGCACCGTGGTCGAGTTCGCCGCCACCGTGACCGACGACGGTGTGCCGGTCGAGGGCGTCACCGTGGACTTCTTGGCCGTCCTGCAGGGCACCGAGGACTTCGTCAGCCTGGACGCGGTGACGGACGACGACGGGGTGGCGCGCTTCTCGCACGTGCGGGAGGGGTACGGGGTCGACGACATCAGCGTCTCGACGGAGGGCGCGGATGACGGCACGATCTTCACCTGGCGTCGCCCGCTGGAGGTGACGCTGTCCGCGGGGACGGGCACCGCCGAGGTGGGCACCCCCGTGACGGTGACGGTGACCGTGGGGGAGTTCGATCCGGGCTCGGGCGGACCGGCCGGCATGGGGCCGGACTGGGTCGAGACGGTGGACGTCCGGTTCCTGGCGCAGCTGCCCGGTGAGCCCGACGTGGACGTGACGCTGACCCCGGACGCCGAGGGAGTGGCGACCTACACGCACACCCGGACCACGCCGGGCACGGAGAGCCTCCTGGTGGAGGCCACGGCCCTGGACGAGACCGTGAGTGCCACGGGAACCCTCGTGTGGGAGGAGCCCCCGCCCGAGGTGCTCATCGAGGTCGAGCCCTTGGACTCCAGCGCGCAGCCGGGGACGACGGTGGAGTTCGCGGCCACGGTCACCGGTGACGGGGTTCCCCTGCCCGGGGAGGTCGTCTACTTCTTCGCCATCCTGGAGAACACCGAGGACTCGGTCTTCATCGAGGGGGTGACCGGCTCGGACGGGGTGGCGCGGTTCGATCACGTCAGGGAGGTCTACGGCGTCGATGACATCTTCGTCTCCACGGCCGCGTTCGGGCAGGAGGCGGCCGCCGAGACGATCTTCACCTGGCGTCGCCCGCTGGAGGTGACGCTGTCCGCGGGGACGGGCAGCGCCGAGGTGGGCACCCCCGTGACGGTGACCGTCACCGTGGGGGAGTTCGACCCGGGCTCGGGCGGACCGGCTGGCATGGGGCCGGACTGGGTCGAGACGGTGGACGTCCGGTTCCTGGCGCAGCTGCCCGGTGAGCCCGACGTGGACGTGACGCTGACCCCCGACGCCGAGGGGGTGGCCACCTACACGCACACCCGCCTGACACCGGGCACGGAGAGTCTCCTGGTGGAGGCCACGGCCCTGGGCGAGACCGTGACCGCGACCGGCAGCCTCGTGTGGGAGGCGCCACTGGTGCTCACCGTCGAGCCAGTGGACTCCAGCGGTCCGATCGGCGTGCCGGTCGAGTTCGCGGCCACCCTGACCTCTGACGGCTCCCCGGTCGTGGGTGAGACGGTGAGCTTCGCCGCCACGCTGGAAGGCACCGAGGACACCGTCTTCCTCACGGCGGAGACCGACGCCGACGGAGTGGCCCGGTTCACCCACGTCCGGAGCGTCCTGGGCGTGGACCTCATCGAGGTCTGGGTCGAGGGTGAGGACGTCTCTGCCGAGACCACCTTCACCTGGGTGGAGGAACCTCCGGTCCTCACGCTCTCCCAGAGCGCGACCACGGGTGAGGTCGGCACGCCGCTAGAGCTGACCGCGACGCTCACCGACGGCGGCCAGGTCGTGCCGGGCGCCGGAGTCCGTTTCCTTGCGCAGCTGCCCGGCGAGCCCGACGTCGACGTCACCGTGCCGACGGACGCCGACGGCGTAGCGACCTTCACCCACACGCGCACGGTGTCCGGCACCGAGAGCCTGCTGGCCGGCGCGACCGTTGGCGACGACACGGTGTTCGCCTCGGGCTCCTTCGAGTGGGTCGTGCCGCCGCCGGTCGTACAGCTCGCGGTCGAACCGCTGGACTCCAGCGGCCCGGTCGGCAACACCGTCGACTTCGTCGCGACCGTGACGGCCGACGGGCAGCCGCTCGCCGAGCAGTCGGTGACCTTCACAGCGGGTATGCCGGGCGCTCCCCTGATCTCGCTGGTGCAGCAGACCGGGGCCGACGGCACGGCCCACTTCGCGCACACCAGGTCCGCGCCCGGCGTGGACGGGATCGTCATCGGGACCACGGCGCTGGACCAGACGCTGTCGACCGAGACCACGTTCACCTGGGAACAGCCGCCGCCGCCACCCGCGGTCCTGACGCTCTCGCAGAGCGGGACGACGGGTGAGGTCGGGACACCGCTGGAGTGGACCGCAACCGTTACCGTCGCCGGTCAGCCGGTCGAGGGTGCCAACGTCCGGTTCCTCGGCCAGCTCACGGGAGCCACGGACGTGGACGTCACGCTCACCACGAACTCCGCAGGGGTCGCCACGCACACGCACACCCGGTCGGTGTCCGGCACCGAGAGCCTGCAGGTCACTACCACCGTCGGAGCGCAGGACCTGATCGCCACCGGCTCGTTCGCCTGGGTCCCCGGAGCGCCGCCCACGACACCACCCACGTCGCCACCCACGACACCCCCGACGGCGCCGCCCACCACGCCTCCAACGTCCCCGCCGACGCAGACCACCCCCGTGGCGCCCATCGTCCCGCCGCTCACGCCGACCACCCCGCCCACGGCCCCTCCGGACGTGACCGAGACGGAGGAGCCGACCACGAGCGAGCCCACGACCGAGCCGGAGCCTGCACCAGAGCCGGAGCCGCAGCCCGAACCCGAGCCGGAGCCGGGTCCGACGGACGGCTCCGCCACCCGGGTGGAGCTCGGGCGCGAGTCGGCCATCCCGGGCGGGGACCTCGATGTCAGCGGTTCCGGCTGCCCACCCGGGAGCACCGTGGTCGTCAGCCTGGCCGGGGAGACCCTAGGCACCAGCACCGCGGATGCCAACGGGGCCTTCTCGGTCCGGGCGGCGGTGGCCAACGTGCCCCTCGGGCAGTATGCCGTCGACGTCCAGTGCGGCGAGGCGACCGGCCAGGCGACGGTGGACCTGGTCTCGACCGTCGAGTCGTCGACGGCCGTGGCGTCGGCTGCCTCAGCCGCCGCGGTCCTCACCTTCTTCGTGCTCCTCGGGACCGGGGTCGTGAAGCAGGCGACCGGTGGCGTCTGACCGCCGACACGCAGGGGCCGCGGGTGCAGGCATGACCCGGCGTGCACCGACGGAGGTAGATCCGACGGCGCACACGGATGCGTCACGACAGCGCATCGTCACCCGCGGGCGGACCATGACCCGTCATGAGGCGGGGGTGCTCGCCCTGCAGCGCACTGCAGGCAACGTGGCCGTCGTGGCGCTGCTCGAGGCAGGCGACCGAGCGTCCGCATCGGCGGCCGGGCGCGCCTCGGCCGCTGCCCCGGTGGTCCAGCGCGTCAACAGTTTCTACAGCAACCAGCCCAGATCGTCGACGAAACCCAACCCGCTGATGGCCATCGCCCAGGCGCTCGAGACTGATACGGGCATCACTCAGGGTGCCCTGCTCCGCCACTGGCGCGAGTCCACGAGTCTGCAGATCGCGAAAACCGCCCGCCGGAGTCTCACGTCCGGGAGCATGGCGACGCTCGCCCGCCCTGACGAGGCCTCGGCCTGGCTGGACACGCCGAATCCGAACCCGGGCACGCGCAAGGACCCTGCCTGGATCACGGCCATCGGCAACCTGGGCACCGTGGAGGACCAGATCAAGGGTGACCCGCCGCAGCAGTACAACGGCGGCCACCTCATCGCCTGGGAGTTCCTGAACGCCGCAGCGAACGTGCAGGGCAACATCGCACCGCAGGCCATGCTGCAGAACCAGGCTCTGTTCCGGCGCCTGGAGCGCACGCTGGAGGAACAGGCCTCGCACGGTCAAGGCGGTCTGGAGGTCACCGTCCAAACCCCCTATGGTGCCGACCCCTACCAGGTGACCTACCAGCAGCTGTTCGACCGAGGAGTCATCACGGACCCCACCATGCGGCGGCAGGTCACCACTGCGGGGGCGCTGTCGAAGTCGGTTTCGCTTGCCCAGATGGCGCCGGACACGTACCAGGTCTGGGCGCTCACCCGATCCGGACAGGCCAGGCCGGCCACTGCCGACAAGAGGGAGGCGCGGACCGGCATCACTACCTATCCGCTGACGGGCTATACCGACGCGGTCGCGAACAAGGCTCTCGCGGAGTTCCGGCCCGCCCCGCTCTCGGTGCTGGCCACCAACGTCGACGACAACACCCGGGAGCAGACCGTCTTCGCCTTCGCCCACCACGTCTACCTCAACTACCGCACGGTCGTGCCCGAACCACGACCCGACCAGCCTCGGGAGACCTACGAGGCGAAGGCCGAGCGGGCGCTGCGCGTCATCCAAGACAACCCGCAGTTGGCGAACCCCATCCTCGATGCCCTCACCTACGAGTTCGACATGGCGCCCACCAGGGCCTACCAGGCGCTGGTCGCCGCACTCATCGCCACTGAACCGGTGGAGGAGGGGGATGCCATGGACGAGGGGGCCATGGACGAGGGGGATGCCATGGACGAGGGGAACGCCATGGACGTCGAACAGTAGTCCGCGAGTGGTGTCCGGTGCCGGCGCCGGGGGAGACCCGGGTGTGCGTCGTTCTCCGTCGCTCTTCCTCAGGTGCCAGCGCCCGGCCGCTGCCGAGCAGTCGGGGCGGCAATGGAACCGTTGCGTCCCTCGAGACCGAGGGGGAGCAGGGCGCCGGCGGCGAGACAGCCGGCGACCGCAATCCCCACGCTGACGGGCGAGGGCAGCCGGGACGCGAGGATCCACACCCCCAGCACGAGGACGACGCCGAGCACGGCGCCGACCGCGCCCATCCCGATGACCGTGCGCGCGGTGACCCGCCGCCCGCGGCGCAGGAGCGGGCGGAGCAGCGACTCGGCGTACGCAGCGGCGAACAGCAGACCGAGCACCAGGACGGCCCCGGGCAGGCTCAGCAACCGGCCCCAGGGGGCGCCGGTGGAGGGTCGCAGCTGGGCCGTGGTGTCCAGCTCGGTCCCGTCCTCAGCGGTGACGGCGGCGCGGAGCGGGCCGACCGCGTAGATGCGCGCCCCGCTGAAGTTCACGGTCTGGTCGTCACGGACGACTGCCGTCCCCGACGGCAGGTCCTGCCCGACCAGGGTGAGCTGCAGCTCCGTGCCCGGGGCCAGCGGCGCGCCCGTGCCCTCCAGGGTGGCCACCTCCCGGGCCGCGTCGAACCGGGCGGTCACGTCGGGCTCCCCGGCTGCGGGTCCGACGAGGGTCGCGACGACGGCCAGCGCCGCCAGGATCCCGCTGGCCAGCAGCCCGTGCCGCGCGACGGCGGTGGTCGGGCGGGCCGGTGCCGCCGTCCTCGGGACGGCGGACGCCGCAGCGGCGACGGCAGTTGGGCCGGTGGCCGCACCGGTGGTGCCGGCGGGGGTCCCGGCCGGCGCGGTGGCGCTGGCGCTGGGGGAGGCTGCCCCGGGTCGCGCCGAGGCGGGCCGGGCCTCAGCGGCCGGCCGGACCGGCGCCGCCAGGCCGGACACCTGGGCGCCGACCATGGCCGCGCCGAGGGCGACGCCGTGCTTGGGCTGAGCGCTGACCGCCACGGGGCGGTCGAGCCGCCGGGTGAGCAGCTCGGTCACCAGGGGGATCCGGGCCGACCCGCCGACGAGCAGCACCGAGTCGAGCTCCGCCGCGGTGACGTCGGCGCTGGCCAGGGCCCGTTCCAGGGCCGTGACGGTCTCCTCCAGCGAGGGCCGGATCAGCTCCTCGAGCTCGACCCGGCCCAGCCGGACGGTGCGGTGCTGGCCGCCCAGGTCGACCGGGATCGAGACCTCGGTGTCCACCGACAGGGCCTCCTTGGCCTCCGTGCAGTCGCGCCGCAGCCGGGACAGCGCCGTGAGCACGGCCTCGTCCTCCGGGTCGGCCCCGACGTCGCCGATCGTGCTCCACGCGTGCTGCAGCACCGCCGCGTCGAAGTCCAGGCCGCCCAGGTGCTCGATGCCCTCGGGCGAGCCCAGCAGCGCGAAGTCCGCCTCGCCGTCCTTGCGCAGCACGGCGGCGTCGAAGGTCCCGCCGCCCAGGTCGTAGACCGCCAGGGTGTCCCCGACCTCGACCCGCTCGGTCGAGGCGAAGTGCACCGCGGCGGCGGACGGCTCGGTGCAGATCACCACCGAACCGACCCCGGCCATCCGGCCGGCCTGCTCCAGCAGCTCGCGACGGTAGGGACCCCAGTTGGCCGGGCAGGTGAGGACGACGGTTGCCGGCGGGCCCCCCTGCCCCGCGCTGACCTTGGCCACGACCCACGCGAGCAGCTGGGCCATCAGGGCGTGGGCGGACATCGGTGTCCCGCCGACCAGGATGCTGGTGTCGTCGCCGACGCGGCGCTTGAACTCGGTCGCCAGCCGGCCCGGGTCGCCGGTCCCGCGGCGCACGGCCGGCTCCCCGACCAGAAACTCCCCGTCCTCGGTGCGGAACAGGGCGGAGGGGATCTGCGGGGAGTGGTCACCCAGGGGGACGATCTCGGTGCGGCCCCCGCGCCAGACGGCCGCGGCGGTGTAGGTGGTGCCCAGGTCGACGCCGAGGCTGTACCCCGCCCCGGCCGTGGTCCCGCGTGCCTCGGCCATCAGCGCAGCAGGGTCAGGTAGTCGCCGAACTCGCGTTCCAGCACGAGCCTCCCGAGCTTGCGGTACTCCTGCTGCACGGCCGCCACCAGGTCGGCCATCCCCACGGGGCGGTCGGCGGCGGCGGCCAGGTAGGCGGCGGTCGTGCTGGCCGAGCGGATGTCGCCGCCGGCCAGCTCGAAGGAGCGGGCGCAGAAGTCCAGGTCCAGGTCGTCGCCCACCGGCAGCGGCGGCGCCAGGCAGCGGCTCCACAGCTCGCGCCGGAACTCCTCGGTCGGCGCGGGGAAGTCGATGATCGCGTCCAGGCGCCGGGTGAACGCCTCGTCGATGTTGGCCCGCAGGTTGGTGGCCAGCACCGCCAGCCCGTCGAAGGACTCCAGGCGCTGCAGCAGGTAGGCGCTCTCGATGTTGGCGTAGCGGTCGTGGGCGTCCTTGACCGCGCTGCGCTTGCCGAAGACCGCGTCCGCCTCGTCGAAGAAGAGCACCGCGTTGACGCCGGCCGCCTCGGTGAAGATCCGCTCGAGGTTCTTCTCGGTCTCCCCGATGTACTTGTCGACCACGGTGGCCAGGTTCACGGTGTAGAGGTCGAGCCCAAGGTCGTGGGCGATCACCTCCGCCGCCATCGTCTTGCCGGTGCCGGAGTCGCCCGCGAAGAGCGCGGTGATGCCGACGCCGCGGCCTCCGCCGCGCCGCATCCGCCAGGTCGTCAGGACCGTATGCCGGTGGCGCGCCCGGGCGGTCACGTCCTGCAGGGCGGTGCGCACCGCCGGCGTCACGACGAGGTCGTCCCAGCCGACCTCCGGCACGATCCGGCGGGCCAGGCGCTCCAGCCCGGCGGCGTTCTGCGCCTGGACCCCGAGTCGCAGGTGTTCCGGGCCGAGCGGGGTCCCGTCGGCCGTGGCCGCGGTCCGCGCGGCGGTCACCGCCCTGGCGACCTGGGCGGGGGCGAGGGCCAGGTGCTCGGCCACGCCGTCCAGAGCGCCGAGGTCGGCGCCCAGGTAGCGGGCCCACACCATGGCCCGGTCGGCGGGCTCCAGGGCGGTCACGGCCACGCTCAGCGGGGTCTGGGCGGCCCACCGGGGATCCCAGGAGTCGTGCCCGGTGAGGATCACCGGGACCTCGGACGTCGTCAGCAGGCGCAAGACGTCGGGCGCCGTGCCGGCGAGCGCCTCGACCGGCCCCGCGACAAGTCCCGCGGAGCCGAAGAGCGCCTCGAGGCAGGCCGCGCGCAGCAGCTCGACGGGGACCGGGTGGTCCACGACCCGGCTGAGGTCGACGGTGACCGCGCCGAGCCCGGCCTCGGCCAGGGCGGCCGCCGCGACCGAGGCCCCGGCGCCGGGGGTCGGCTCGCGCAGGTGCAGCAGGTGGGCGCCGGAGCCCAGGGCTCGCGCCAGGCGGGACGCGAGCGGGACCGGGAAGGGATGGGCGTCCACCAGGTAGGGCGCCAGTTCCGGCGCCGGCTCCGGGTGCCCGAGCAGGTGGGCCGTGACCCGGTCGGGCACCCGGAGCGCGCGGGTCAGGAAGGGCCGGTCCTCGTCCTCGACACGGAGCAGGCCGCGGCGCACGAGCCGCCCGGAGGGGCCGAGCCTGGCCCGCGCCGCCGCGTCGTCCGGGGTGGCCCCCACGACGTCCAGCGCCAGGCCGGTGGTCGCGCGCCGCCGGCTGACGTCGTCGTTCAGGTAGCCGTAGAGCCGCTCGAACCGGCTGTCCAGGTCGGGCAGCAGCGTGGTGAGCACGAGGTCGACGTCGAGGTCGTCCAGGCCGGCGTCGCGGACCAGCCGCCGTAGCACCAGCGGGTGCCCCTCGGCCTCGAGGCGGTCGCCGAACTCAGCGACACCGTGGCGGCCCGTGGGATCTGGGTCCGGCCCGGGTGCGGGCGGGGCCAGCAGCCGCACGGCGGCGTCGTCGCTGACGTAGAGCCCGCGGAAAGGGTCGTCGGGGGCCGGGTCGTCCGCCTGACGTCGCTCCACCAACGAGCGCACCCGGTCCTCGATGAGAGCGAGCCGCGCGCGCAGGTAGGCCAGGTCGGGGGAGCTGGCCGTCATGGCTTCTTCCTCGGCCGGGCGGTGCGCTGCATGGCCGGCCGGCGTTCGGCGCGGCGCGTCTCGGCGTTGTGCGGGTCGTCGCGGGAGGGCCAGCCGTCGACCCCGCCGAGCGAGACCAGCGGTTCCTCCTGCACCGGCGGCCCGGTCTCGAAGCGCTGCCCTGTCTCCAGGGGCGCGGTCACCACGAGGTCGAGGGAGGGTTTGAGCTCCCCGCCCAGGGCGGTCCACACGTCGGCGAACGACCGGTCCTCCGGGGGCGGCAGCGCGATCGTCATCGGGACCGTCGCCCCCGCGTCGGCCAGGGACCCGGTCAGCAGGTCCTCGGGCATCTGGTCGAAACGCAGGAAGCACTCGAGCAGGTGCGAGAGCAGCCGGTGCTCGTCCTCGGGCCGGGCGGTCCACGCGGTGATCAGGTAGGACAGCTTGAAGTGTCGCGGCGGCAGGTGCCGGCCGATGACGACCTGGTCCGGGGAGTACTCGTTGATCATCCCCCTCGAGCGCTTCCGCATGTCCTCCCGGATGTCGTAGAGGTAGATGTCGATCGTGGGCGCGCTGCGGCGCCCCGCCCACTCCTTGGTCGGGGCATCGAAAACGACCTCCACGTCCTTCGCGCCGGTCGCCTCCCGCTCGATCAGCGCCTTGACGGCGGAGTCCACCTCGTGGATCACACTCGCAGTCTCCCAGCCCGGTCCGGGGTGCGGAACCGGACGCGGAGCCACTGTGGGGGCACCCCCTGTTGCCCCGAGGGGCAGAGCCCCCTGCCCCGTATGCCGTACCTGCCCCGATGCCCTGTCGGTGCCCCTCGTGCGCCCGTACGCTGGAACGACGGGCGGTGCCGGCCCGTGCGCCAGTGCGCTCGTGAGGAGGGTTGCCCGTGGCCGATCCGGTGGTGGAGCTCGAGCCGGTCGCGGCCGCCGTCGAGCCGGGGGGCCAGACGCGGGTCGTGGTCACGGTCGTCAACGACGGCAGCATCGTCGAGGGCTACCGGGTCGACGTGCTGGACGACATCACCGGGTCCAGCCGCGACGTGGCGGGGCCGGCCTCCTGGTTTGAGGTGGTGCCGGCCGAGGGCAGCCGGTCCGGGCAGCCCGGCGAGCCCGACCTGACGGTCTATCCCGGGCAGCAGGGCGCCGTCGTGGTGGTCTTCTCGCCGCCCGCGGGGACCCGGGTGCCCGGTGGCCGATGCGCGTTCGCGGTCCGGGTCACGTCGGTCATCGACCCCGGCACCAGCACGGTGGTCGAGGGCGACCTGGACATCGGGAAGGTCACCGCACTCCAGGCCAAGCTCGTGCCGGTGACCTCGACCGGACGGTGGCGCGGCAAGCACCTCGTGGAGCTGTCCAACTGGGGCAACACCCCCGCGCGGCTGCGCGTGGTGGCCGAGGACCCGGACCGGGCCCTGGGCTTCCTGGTGAACCCGGACACGGTCGAGCTGCAGGTTGGCGCCTCCGCGCAGGTCCGCCTCAAGGTGCGCACCCGCAAGCCCACGCTGCGCGGCGCTGCCGCGCGCCTCCCGTTCACGGTGCGGGCGGAACCAGCCGAGGGTCTCTCCAGCCCGCCGGAGCCGCCCGTGCCCGGGATGCCGCCGATGCCCGGTCTGCCCGACCCTCGAACGGCCACCGCCGACGGGGTGTTCAACCAGAAGCCGATCCTGACCAAGACGGCGGTGCTCGGCGCCGGCCTGGTGCTCGCCGGCGTCGCCGGCCTCACGGCATACGGATTGATGCAGCGCGGGGGCGGAGGGGAGACCTTCGAGGAGCTCGGGGTGCCGGACACCCCGCAGGTGTCCGTGGAGGCGACCGGGCCGGAGTCGGTGCGGGTGAGCTGGATCCCGCTGGAGCAGGTCGAGGGCTACAAGCTGTTCCAGCTGGACGCGCAGGGTGCGGTCACCTCGCAGACTGAGCTGGCGCCGGAGCTGGGGGCGACGCCGGTCGAGGGACTGGCGCCCGAGCAGGAGCACTGCTTCACGATGGCCGCGGTGCGGGGCGAGGTGCAGTCCCCCCAGTCCGCGCCGGTGTGCGCCACCACCCTCGCGGCCCCGGTCGAGGAGCCCACGACCACCGAGCCGGCGGAGGAGACCACCGAGGCGGCCCCGACGACCGGGGGCGAGCCCACCGAGACGGGGGCGGGGGAGACCACGGACGCGCCGACGACCGACGCACCGACAGAGACTGAGGCCACGGGCCCGGCGACGCCCACGGGACCGTCTGTCGACGCGCCGCCGTTCGCGCCGGGCGAGTGGGCCGCGGTGGTGGGTGTTTTCCCGGCGCTGGGCACCTCGGGGGAGGTCGGGGCCGCCCAGCTCGTCGACGACCTCGCCGCGAACGACGTGGAGGCACTCGCCATCAACACCGAGGAGTTCCCCGACCTCGGGCTGGCCCAGCAGGGCTGGCTGGTGCTGCTCGGGGGATACCCGACTTTCGAGGAGGCGTCCCAGGCGTGCGAGGACGTGCGGACGGCGCTGCCGGACCTGGTGGGCTTCTGCAACCCGCCGGTCCAGCCGGTCGGCGCCGCGTCGGCCCCGGTCACCGGTTAGTCGCGGGCCGGGCGGGCGAGCAGGGTGAGCTGGGTCAGCCCCGCCACGTCCTGCACCCGTGCGTCGTCGCCGGTGAAGGTCTGCCCGATGCTGATCGTCAGCCGGGAGACCGGCTCGCCGGTGTCGAAGGCGACCTCCTGCACCTCCGGCCCGTGGTCCAGCGCGACCGTCCGGCAGGACCCGTCCGGCAGTTGTACGTCGAGCTGGGTGGGGATGTGCTGAAGCGGGCGGTCCGAGGCGTCGGTCACGCCGGTGAGCACGTGCAGCTCGCGCACCCGGGTCTCGGGGAAGGCCAGCACGACCCGGCCACCACGCCCGTCACCGCAAGCCGGACGGCCCTCCGGGGGAGTCCACCCGGTGACCCACGCCGTGGCCTGGTCGAGGTCGAGCAGCCCGTTCGGACCGTGGTCGCCGATGACCGAGTTCTCCGGCAGCGCCTGGGCGCTCACGTCACGCACCGGGTCGAGCCGGTTGGTCACGTCGTACCACCGGTCGGTGGCCCACCCGATCGGGTTGCTGCCCACCGCCGCGAACCCGCCGACCAGCCCGCCGGCGATCAGCGCGGTCACGCCGACGCGGCGCCACCGGTAGAGCGGGGGGAGGCTGCGTCGGTAGTCGCGCCGCGCCAGCCGGGTGTCGGACCGCAGCAGCCGCTGCCACCAGCCTTGCCTCTTCGCTTCCGTTCCGCGGGCCGGGGCACCGGTGGCCAGGACCTGACCGCAGTGTCCGCAGAACCTGCGCTCCGGCTCGTTGTCGTGGCCGCAGTTCGGGCAGCCGCGACCGGTGGGCACGGCGGGGGCCGTCGCGACGGGAGCGGGGGGAGGGGGTGCGGCGTGAGGTGCGGGGGTGGCCGCGACGCCCAGCGGGATGGTGTCGTCGCGCTGCGGGATCGGGGCCGTGGCGTCCGCCGACGGTGCTGGTGGTGCCTGACCCGTGTCGGATCGGGCGGCAGGTCGGGCGTCGGTCTCACGCTCGTTCCAGCCCAGATAGATCCCGCAGAACAGGCAGAACTGGGTGCCCGGCGGGTTGGGCTCCCCGCATCCGGTGCAGACGTCGTTCACGACAGTCACCTCCGAGGGACGAGGGTCGACGGGACAGGGCAAATGCTCGATAGTAGGCAGGGACCAGGCACGTCAAAGGGGACGCCGTGACCGTGTGCACCAGTTGTGGTTTCCGCAACGAGGCGGACGCGATCTTCTGTGCCCGCTGCAACCACTTCCTGGAGTGGGAGGACGGGCCGCCACCCCCTGAGCCCGAGCCGGACCCCGAGCCGGCGGAGCCCGAGGCGGTCGAACCCGCCCAGGAGATCGTGGAACCGGAGCCCGCCGAGGCTCTCGACCCCAGACCTGAGCCCACGCCCGTGATGGACGAGCCGGTGATGGACGAGCCGGTGCCGACGCAGCCCGAAGCGGTCGAACCCACACCCGAGTCCGAGCCGGAGCCGGAGCTCGCGGTCGTCGAGCCGGAGCCTGTCGAGCCTGAGGTTGTCGAGCCCGTGGTCATCGAGCCGGAGCCCGCGGTTGTCGAGCCGGAGCCCGCGGTCGTCGAGCCGGAACCAGAGCCGGAGCCCACGGTTGTCGAGCCAGGGCCGGCGTTGCCTGAGGCGGTCGAGCCGGAGCCGGAGTCCGCAGCTGGTGAGGCGGAGCCAGAGCCTGAGGCGGTCGAGCCGGAACCCAGCGTGGCCGAACCCGCTGCCGCAGAGGGGTCGCTGCCGCCGGTCACCCAGGTCCTGCAGAGCATCGACCAGTCGGCCAGGCTGGCGCACGAGCAGGGACGTCCCGACCTCGTCCAGCACCTGGAGCAGGCCCGGGGGCGGCTGCGGCACGGCACCGCCACCGTCGCGGTCGTCGGAGAGTTCAAGCAGGGCAAGTCCACGCTGGTCAACGCACTCCTGCAGACGGCGGTGTGCCCGGTCGACGCCGACATCGCGACGGCCGTGCCGACCGTCGTGGCCCACGGGGAGACGGTGGGGGTCACGGCGTACCTCGAGCCGGCCGGTGACGGGCCGGTCCGACCGGTGGAGGCGTCCCTGAACGACATCCGCGACCTGGTCGCGTCCGGTCCGGGGGACGGCGGGCAGCGGTATGTCGAGGTGCACCTGCCGCACCGGATGCTGCGGGCCGGGTTGCGGCTGATCGACACCCCGGGAGTGGGTGGGCTGGACTCCGCCTACGGCCAGCTGGCACTCGGTGCCCTGCAGACCGCCGACGGTGCGCTGTTCGTCACGGATGCCTCCCAGGAGCTCACTGCGCCGGAGCTGGACTTCCTGCGCTCGGCCACGAGCCGCTGCCCGACCACCGCGGTCGTGATCAGCAAGACCGACCTCTACCCGGAGTGGCGCCGGATGGCGGAGCTCAACCAGGGCCACCTGCGGACCGCCGGGATCGACGTGCCGGTGCTGCCGGTGTCCTCGTTCCTGCGGCTGCGGGCGACCACCGACCCCACGCTGAACGAGGAGGCCGGCTTCGCCCCGCTCGTGACCTTCCTCGCCTCGGTCGTGTCGGCCCAGGCGGGACGCGCCGCCGAGCAGGCCGCCGCGGAGGTGGACTTCGTCGTCGAGCACCTCGCCGCGGCGACCCAGGCCGAGAAGGCGGTGCTCGCCGAGCCGGTCCGGTCCGCGGAGGTCATCGAGGACCTGGACCGGACCCGCCAGCACGCCGCCGGACTGTCCGCGGCCTCGGCCAGCTGGAAGGTGGCGCTCGCGGACGGGGTGCAGGACCTCATCGCCGACGTCGACCACGACCTGCAGCAGCGGCTGCGGTCGGTGCTGCGGGAGGCCGAGGCCGTCATCGATGTCGGGGACCCGCTGGACACCTGGTCGGACACCGAGGTGTGGCTGCGACGTCAGGTGGCGGCAGCTGTGCTGCAGAACCGCGAGCTCCTGCAGTCCCGCGCCACCGACCTGGCGACTGATCTCGCGGCTGACTTCGAGCTGGCCGGTGGGGCGTTCGCGCTGCGTCTGCGGGGGCTGAGCGACGTGTCCGAGACGGTGGCCATGCCCGACACCGCGGCGATCTCCGTCCGGCCCGGGCGGCTGCAGTCGATCATGATGGTGACCCGGACGACGACCTTCGGGCCGATGCTCATCCTGGGGGTCGGGGGCCTGTTCAGCATCGCCATGCCGCTCATCGGGGTGGCCGCCGCCGCGGTGGGTGCCGGTCTCGGGAAGCGCGCCCTCCGGGAAGAGACCGAGCGGGTCCGCTCCGGGCGACGGATGCAGGCCAAGGCGGCAGCGCGCAAGTATGTCGAGGAGGTCTCGTTCGTGCTGAGCAAGGAGAGCCGGGACAGCCTGCGGGAGACCCAGCGGCAGTTGCGCGACGACTTCCAGGCCCGGGCCGAGGTGCTCGAGGCCTCGGTGGCCGCCGCGCACCGAGCCGCCCAGCAGGCGAGCTCGCTTACCCCGGAGGCGCGGGCCACCCGGTCCCGCGAGCTCGACGCGCACGCCGACCGGCTGACGCGGCTGGCCGGCCGTCCGGGACACGGCGGGCGCTGAGGGGAGGGCGGGGCAGACATGTCGACGAGCTTGGTGGATCGGGTCGGTGCGGTCGTCGACCGTGCAGCGGAACGTGCTCCGAGCGCGGAGCTGTCGCAGGAGCTGCGCGCCCTGCGGGCCCGCCTCGACGGGCCGCTCCGGCTGGCCATCGCGGGTCGGGTGAAGGCCGGCAAGTCCACCCTGCTCAACGCCCTGGTCGGGGAGAACCTGGCGCCGACCGACGCGGGGGAGTGCACCCGGGTGGTCACCTGGTACAGCTACGGCACCGCCCCCAGGGTGCTGCTGCACCCGCTCGACGGCCCACCGGTCGACCGCCCGTTCCGTCGGGACGAGGGGTCCCTCATCATCGACCTGGGTGGTCGCCAGCCGGAGCAGATCGACCACCTGGAGGTCCGCTGGCCCACCCGTCGGCTGCAGGGGCTGACCCTGGTGGACACGCCGGGCATCGCCTCCATCTCCACCGAGGTCTCGGCCCGCACCCACCAGGCCCTCACCGGGGACGTGGGTCAGGTCGCGGTGGCCGATGCCGTCCTCTACCTGCTGCGCCACGCCCACGCCAGCGACATGAACTTCATGGAAGCCTTCCGCGACCGCCAGGTCACCGAGGGGACGCCGGTGAACACGGTGGGCGCGCTGTCGCGGGCCGACGAGATCGGGTCCTGCCGGCTGGACTCGATGACGGTCGCTGCCCGCGTCGCCCAGCGGTATGCCGAGGACCCGCGGGTGCGCAGGCTCTGCCCCACGGTGGTCCCGGTGAACGGGCTGCTGGGGCACGCCGCCGCCACCCTGCGGGAGTCCGAGTTCGCCGACCTGGCGGCGATCGCCCGGGCCCCGAAGGACGAGGTGGCGCGCCTGCTGCTGACCGCCGACCGGCTCGGCCGCAGCGAGATCCCGGAGGACCCTGGGCCCGCCCAGCGGGAGCACCTGCTGGACCGGTTCGGCCTGTTCGGGGTGCGGGTCGCGGTGCAGCTGATCGGCAGCGGTCAGGTGACCAACGCCTCGGAGCTCGCCGACGCGCTGCGGCGCCGGTCCGGGCTGCAGGAGCTGCGCAGCCTGCTGACGGTCCAGTTCACCGAACGCAGCCGGCTGCTGCGGGCCCAGTCCGTGCTCGCCGGGCTGCGCACGGTGCTGCAGGGGACCGACTGGCCGGAGGCCGCGGACCTGCTCGGGGAGGTGGAACGGCTGGTGTCCAGCTCGCACGAGCTGGAGGAGCTGCACCTGCTGGGGGAGCTGCGCACCGGGGCGATCGACCTGCCGGAGGCGCGGGCCGCCGCCCTCGAGCGGCTGTTCGGCGGTCACGGGACCGGACCCGCCGCCCGGCTCGGGGTGGCGGACGCCCCGTCCACGGACCTGCGCCAGGAGGCGGTGGCGCAACTGGACTCCTGGCACCGCGTGGCGCGGCACCCGCTCACGACTCGACAGCTCCATGTGCTGTGCCAGAGCGCCGTGCGCAGCCTCGAGACGATGCTGGACGGCGACCTCGCGGGTCCCTAGATCAGACCCTCGCGCAGCGCGTACGCCACGGCGTGGGAGCGGTTGCGCAGCTGGAGCCGCGTGGTCAGGTCGTGGAGGACGTTCTTGACGGTGCGCTCGCTGTAGCAGAGCTCCCGCGCGATCTCCGCCGTGTCGTGCCCGTCGGCGACCAGGCGCAGCACCTGGGCCTCGCGGGGTGTCAGACCGGTGAAGGTCAGGCCCCGGGGGGTGAGCACCTGGCGCTGCAGCCGGCCGAGCTGGGTCATCAGGCGGCCGAGCATGTCGCCCGGCACTTCACCCTCGCCGGAGTTCACCCGGGTGATCACGCGGACCAGGTTCTCCGGCGTGGCCTCGCTCCGCCGGAGCAGCCCGGCCACGCCGGACTCGGCGGCGGTGACCAGGCCGGCGTCGTCGATGGCGGTGGCGACGACGATCAGGTGCGGCAGGTCTCCCCGGCGGAGCCCGTGCAGGATGCGGGTCGCCGACTCGTCGATGTGCTCGGTGACCACGATGGCGACCGTCGCCTGGTCGAGGCGGGACTCCTCGACGAGACGGACCTCGGGTCTGCCGCGCAACTGGCTGACGACGCCGGCCTGCGAGATCGGGTCTGCGCCATGGACGTAGGTGATGACTGGTGCACTCACGACAACCCCTCGTGTCTTCCTCGGATAGCTGAAGAGGACAGCGTGGCGGGTGCCGCTCAACAACCGCTCAACACGGCGCAGTACACCTCCAGGATGACCCTATGGCCACGGCTCCGGGGCGGCCGAGAGCCGCGGGGGTCACGGAGGGGGCAGCGGAGTCTGCGCCTACGGGCACCGCGGGAGGACCCGCTCAGGCGCCCGCGGCTGCCTTCCTCCGGCTCGGCAGGAAGTGGAAGATCGTCCAGTAGAGCACGCCGATCATCACGCCCCCTCCCACGATGTTGCCCAGGGTGACCGGCAGCAGGTTGTCGAGGTAGAAGGCCGACCACGACAGGTCCGCGTAGGCGGAGGCGTCCAGGCCGGTCGTCGCCCAGAACTCGCCGCCTGCGTTGTCCTTGATGAGGATCGCCAGCGGGATCATGAACATGTTCGCGACCGAGTGCTCGAAGCCGGTGGCGACGAACAGCGCGATCGGCATCGTCACGGCCAGGATCTTGTCGGTGGTGGTGCGCCCGGAGTAGGCCGCCCACACCGCCAGGCACACCATGAGGTTGCACAGGATGCCGAGCACGAACGCCTCGAGGAAGGTGTGCTCCACCTTGTGCAGGGCGGTGTTGAGCACGACGGTGCCCCAGCCGCCGTCGGCGCTCGTCCACGTCTTGCCCAGGAAGATCAGCACCACGATCGTGAGCGCGCCGATGAAGTTGGCGAGGTAGACCACGACCCAGTTGCTGAGCAGCTGGCCCCACGTGATGCGGCCGCTGGCCCGGGCGGTCAGCGTCAGCGTCGAGCTGGTGAACAGCTCGGCCCCGGTGAGCACGACCAGAGCCAGCCCCGTGGAGAAGACGACGCCGCCGATCACTCGCGCCACGCCATACGGCAGCTCGGCGGCCCCGACCTGGCTGGTGGTGAAGAAGACGAAACCCAGCGCGATGTAGCCGCCGGCCGTCAGGCCGAGCAGGAAGGACTTGAGCAGGCCCCCGGTCGCCTTGGCGAAGGCGGCGTCCTCGGCCGCCTCGGCCATCTGGTCGGGGGAGAGGATGCTGGAGGTATCCGACATGGGTGCGCTTCCGGGAGGGCGGGAACTGAGTACTACAGAGAATAGTAGACGATCGGGGGCGTCCCGATGGCTCGCCGGCGGCTCCGGTCCTAGGCTCAGTCAGTATGACGATGCACGAGGACGCGCAGAGGCTCCAGGGCGACCTGGTGAGACTGCGGCGGGAACTGCACCAGACCCCCGAGGTGGGGCTGGACCTGCCTCGGACCCAGGCGATCGTGCTCCGCGAGCTCGAGGGTCTGCCCCTCGAGGTCACGACCGGCACGACCACCACCTCGGTCGTGGCCGTCCTGCGCGGGGGCCGTCCCGGGCCGACGGTGCTGCTGCGCGGTGACATGGACGGGCTGCCGGTCGACGAGGCCACGGGGCTGGAGTACGCCGCCACGACCGGCACGATGCACGCGTGCGGGCACGACCTGCACATCGCCGGGCTGGTGGGTGCCGCCCGGCTGCTCTGCGCCAGGCAGGAGGAGCTGCCCGGGAACGTCGTCTTCATGTTCCAGCCCGGTGAGGAGGGCTATGGCGGGGCGAAGTACATGCTGGACGAGGGGCTGCTCATGGCCAGCGGGGAGAAGCCCGTCGCGGCCTACGCCATCCACGTCTTCCCCGGGGTGCCCGGGCAGTTCGAGCTCCGCTCCGGCTCGACGATGGCGGGGTCCAACCGGCTGGAGATCACCGTCGTCGGCCGGGGAGGGCACGGCTCACAGCCCCACACGGCCGTCGACCCGGTCACCGCGCTGCTGGGGATCGGCAGTCAGCTGCACGCGATGATCACACGCCGGTTCAGCGTCTTCGACCCGGTGGTCCTGACGATCACCCAGCTGGCGGCGGGCGAGGCGGTCAACGTCATCCCGGAGCGGGCCTCCCTGGGGGCCACGGTCCGCACGCTGTCCCACGAGAGCCTGGAGCGGGTGCAGGAGGAGTCGCGGAGCCTGGCGGAGGGAATCGCGGCCGCCCACGGGTGCACGGCCGAGGTGGAGTTCGTCGTGCAGTACCCGGTCACCGTCAACGACGAGGCGGAGGCCCAGTGGGCCGGTGAGCAGCTCCGGGCGGCCTTCGGCGCGGAACGGGTCGTCGACGCGGCGGACCCGCTCATGGGGTCGGAGGACTTCTCCTTCGTGCTCGAGCAGGTGCCCGGGGCCATGATCTTCCTGCACACCAGCCCGCCCGGGGTGGATCCCGAGACCGCGGCGATGAACCACTCCTCGACCGTGCTGTTCGACGACGCCGTACTCGGTGACCAGGCCGCTGCGCTCGCGCTCCTCGCGCAGCAGCGGCTGGAGCGCGAGGTCGGTGCCGCCGGCGACGGCGGAGCGGGAGGGCCGTGACCGGGAGGAACCGGCCCCTGCCGTCAGAGGCCGATGTCGTGATCATCGGCGGCGGGGTGATGGGCCTGAGCTCGGCCTTGCACCTCGCGCGTGCCGGGGTGCGCGTCGTCCTGCTCGAGAAGGGCTCCCTCGGTGAGGGGAGCACTTCGCGGGCGGCGGGCGGTGTCCGTGCCGTCTTCTCCGACGAGATCAACATCGCGCTCGGCCTGCGCAGCCTGGAGGCGTTCGAGCGGTTCGAGGCGGAGTTCGACCAGCCGATCGACCTGCACCAGGTCGGCTACCTGTTCCTGCTGGACAACGACGAGCAGGTGGAGACCTTCACCAGGAACGCCGCACTGCAGCACGCGATGGACGTGGACAGCCGGATGATCACGGTCGAGGAGGCCGCACGGCTGTCGCCGCTCATCGACACCACGGGCCTGAAGGCCGCACTCTGGTCGCCGCGGGACGGCCACTGCACCCCGGAGTCCGTCGTGCAGGGATACGCCCGTGCGGCTCGTGCGGCGGGCGCCACGATCGTGCCGGGCACCGCGGCGACGGGCCTGGTGATGGAGGGCGACACGATCCTGGCCGTGCAGACCGCCGACGGCGCCATCAGCGCCTCGTCGGTGCTGTGCGCCGCGGGCGCCTGGAGCCGGGAGGTCGGCGCCTGGGCGGGGGTCGACCTGCCCGTGGAGCCGCTGCGCCGGCAGATCGTGGTCACCGAGCCGATGCCGGACCTCGCCCCGGACACGCCGTTCACCATCGACTTCGCGAGCGGCCTCTACTTCCACGGTGAAGGGCGCGGCCTGCTCATCGGGATGCCGGAGAGCGAGGACTCGTGGGGTTTCGACACCGCCGCCGACCCCGGCTGGTTGACCGCCCTGGCCGAGGCGCTGGAGCGGCGGGCCCCGTCCGTGGCCGAGGTCGGCGTCCGGAGTGGCTGGGCGGGGCTGTACGAGATGACGCCCGACCACAACGCGCTCATCGGGCGGTCCCGCCGGGTCCCCGGCTTCCTCTACGCGTGCGGCTTCTCCGGCCACGGGTTCCTGATGGGTCCCGCCGTCGGTGAGGTGGTGCGTGACCTGTTCCTCGACCGATCACCGATCATTGACGTCAGTGCGCTCGACCTCGAGCGGTTCACGCGCGCCGACGCCCGTCCCGAGCTCAACATCGTGTGACCACATGCGCCGTCGCCCGACCACTGCTCATCATCGTCCGACCCCTACCCACCATCGTCTGATCGCTCAGTATCGTCTGACCACGCTCACCATCGCCCGACACCAAGGAGTTGGCACCACATGTCCCGCACCCAGATCCCAACGGCCGAGACCCTGCAGCAGCAGGCGCAGGAAGCCGCTGGACGCTGCGGTGTCGACCTGGCCGCGATCGCCGGCGACCAGTCGCACCGGTCCCCGGTCAACGGGGAGTCCCTCGGTGGCGTCCGGTGGAGCGACGCCCACGAGGTCGACGAGGTCGTCCGTCGCTCCCGCGAGGCCTTCCTGCAGTGGCGCACCGTCCCGGCCCCGCAGCGGGGCGAGGTCGTACGGCGGTTCGGGGAGCTGCTGCGTGAGCGCAAGGCCGACCTCGCCACCCTGGTGAGCCTGGAGGTCGGCAAGATCACCTCCGAGGCGCTCGGTGAGGTGCAGGAGATGATCGACATCTGCGACTTCGCGGTGGGTCTGTCCCGGCAGCTGTACGGCCGCACGTCGGTCTCCGAGCGGCCCGGACACCGGCTGATGGAGACGTGGCACCCGCTCGGTGTGGTGGGCGTGATCAGCGCCTTCAACTTCCCGGTCGCGGTCTGGTCGTGGAACACCGCCATCGCCCTGGTCTGCGGGGACACCGTCGTGTGGAAGCCGTCCGAACAGGCGCCGTTGTGCGCGCACGCGGCGGCCGCGCTGCTGGGGCGGGCGCTGGAGGAGGCCGGTGCCCCGGCCGCGGTGAGCCAGGTGGTCGTGGGCGGCCCGGAGGTGGGGGAGGCGCTGGTCGACCACCGTGGTGTGGCCCTGGTCAGCGCGACCGGGTCGACCCGGATGGGCCGGGCGGTCGGGCCCCGGGTCGCCAACCGGTTCGGGCGGTCCCTGCTCGAGCTGGGCGGCAACAACGCGGCGGTCGTCGCGCCGTCGGCCGACCTGGACCTCACCCTGCGGGGGATCGTCTTCTCCGCCGCCGGCACCGCTGGCCAGCGATGCACGACGATGCGCCGGGTCATCGCCCACTCGTCGATCGTCGACGAGCTGACCGAGCGGCTCGCCGAGGCCTACGGGAGGCTGCCCATCGGCAACCCGCTCGCGGACGGGACGCTGGTCGGCCCACTCGTGCACGGCGACGCCTACACCGCGATGCGGTCCGCCCTGGAACAGGCGCAGTCCGAGGGCGGCACGGTCGTCGTCGGCGGCGAACGGCAGCTGGCGGAGGTCGCACCCGAGGCCTACTACGTGCAGCCCGCGGTCGTGCGGATGCCCGGACAGACCGACATCGTCACGCGGGAGACCTTCGCGCCGATCCTCTACGTGATGGCCTACGACGACCTCGACGAGGCCATCGCGCTGAACAACGACGTGCTCCAGGGGCTGTCCTCCTCGCTGTTCACGCGGGACCAGGCGGAGAGCGAGATCTTCCTGTCCGCGGTGGGGTCGGACTGCGGCATCGTCAACATCAACATCGGCACGTCGGGCGCCGAGATCGGCGGTGCCTTCGGCGGGGAGAAGGAGACCGGTGGCGGGCGCGAGTCCGGCTCCGACGCCTGGCGCGCCTACATGCGCCGGGCCACCAACACCATCAACTACTCCGGCGAGCTCCCGCTGGCTCAGGGCGTGGACTTCTCGGTGTGAGCGAGCCGGTCGACACCCACTTCCTGGAGCACGCCGCCGCCCTCCGGCGGGATCCCGGCACCACCCTGCCGGAGGGGCTCGACGCCGAGCTCGCCCTGCAGCTGTTCGACGCACAGCTGCGCAGCCGGCACCTGGACCTGGCGGCCCGCTGGCTGCGGAGCACGGGTGAGGGCTTCTACACGATCGGGTCCTCGGGGCACGAGGGCAACGCGGCCGTGGCGGCGGCCCTGCGGCCGACCGACCCGGCGCTGCTGCACTACCGCTCCGGCGGGTTCTACCTGCAGCGGGCGACGCAGGTGCCCGGCCACGACGGGGTGCGGGACGTTCTGCTCGGGCTGGTGGGGGCGGCCTCGGAGCCGATCTCCGGTGGTCGGCACAAGGTCTTCGGCCACGCCGACCTGGCGGTGATCCCGCAGACGTCGACGATCGCCTCGCACCTGCCGCGGGCGATGGGCGTGGCGTTCTCGGTGTCGCGGGCGGCAAAGCTCGGTGTGGAGTGTCCGTGGCCACCCGACTCGGTGGTGGTCTGCAGCGTCGGCGACGCCTCGGTGAACCACTCGACCGCCGCGGGTGCGATCAACGCAGCCGTGCACACGTCCTACCAGGGGGTGCCGATGCCGCTCCTGCTCGTCTGCGAGGACAACGGGATCGGCATCAGCGTGCCCACCCCGGCCGGCTGGGTCGAGTCCGCCTACGGCCATCGTCCGGGCCTGGCCTACTTCGGCGCCGACGGCTGCGATCTCGCCGAGACGCTCCGGGTCTCCCGGGAGGCGGCGCGCTACGTGCGGGACCGCCGCAAGCCGGCCTTCCTCCACCTGCGCACGGTGCGGCTGATGGGCCACGCGGGGTCGGACGTGGAGTCGGCCTACCGGTCGACGGCGGAGCTGGCTGCGGACCTGGGCCGGGACCCTGTCCTGAGCACCGCTCGGCTCCTGATCAGCGCAGGCGTGCTGACTCCCGCCGAGGTGGTGGACCGCTACGAAGCGGTGCGGCAGCGGGTCCGCGACGTCGCGCAGGAGGTGGTCGCGCTGCCCAAGATGACGACCGCGGCGCAGGTGATGGAGCCGCTGGCCGGACCGGACCCCTCTGCGGTCGCCGCAGCGCCGGAGCGTGCTGGCGACCCGGCGCGACGACGGGCGGTCTTCGACGGCCGGCTGCCCGAGGACGAGGGACCGCTGACCCTCGCGCAGTCGGTGAACCGCGCCCTGGTCGACGGAACGGCCGCCGACCCCGGGCTGCTGGTCTTTGGTGAGGACGTGGCCCGCAAGGGCGGGGTGTATGGCGTGTCGCGGGGACTCCAGCGTCGGCTCGGCCGGGCGCGGGTCTTCGACACGCTGCTGGACGAGCAGTCGACCCTCGGCCTCGCGCTCGGCGCAGGCGTGTCCGGGCTGCTGCCGGTGCCGGAGATCCAGTACCTCGCCTACCTGCACAACGCCGAGGACCAGCTGCGCGGCGAGGCCGCAACCCTGCCCTTCTTCTCCCAGCGGCAGTACACCAACCCGATGGTGGTGCGAGTGGCCGGCTACGGCTATCAGAAGGGCTTCGGCGGGCACTTCCACAACGACAACGCGCTCGGGGTGCTGCTCGACATCCCCGGCCTCGTCGTGGCCTCACCATCCCGGCCGGATGACGCCGGCATGATGATGCGCACCTGCCTGACGATGGCCCGTACCCACGGCTCGACGTGCGTGTTCCTGGAGCCGATCGCGCTCTACCACACTGTGGACCTGCACGAGCCGGGCGACGGGGCCTGGGCCACGTCATACCCTGCCCCTGGTTCGTCGTCGGATCCGGTCCTCGGCCGAGCCCGCACCTACGGCACCGGCGAGGACCTGACGATCCTCACCTTCGGCAACGGGGTGCCCATGTCGCTGCGGGTCGCCGCACGGCTGGAGTCCGACGGGATCGGCGCCCGCGTCGTCGACCTGCGCTGGCTCCGGCCACTCCCGGTCGACGACATCCTGCGCGAGGCGCACGCCACGGGCCGGGTCCTGGTCGTCGACGAGACACGGCGCACCGGCGGCGTCTCCGAGGGGGTGGTGACCGCGCTGGTGGACCACCGCTTCGACGGGACAGTCGCACGGGTGACCAGCGAGGACAGCTTCATCCCGCTCGGCGACGCCGCCCTGACGGTGCTGCTGTCGGAGGAGACGATCGAGAACGCGGCCAGGGACCTGGTGTCTGTCTAGACCGTTGAATCGCCGCGGCGTTGACCCTGACGTGGCGTACTGCATGGTCGCCTGCGACCAACGAGCGTGAACGAGCCTGTCCACCGCGGCTGGGTTGATTGACGCGACGGTCTTCTTCGCGGCTCAGGCGTGTTGCCCGAGGAGTTGCCCCATCGCATGCTGCCGTGCGGACAGGACTGCGAACCGGCCTGGGGCGGCCACAATGGCGAGGTTGTGCTCGGTGAGGGCGACGGAGAATTTCAACCGTCGGTGAACTGGCATCTCCTGGAGCATGTAGGCCGGAGCGACGATCAGGTCAGTGGGCTGCAGCCTAGGTAGCAGCTCGTCCCCGGGGCGGTGAGCCAGGACGAACTCGTACTCGGCCCGGGGGCCGAGCTGTTCGCGTGTGGTGGCTTCGTCGTTGGCGATCACCAGCAGTGGGTCATCGCCTCCGGCGGCCAGCCGTCGCGCGACATCGAGGGTGAGTCGCACGTCCTCAGCCTGCCAGGGGACGTCTCCGGTGCCGGGGATGACGATGACCCGGACCCACGTGCTGGTCAGGTGGGCAGCGACTGTGGGGACGGGGCAGTTGGCGCCGATGGTGTCGAGTTCGCTGCCAAAGAAGTGCTCGACGCTGAGCCGTGGTCCGTGCCAGGCCAGGACGACGAGGGTGGCGTCGTGCTCCTCGACCAGTTCCAGGGTTCCGTCAGCGAAGGACTCGGACAGGCGCAGCACGCTGGAACTGTCGTAACCGGCTGCCGCCGCGGTCTCCTCAGCCTGGCCCAGCCTGGCGCGGGTGGTGATCTTGTCGGCCCGGCGCGCCACGGCGTACGCGGTGGCGACCCCGTCGTCTCCCTGAGCGACCCGGCCGGCGAGGTGCAGCATCGGTTTCATCGCGGAGGTGTCGTCACTGACGTCCACGAGCACCACCTCGCCGATCGCACCGGAGCTCGGCGGGGTGACCGGCATCCGGCGGATGTAGTGCTGGGTGCCGAAGCTGGTGAGCAGCGCGGCCAGGACGATGGTCAGGATGGAGGCGTTGACCACTTCCTGTTCGAACAGGCCCAGTTCCAGACCGATCTGACCCACCGCGAGTGTGGAGGCCGCCTGCCCGATGCTCAGCGACCCGATCAGACCGCGCTCAGCGGGGGAGTACTTGAAGAAGATGCTCGCGACCAGCACCGCCAGGCCCTTGCCCACGATCACCAGGACCAGGAAGAGCACACCCAGCAGGATGGTTCGCGGGTCCACCAGTGCCCCGGGGTCGATGCGTAGCCCGATCGAGACCAGGAACGCCGGGACGAAGACCGTCGTCCCCACGAAGTCCACACGGTCCATCAGCTCACTGTTGTTGGGCACCAGACGGTTCAGCCCGATTCCGGCCAGGAACGCACCGATGATCCCGGCGATCCCCCCGAGGACCGCCAACGTGGCTGCGGCGGCCATCCCGGCGAGCACGAACAACACCCGTTGCACCCGGGAGTGACCGACCCGCACGAAGAACCAACGTCCCACTCTGGGGAGCACCCACAACGTGAAGACCACCAGGGCCGGGATGCTCAGGAACAGCGGCAGCGTCGGCACAGCACCCAGGTCCTGGTTGTCCGGCTCGAGCGTCTCGACCACGGCATAGGTCGTGGCGATGGCCAGGACGAGCAGGGCCAGCATGTCGGCGACTACGCCGCCGGACATCGCATCGCGCACCGCGCGGGTCTGCTCCAGCCCCGCCGCACGCACGTCGGGGTAGGCCACCAGCGTGTTGGACGCCCACATCGATCCCAGCAACGCTGCACCCAGTACGCCGGCCTCCAGCCACGACATGCCCACGACCATGCTCAGAGCGAAGGGGAAGACGAAGGACAACAACCCGAAGCCGAGGGCGCTGGCCCGGCCCTGGCTGAAGGCGTTGATATTGAACCCGAGACCGGCCAGGAACATCAGATACAGGATGCCGATCGCACCGAGATCGAATACCAGGTTGGTCCGCCCCAGCCACCCGAGCCCGAACGGGCCGAACAACATGCCGAGGAAGATCAGCGCCAGCAGCCCGGGCACCCGGAACCTGGCGCCCAGGATAGGACCCGCCAGGATCGCGGCCAGCAGAACCAGGACGGTCATCTCGACCGTGGCCGCGAGTGCACTCATGAGCAGATGTTAGTGAGTCCGCGAGGTCTGAGATAGACCTGCCACTTTCCGGTTCGCGCAGCACTTGGCGGGACTCGCACGGTGTGGGGGCGAGCGTCGTGGGGATCAGTACACGACCGCCTTCAGGAGGATCAGGACCACTCCCAGCGCCGAGGTGATGACAGCGCCCACGAGACCCCAGACGGGCCGGGAGGACCAGGAGGCGACACTCAGCCACCCGAGCAGACCTAAGACCACCACCGCCGTCCATAGCGTCCCCCAGATGGCGACGCTGTCACGAACCAATCCCATGACGCCCAGCGACAGGACCACCAACGGGATGAGGCCGGCCATGAGCATCCCCCAGGAGTGAGTCAGCCCGTGGCCGACCGCGGCGCCCAGTCGTGCCCGGGTGGGCGCGTCCTGCTCGAACGTGCCTCCCAGACGGGAGACTGCGCCGGCATAGACGTGGGCGGACCAGAACACGAGCAGGGTGGCGAGCACCTTGACCAGGACGTCCCAGGAGGCATCGGCGGAGTTGCTGACCACGACCACCAGCCCGGCGACCAGGACCACCCCGTAGATGGCGGGCTCGCTGACCAGTCGCATGGTCGATGAGGTGACGTGGAGTGATCTCACCATGTGCGATCCTCCCGACTCTCGCTGGGTGGCGGCCAAGGAAAAGTCAACGCTAGCGGCGCCTGAGACTGCCCCGGTATCGTGAGCGCGATCCTGGCTGCTCGGCTGGGCGTGCTGAGCGGAGAGACCATGATTCGCCTCCTCATTCGTGCTGGGATCTTCATCGGGACGGCGGCCCTAGGACTACTCGCCGCCTCGCTCCTCATCGATGACGTCCATCTGTCCTTCTCCGGGTTCCTGGTCGCGGTCGGAGTCTTCGCGATCGCCCAGAGCATCCTGGCGCCGTTCATCTTCAATCTGGCCCGCCAGTTCGCTCCAGCCATGCTGGGTGGCATCGGACTGGTCTCGACTTTCGTGGCCCTGCTCATTGCCTCCCTCTTCCCTGGAGGGCTGCGCATCTCGGGCGTCACGACCTGGATCCTGGCGACCCTCGTGGTGTGGATCGTCACGGCGTTCGGTGGATGGCTCCTTCCCCTGGTGTTCCTGAAGAACCGCGCCGAGCAACGCACTGCCTCAGCAGTCTGAGCCCGCAAAGGACCGTCCCGAACCCTGCCGTTTCCCTGGAGTCCAGGAGCTCAGGGGGTGACGATCGCGAAGTCGGGGTCAGGGTCGTCCAGCACGGTGAGCAGACGGGCCAGCACGGAGACCTCGCCCTCGATCTGGATGCCGAGGGCATGGAGGTCCAACGGGTCGACGGGGGCGGCGAGCAGGGCGGGCAGCGCACCGCGCGGCATCCGCAGGACGAGGTCGGCCGTCGTCGACTGTGCTGCGGTGGTGTAGGTGAGGACCCCGTTGGCCAGACGGAGCCGGTAGCGTCCGTCGTCGCCCAGGTCGACGTCCAGCTCAAGACGCTCCTCCCACGCACGGGGGCCGTTGACCCGCACCGCGATCGCGCCGAACAGCTGGGCCGGGGTCAGCGAGGCCAGCATGTCTGGTGACAACGCGCGGGTCGGGCTGCCGAAGCCGCCGTGCCGCAGCTCGTGCGACCCCGACAGGTACGCGCACCGCCAGGTGCCGTTCTCTGCGCCGAACCCGAGCTGCTCGAAGGTGTCGGCCAGCAGCTCACGTGCCGCGGCGTGGCCGGGGTCGGCGAACACCACGTGTGAGACCACCTCGGCCACCCAGCGGTAGTCTCCCGCCTCGATGGCGCCCCGGGCCAGCTCGACCACGGCATCTGCGCCGCCCATGGCCGCAACGTAGCGGGTGGCCCGCTCCACCGGCGGGTGCTGCCACAGGTTTGCCGGGTTGGCGTCATACCACCCCATGTAGCGCTGGTAGATGGCCTTGACGTTGTGGCTCACCGACCCGTAGTAGCCCCGGGCGTGCCAGGCCTCCTGCAGGGCCGGTGGCAGGATCATCGCCTCGGCGATCTCACTGCCGACCAGCCCGGCGTTCATCATCCGCAGCGTCTGGTCGTGCAGATAGGCGTACAGGTCCCGCTGCAACGACAGGTAGTCGCGCACCTGACTGGAGCCCCAGGTCGGCCAGTGGTGGGAGGCGAAGGCCACGTCGGTGATGTCGGCGAACAGGTCGATCGCCTCGGTCAGGTAGTCCGACCAGGCGTTCGCGTCCCGGACCAGGGCCCCACGGATGGTCAGGATGTTGTGCATCGTGTGCGTCGCGTTCTCGGCCAGGCACAACGCCCGGAACCCCGGGAAGTAGAAGTGCATCTCCGCCGGCGCCTCGGAGTTGGGGGTCATCTGAAAGACCATCCGGACCCCGTCGACCACCTCCTCCTGTCCGGTGGTCGTGATCTCCAGGGTCGGGTGGATGAGGCTGATGGTGCCGGTGGACGTCGTCTGCGCCAGGCCGGCCCCCACCTGACCGGTCGGGCTACGGTCCAGGGCCGCGCCGTACATGTACCCCGCTCGGCGGGCCATCGCGGTCCCGGCGTAGACGTTCTCGGAGACGGCGTGCTCAAGGAAGTGTTCCGGGGCCAGGACCGGCACCTGGCCGGCGTCGACCTCTTCCTGGGTCGTCACGCCCTTGACACCGCCATAGTGGTCGACGTGACTATGCGTGTAGATCACCCCCGTCACCGGCCGCTGCCCACGGTGCTCCCGGTAGAGCCCGAGTGCGGCGGCCGCCGTCTCCACGCTGATGAGCGGGTCGATGACCACGACGCCCACCTCGCCCTCCACGAGCGTCATGACCGACAGGTCGAAGCCCCTCACCTGGTAGATGCCGGGGACCACCTCAAACAGCCCGTGCCGGGTCAGCAGCCGGGACTGACGCCACAAACTGGGGTTGACCGTCAGGGGAGCCTCGCCCTCGAGGAAGGCGTAGGAGCCCATGTCCCACACCACCTCACCGTCGGCGTCGCGGACCACAGGCGGTTCGAGTGTGCCGAGGTAGCCACGGGAGGCGGCCTCGAAGTCGGCGGTGTCGGCGAAGGGGAGCGTCCTCATCAGGTCGTCGTGCTGCTGGGCGACCTGGGCGCGCGCGGTTGGCGTCATGGTTGAGTCTAGCCACGGTGGTCCTACCCTTGGGGGAATCCGACGAGGCAAGTTTCAGGCCCACCAGTGAGGGTGTGCCAGGATCACCCGGCTTGTGTCACAGGTCGCTGACGGAGCGACCCTTCATGGCGACTTTTGGCAGTGAGTCGCCGGTAGCTCCTGAGCGGCGCCACCAGATGAGTGTGGCAAGGCCCAGGGTCAGGGGCCCGAGGATGCCCACGACCCGCCAGACCACGAGCCCGGCGACGATCGCCGGCTCCAGCGCCGGCCCGGCGATGGTGACCCAGGCGCCGAGCAGAGCGGCGTCGAGCACGCCGAAGCCGAACAGCGGCAAGAGCGTGAGCGGATAGGCCAGCAGGAAGGCCGCCAGCAC
>JAAYYA010000036.1 GCA_012515595.1 Actinomycetales bacterium
AGCACCTGGCGGGCCAGCCCACGGCCGCGCGCCTCGCGGCGGGTGCCGACCAGCTCGACGTGACTGACGCCGGGCTCGTTCTCGCCGACGATGGCGTAGGCCAGGACCCGGTCCCCCTCGACCACGACCCGGCTCTGCTCCGGACGCTGGGTGGAGGACTTGCCCCAGAAGTCCCAGTGGTCCTCCGGGATCGGGCTGAAGTTGCGGTGGTCCCGGAAGGCGTCGTTGTGGGCATCGCGGGTGGCCCGCAGCTGCTCCGCGTCGGGCCGGACCGTCGTGATCTCCTCGCCCCGGTCGACCCAGTCCGCCAACTGGACCTGCATGGTGATGAAGTAGTTGTCCGCCCGGTAGCCCCGGTCCTCCAGCAACCGCTGGGCCGAGGAGTCCGGCAGCCCGCCCGAGGTGCGCAGCCGCACCGGGTCCCCCGGGAAGCGCTCGGCGGCCATCGCCAGCGCCCGGGTCTCGAGACGGCTCAGCAGCTCGCTGCCCAGCCCCCGCCCGCGGCGGTCGGGGTGCACGGCTCCCTCGACGCTGACCATGGCCCGGCCGTCCACCAACGTGTCGCGGCAGAACACGCTGCCCAGCCCCAGCAGCTCCGCGCCCTCCCACACCGTGAAGACGTCGGTCGCCACGTCGAACCGGGGCGCCTCGAACATCTCGAGGACGGCCTGCTCGGTGGTGACCTCCCCGGTGCCGTCGCGCTGCCCGACCAGGTTGGTGAACGCCACCACCGCGGGGACGTCGTCACGGGTCACGGCTCGCCAGGTGAGGGACATGGTCCCGATTCTGCACCCGCTCGGGCTCCGCGGCCCAGCCCGTGGCGCCCGGGACCACGCCGACCGCCCCCGGCTCCCGGCATACTCTGCCGTCATGACGTTCGAGGGGTTCCCGCACGATGCCGCCGACTTCTACGCCGAGCTGGAGCTCGACAACAGCACCGGCTTCTGGCAGGCGCAGCGCGAGCGCTACGAGACCGCCGTCCGCCGCCCGATGACGGCGCTGCTGGACGCGCTGGAGGAGGAGTTCGGGCCGGGCAAGGTCTTCCGGCCCCACCGTGACGTGCGCTTCTCGGCCGACAAGAGCCCCTACAAGACGCACCAGGGCGGATACGTCACCACCGGCTCGCGCACCGGCTGGTATGCCGAGGTGTCGGCCGACGGGTTCCGTCTCGGGGGCGGGTGCTACCAGATGGAGCCGGCCGTGCTGGCGGCCTACCGCAAGGACGTCGCCGGGCCCCGCGGGGTCGAGCTGGAACGGCTCGTCGGGGAGCTGCGCGAGACCGGGTGGGAGGTCGACGGGGACCGGCTCAAGACCGCGCCGCGGGGATTTGCCCGCGACCACGAGCGGATCGACCTGCTGCGCCACCGGACGATCTCGGCGATGCGGTGGATCGAGGACGCCGACATCGTCACCACGTCGCGGCTGGTCGAGCAGGTGCGTACCGACTGGCGCGCCGTCACGCCGCTCCTGGACTGGCTGCGCCCCGTGGTGGGCGCCTGACGCGGCGCCCGTCGCGCCCTCCCTGCCCCCTCCCCCGCCGCGCCCCGACCTCGCGGGGAAACCCGGGGTCGCCAGAGCGCACCAGACCTCCCCGCGAGACCCGGCGTCGGGCCGGTCCTCGCGGGGAGGTTGGTCAGGGCGGGCTCAGTGGTGCAGTTTCGGCAGCCACGCGGGGCCGGTGTGTGCACGCCGACCGAGCAGCGCCAGCACCGCGGGCAGGAGCACGCCGCGGACGACGGTCGCGTCGACGAGGATCGCCACGCCCAGGCCGACGCCGAGCTGCTTCATCTCCAGCATGGACAGCGTCCCGAAGATCGAGAAGACCCCGACCATCACGGCCGCCGCGGCCGTGACCACGCCGGCCGACCGCGCCACCCCGGAGCGGATGGCCTCGCGCGGGGAGTGGCCCCTGTCGAAGGCCTCGCGGACCCGGCTGGTGACGAAGATGTGGTAGTCCATCGACAGGCCGAAGAGCAGCACGAACAGCATCATCGGGATCCACGAGGCGATCGCGCCGGTGGAGGTGAAGCCGAGCAACCCCTCGGCCCAGGTGCCACCGAAGACCAGCGTCAGGACGCCGTAGGCCGCGCCGACCGACAACACGTTCAGGCCCACGGTGGCCAGGGCGAGGGACGGCGAGCCGAACGACAGCAGCATGACGACCAGGGACAGGGTGAGCACCAGGCCCACCACCCAGGGCAGCCGCTGGTCCATCCACGACGTCAGGTCGGTGACGACGGCCTGACCACCCAGGTGCACCTCGGCGCCCGGCACGTCGGAGAGGTCGGCACGCAGCTGCGGCAGGACCTCCCCGCGGACGTCCTCGACGACGGTGCTCAACCGCTCGTCGCTGCTGGAGACCTCCACGCCGATGTTCCAGACGCTGACGGTGCCGTCGACCGACTGGTCGACCTGGTCCGCGGCGGCGGAGACGAGCTCGACGGCCTCGGCACGGTCCGCGGACCCGAGGAGCGCCGCCTCCACCTCGTCGGCGGCGTCGGCCGGAGCCGAGACGACGACCTGCAGGACATCGCCCTCCGCCGGGACCGCGGTGTGGAACTGGTGGTAGGCCTGCACGCCCGCCAGGTCCTTGGGCAGCGTCTCCACCCCACCGATGGCCGTCTTCATCCCCAGCGCGGGCACGGCCAGGGCGACCATGGCACCCCCGACCACGAGGAGGGCGGTGGCGGGCCGCGAGGTCACGGCGCCGGCCAGGCGTCCCCAGAGCGAGCGGTCCGTGCCGCGGCGCGCCTCGCGCCGCCGGGTGAACGGCAGCCGGAGCGCCTCGATGCGGTCTCCGAGCAGGGCCAGGACGGCGGGCAGCACGAAGATCGCGGCCGCCACCGCGACGGCGACCACGAACATGGCCCCCAGCCCGAGCGAGGTGAACATCCCGCCCGCGACGAGCATCCCGGACATGGCGATGACGACGGTGAGCCCGGAGATCGCGACGGCCCGGCCGGCGGTGGCCCCGGCGATGCCGATCGAGTCGAGCACCGAGGCCCCGGCGCGCCGCTCCTCCCGGGCCCGTCGCACGATCAGCAGGGCGTAGTCGACCCCGACGGCCAGGCCGATCAGCAGCACGATGGCCTGGCTGTTCTGGTCGACCGGCACCCAGGTCGAGATCGCAGCCGTCAGGCCGAGCGCGACCGCCACGCTGCCCAGCCCGATCAGCAGCGGCACGCCGGCGGCCAGCACGGCCCCGAAGGCGAGCAGCAGGATGATCAGCGTGGCCGGGATCGCGAAGAGCTCGGCGCGCTCGAAGTCCTCACCGACGGTCTCGTTCATCTCCTGGTCCAGGGAGGTCGGGCCGAACTGGCCGACCGTCAGGTCCTGGTGCTGGTCAGCCAGGTCCCGGGTCGCGGCGAGTGAGCCGTCGACCTCCAGGGCGGCGCCGTCCTCGTCGGCCGCGAACTCCAGCGGGAGGACGAGGCTGCCGTCGACGCCGGGGAACGGCTGCCCCACGCCGGTGACTCCCGGGGTCCCCTGGTAGGTCGCGACCAGCTCCGCACCCAGCGCCTGTGCCCGGTCGGCGTCGAGCGGGCCCACGGGATCGGTGACGACGACGAACTCGGTCGGGGCGTCACCGAAGTCCGCGCCGTCCATGAGCTCGATGGCCACGGCGGAGTCGCCGACCAGCTGGTCGTTGACGTGCTGCGTGGTGATCCCCAGGGTTCCGAGCAGTCCGACGCCACCGAGGACCACCAGCAGGGAGGTGGCCAGGACGAGCCACTTGTGCCGGGCCGACCACAGAGCGATGGGGCTGCGGGGCAGGTCTGGGCGGTAGGCGACCTCCTCGGTCGCGGACTCGCGAGGTGCCTCGGGGGCACGGCGCGGCGACAGCACTGCAGGTGGGTTCTGGATCATGCCTCCAGCCTGCTGATCCGCGGGGGCGAGGGCAGTGGCGTGACCACCCAGATCGGCAGGGGGGATATCCCCACCGCGACCCGGTGGCCAACGGGCTGCTGCCCGGCACCACGCCCTCCTAGGGTTGGGGCATGCCCAGCACCGCGCTCCCGCGACCCGGAGAACTGCCCACCACAGGTGTGGCGGCTCCGGGCGTGTTCCGTCGGTGGTTGCAGGGCTGGTCGCACGTGGTCTTCCTCGTGCTGAACCTGCTGACCGGCCTGGTCGCCCTCGCCCTCGTCGTGTGTCTCCTGGTCGGCGCCGTGCTGCTGACGGCGGCCGGCTTCGGACTGCTGCTGCTCTGGCCGACTCTGTGGCTGACCTGGCTGTTCGCCAAGGGCGAGCTCGGCCGGATCGAGGCCTTCACCGGCCGTCAGATCGTGCCGCGGGTCACGACCGGTGAGCCCGCCTGGGTGACCACACTCGGGGTGAGCAGCGCGCACCGGCGCGCCGCGGCATACTCCGGGTTGCACGTCCTGTGGGGACTGCTGACCGGGGCACTGACCAGCGCGGCCCTGGCCACCTGCCTGGCCGTGCTGAGCCTGCCGCTGACCCGCACCCTCGTCGACCACGACCAGGTGCACCTGTTCGGCCTGATCCCGGTCGACCCGCCCGGCGCCCGCGTCGCGTTGTGGGTCGGCGCCCTGGCGATCCTCCTGCTGCTGCCGTTCGCCGCCCGTCAGCTGACCCAGATCGACATCGGGCTGGCCCGGAGCCTGCTGGGACAGGACCCCGAGGAGCAGATCGCGCACCTGTCCGAGCGCGTCGAGACCCTGACCACCTCGCGCAGCGAGACCGTCGACTCGGTGGAGTCGGAGCGGCGCCGGATCGAGCGCGACCTGCACGACGGTCCGCAGCAGCGGCTGGTCGCCATCGCCATGGACCTCGGCATGGCCCGGGAGCGGCTCGACCGGGACCCCGAGGGTGCCCGCGAACTGCTCGACAAGGCTCACCTGTCGGCCAAGGAGGCCATCACCGAGATGCGTCACGTGGCCCGCGGCATCACGCCGCCGATCCTGGCCGACCGCGGTCTGGACGCAGCCGTCTCGGCGCTGGCGGCACGCTCCGCGGTCCCCGTGACGGTCGAGGTCGCCGAGGTCGGCAGGCTCGACCCGACGACCGAGGCCATCGCCTACTTCTGCGTGTCCGAGCTCCTCACGAACGTCGCCAAGCACGCGGGGGCACGGCGGGCCCGGGTGCGCCTGGCGCTGGACCACGCCTTGGCCCCGCCGGCGCTGGTCATCGAGGTCGAGGACGACGGCGTCGGCGGTGCCGACCCCCAGCGCGGCAGCGGCCTCAACGGCCTGCGCCAGCGCGTCCTGTCGGTCGACGGCTCCATCCGGCTGGACTCGCCCGCCGGCGGACCCACCCGGGTCCAGATCCTCCTGCCCGCCCGCCCCGTCCCCGGTCCGACACCACCCGGTCCGACACCGCCCGGCCCACCGCCGGCCGGACCTCCCAGCACTGAGCCGCACCACGGCATACCGACTCCTGGCACCACCCCAGAACCCGCCCCAGAAACCACCCCTGAGGAGACCCCATGACCACGCCGGTGAAGGTCGTGCTGGCCGAGGACTCGGCCCTCCTGCGCGACGGCCTCGTCCGCCTCATCAGCGAGGGGGGCTTCGAGGTGGTGGCCGCCTGCCCCGACGCCGTCACCTTCCTGGAGGCGGTCGACCAGCACCGCCCCGGCCTGGTCGTCGTCGACGTCCGGATGCCCCCGACCTTCACCTCCGAGGGGATCCGAGCGGCGCTGGAGGTGCGCGACCGCTACCCCGACACCGCGGTGCTCGTGCTCAGTCAGTACGTCGAGGAGCAGTACGCCACCGAGCTGGTCGCGAGCCGGGCCCGGGGTGTGGGCTACCTGCTCAAGGACCGGGTCGCGGACACCGCCGACTTCATTGCGGCCCTGCGGGAGGTGGCGGCGGGCGGGACGGTGCTGGACCCCGAGGTCGTGATGCAGCTGCTGTCGCGGGCCCGCAACGCCGACCCGCTGGACCGGCTCACCCCACGCGAGCGCGAGGTGCTCGGCCTGATGGCCGAGGGTCGCACCAACGCGGCGATCGCCCAGGCCCTCTTCATCGGTGAGGGCGCGGTGGAGAAGAACGTCTCCTCCATCTTCACCAAGCTCGACCTGCCACCGACCGACCAGGACCACCGCCGGGTGCTGGCGGTCCTGCGGTGGCTCGACCACGGCC
>JAAYYA010000253.1 GCA_012515595.1 Actinomycetales bacterium
ACCCTCCCGGAGATCAAGGAGGGCCCGCGCGGGCCGGTGCTGCTGACCCTGCCGCTGACCCGGGCCACCGACGGGCTGGCACACAACCTGCGCAGCGTGCTCGCCAACCACCCCGGGTCCACCGAGGTGCACGTCAAGCTCACCCAGCCGGGCCGCCAGGTGCTGCTGCGGCTCGACCCGACGCTGCGCGTCACGGCGTCCCCGGAGTTCTTCGGCGACATCAAGGCTCTGCTCGGGCCGGCTGCCGTCGGCAGCTGACGTATGCCGTGAGCCCGGGGCGCCCTGCCCGTCCCGGGCGTCTCGCGCTAGTCGGTGGTCGCGTGCCGGGCGTCTCGCGCTAGTCGGCGGCCCCCGTCTGCAGTGCCTCGCGCAGGACCTCGGCGACCTGTTCGGGGTGGGTCACCGGCAGCAGGTGGGTCGCGCGCGGGACCGTGACGACGTGCGGCTCCCGGGCCGCCGTGGCGAAGCGGTCGACGTGGACCCGCATCTGGTCGAGCTGCCCGTTGACCAGGAAGACCGGGCAGTCGACCTCGCCGAGCAGCTCCGCCCGGCACTCGTCGAAGACCACCTGCCACGCGGCCGGCAGCGCGGCGTACGTCTCCGGTCCGGTCAGCACCCCCTCGTCCGCGCCCAGCCGGCGCATCATCGCGTTGGAGGCTTTGGCCATCCGCTCCGCGCCCACGCGCGGCAGCAGGTCGGCGAAGCCGCGGTACACCGCGGCGAACGGCCCAGTCGGTTCGGCAGTGGCCCCGATGAGGACCAGGGCGGCCAGCGACCCCCGGTGGCGCACGGCATACAGCATGGCGAGGTAACCACCCAGGCTGTGCCCGGCGAGGACCACCCGCTGGCCGGGGGTGGCGGCATCGACCGCCTCCCGGATCGTGGCGACGGCGGCCTCGGCGGTGAACTCCTCCTCGAGCCGGTCGCCGTGCCCGGGCAGGTCCACCGCCACGACCTCGGCTTCCGGCAGCAGGTCGGGGTAGGCCGACCACTCCGCATGGTCCAGCCGCGTGCCGTGCACGAGCACCAGGCGGGGCGGGGTCGCGGTAGCGGGCATGCACCCAGCGTAGGGAGTGGACGCACGGGGAGCAGGCGCGCGCCGCAGGGAGGCCGATCGTGCCATAACCTTGGTGCTTGTGCTGACGAATGAGCCCGCTAGGCCCGTGCCCGACGCTGCCCGGCCGGGGGTGCGCTGATGGCCGGCGGGCTCGTCGCGCTGCTCGACGACATCGCGGCGATCGCCAAGATCGCGGCTGCGTCGGTCGACGACGTCGCGGCCGCCGCGGGCCGGGCCGGCACCAAGTCGCTCGGGGTGGTGATCGACGACGCGGCCGTCACACCGCGCTACGTCACCGGCGCCAAGGCCGCGCGCGAGCTGCCGATCATCAAGAAGATCGCGATCGGCTCGATCCGCAACAAGCTGCTGTTCATCCTCCCGGCGATCATGCTGCTCAGCCAGTTCGCCCCGTGGACCCTCACACCGATCCTGATGCTCGGCGGGTCCTATCTGTGCTTCGAGGGCGCCGAGAAGGTCTATGAGGTGATCACCGGGCACCACAAGGAGAAGGCGGACGTCCCGGCGGTTGAGCAGGGCCCTGAGCAGGAGGACAAGATGGTGCGCGGCGCCATCACGACCGACTTCATCCTGTCCGCCGAGATCATGGTCATCGCGCTGAACGAGGTGACCGACGAGCCCTTCCTGAGTCGCCTGATCATCCTGATCCTGGTCGCGATCGGGATCACGGCGCTGGTCTACGGCGCGGTCGCCCTGATCATCAAGATGGACGACATCGGCCTGCGCCTGGCGCAGAACGACAGCGAGTTCAGCACCAAGCTCGGGACCGGCCTGGTCAAGGCCATGCCGATCGTGCTGAGCGTGCTCTCGAGCGTCGGCATCGTCGCGATGCTGTGGGTTGGTGGTCACATCGTCCTGGTCGGCATGAACGACCTCGGCTTCAGCCCGATCTATGACTTCGTGCACCACCTCGAGGGGATCGTCGGTGGCTGGGTCCCGGCCATCAGCGGCGCGCTGTCCTGGCTGACCAACACCTTCTTCTCCGCGGTCCTCGGCCTCCTGTGGGGCGCGGTGCTCGTCCTGGTCATGCACTTCCTCCCGTTCGGTCGGAAGGACCCCGTTCACTGATGTTCACTCAGCGTGACGTCGTCGCCTCGTCCTGACGTCCTTGTCCGGACGCGCTCATCCTGCCGCCGCCTCGTCCTGACGTCCTCGTCCGGACGCCCACATCTTGACGCCGCCTCGTCGAGGCGTCCCCTCATCCTTCGAGTGCGGCCCGTGGCGGCGAAACACGCCGGTCCCGCACGACGAGGTGCGTCAGGTCGCGCCCGACGTTGGCCTTCACCGTGGAACGCAGCCTGGCGAGAACCCGGTCTGGTCGCTGGTAGATGCTGGCCGGCGTGACCTGCACGACGACCAC
>JAAYYA010000254.1 GCA_012515595.1 Actinomycetales bacterium
CCGTGTGGGGCTCGGACGGGGAGAACTGGGACAAGATCATGCAGAAGGAGCCGTGGACCGGCCTCCGGGCGGACATGACCTCCGAGGAGTCCGGCGCCGTCGAGTGGCCCAACTTCGCGATGCAGGGCCAGTCGGTCTTCCGCTGGGCGGTCTACACGATCGCCCCGGTCGTCGACAAGGCTCTCGCCGCTGCCGGTGTCTCCTCGTCGGACCTGGACGTCTTCGTCCCCCACCAGGCCAACATGCGCATTACCGACGCGATGATCAAGCACATCGGCCTGCCCGCGGACATCCCGGTGGCCCGCGACATCGCCGAGACCGGCAACACCTCGGCGGCCTCCGTCCCCCTGGCCGCCGCCCGGATGCTCAACGAGGGCGAGGCGCCGCACGGCGGCCTGGCCCTCCAGTTCGGGTTCGGCGCCGGCCTGGTGTATGCCGCGCAGGTCGTCGTCCTGCCCTGACCCTGAGGTTCCCGAGGCCCGGCGGGTTTCCCGGGTCAGCCCAACGGAAGAGAAGAAGGAGCACGCCAGATGGCAATGAATGAGCAGGAGATCCTCGCCGGACTCGCCGAGATCGTCAACGAGGAGACCGGCATCGAGGCGGACGCGGTCCAGATGGACAAGTCCTTCCAGGAGGACCTCGACATCGACTCCCTGTCGATGATGCAGGTCGTCGTCAACGCGGAGGACAAGTTCGGCGTGCGCATCCCCGACGACGAGGTCAAGAACCTGACCCACGTCAAGGACGCCGTCAACTTCATCACCAACGCCCAGGGCTGACTCGGCACACCCGCCGGCGGGCACGGCATACTCCCGTTCCCGCCGGCGGGGCCCGGCCGGCCACGGCGCGAGATCACTCGCGCCCGCACCGCATACTTCACCGTCCCCGCACCCACCCACCTCACGCACCCCACCCAGGAGCAGCAGATGTCCGCGAACCCCCAGCGACGGGTCGTCGTCACCGGTCTGGGAACCACCAGCCCCGTCGGTGGCGACGTCGAGGAGACCTGGCAGGCCATCCAGGCCGGCACCTCCGGAGTCCGCACCCTTGAGCAGGACTGGGTGGCCGAGCACGAGCTGCCGGTGACCTTCGCGGCGAGCGTCCACACGCCGCCGGAGGAGGTGCTGCCCAAGGTCGAGGTGCGCCGCAACGACCCCGCGGGGCAGTACGCCCTGATCGCCGCCCGGGAGGCCTGGGCGCACGCCGGCTCCCCGGAGGTCGAGCCCGAGCGGCTGGGCGTCGCCATCGGTTCCGGCATCGGCGGTGTCTGGACCCTCCTGGACCAGTGGGACAACCTGCGCACCCGCGGCCCGCGGCGGGTCTTTCCGCTGACCGTCCCGATGCTCATGCCCAACGGCCCCGCCGCCGCGGTCTCCCTCGACCTCGGCGCCCGCGCCGGGGCGCACACCCCCGTGAGCGCCTGCGCCTCCGGCGCCGAGGGCATCGGCCTGGCGCTGAACATGATCCGCGCCGGACGCGCCGACGTGGTGGTCGCAGGCGGCACCGAGGCCGCGGTCCACCCGCTGCCGATTGCCGCCTTCGCGGCCATGACCGCGCTGTCCCGCCGCAACGACGACCCCGCCTCCGCCTCCCGGCCGTATGACGTGTCCCGCGACGGCTTCGTGCTGGGCGAGGGCGCAGCTGTGCTGGTCCTGGAGTCCGAGGAGCACGCGAAGGCCCGCGGCGCCACGATCTACGGCGAGGTGGCCGGGGTCGGGATGTCCGCCGACGCCTACCACATCACCGCCGGTGAGCCCGAGGGCGCGGGCGCGGCCCGCGCGATGCTCGAGGCGGTCGAGAACGCCGGCCTGAGCACGGGCGACATCGTCCACATCAACGCGCACGCCACATCCACCCCGGTCGGCGACGCGGCCGAGGCCAAGGCCATCGCCCGCGCGTTCGGGGCGCACAGCAGCGAGATCCCGGTCACCGCCACCAAGTCGATGACCGGCCACCTGCTGGGCGCCGCGGGGGCCATCGAGGCCGTGCTGACCGTCCTGTCCCTGCACCACCGGACGGTCCCGGCCACTATCAACCTCACCGAGCAGGACCCGGAGATCCCGGTCGACGTCGTCACCGGCGGCAGCCGGGAGCTCCCGGCCGGGGACATCGCGGCCCTGAGCAACAGCTTCGGCTTCGGTGGAGCCAACGTCGCGCTGACCTTCCGCAGCGCCTGACCGGCCCCGGCCCGGGGGCCGGCAACGGCCTGGGACCACCTGCCCGCCGGCAGGCCACGCGCGGCCCCCGCGTCACGGCATACGACCGTCGTGGGGGTAGCGTCGTCCCCCTATGCACATTCTCCGGGTCGCGAACTTCGTCAGCCCCACGTCCGGCGGCATCAAGACCGCGCTCCGGCACTGGGGCGAGGTGTATCGCGAGCGGGGACACCAGGTCTCGCTGATCATCCCGGAGACCAAGGGTGAGCAGCCGGTCACCGAGGAGTCGCAGGGCACGGTCTACCGGGTGCCGGCGACGCCGATCCCACGGACCGGCTACTCGCTCATGTGGGGCCGCAGCGGGCTGAGCCGGTTGATGGAGCAGATCGGACCGGACACGGTGGAGGTCTCCGACCGGTCGACCCTGCGCTGGCTGGGCCGCTGGGCGCGACGCCGGGGCATCGGCAGCATCATGATCAGCCACGAGAACATGACCGGCATCATGGTCCGCCGCACCCCCGTGCCGGACGTGCCCGCCGTGTGGATGGCCGACGTCGTCAACCGACACAGCGCCGACGACTTCGACGCCATCGTGTGCCCGAGCCGGTTCGCCGCGGAGGAGTTCCACCGGCTGGGCATCCCGGCCCGCGTCGTGGAGCTGGGCGTCGACCTCGAGGTCTTCCACCCCGACGAGTCCTACGAGCTCCTGACGCCGGACGGTCGGCGCCGCGGCGACGACGAGACGCTGCACATCATCCACTGCGGCCGCCTCGCGCCGGAGAAGAACCCGCAGCTGTCCATCGAGACGCTGCGGCACCTGGTGCGGCGCGGGGTCGACGCGCACCTGACCGTCCTGGGGCAGGGACCCCTGCGGGACTC
>JAAYYA010000255.1 GCA_012515595.1 Actinomycetales bacterium
CGATCTTCGGCGGGACGGGCCGGCTGCACGGGGTCCTGGCCGGCGTCGTGCTCATCGGCGTCGTCGCCAGCGCGCTGCGCCTGGAGCAGATCAACGTCAACGCCACCAACATCATCATCGGCCTGCTACTCATCGCCTCCGTGGTGGTGCCGCAGGTCATCGCCGCGGTGCGCACTCGCCGCGGCCCCCGCAAGACCTCGCGTCCCAACCCTGGGGCGCAGCACGGCTCGGCAGCTGCCGGCGTCTGAGGAAATCACCCGAAAGGAAGACCGATGAAGCTCAAGTCCATCAAGGTGAGGTCGCTGGCTGCTGTCGCTCTGGCTGCCACCCTGACCCTCACCGCCTGTGGCGGTGACAACGGTGACGACGGTGCCGACGGCACGACCACCGGCGGCGGCGGTGGTGGCGAAGGCGCCGAGGCGCTGACGCTGACCATGCTGCCCAAGAACCTCGGCAACCCCTACTTCGACACCAGCACCAAGGGCGCCCAGGCCGCGGCCGACGCCCTCGGCGCCACCCTCGAGGAGGTCGGTCCGGAGCAGGCCAGCCCCGACGCGCAGGTGCAGTACATCAACACCGCGGCCCAGCAGGGCGTCGACGGCCTGATCATCTCGGCCAACGACCCGACCGCCATCTGCGACGCCATCGGCGAGGCCCAGGACGCCGGGGTCACGGTCGTGACCTTCGACTCCGACACCAGCGCCGACTGCCGCGACCTGTTCATCAACCAGGCCACGGCCGAGGGCATCGCCAAGGTCCAGATCGACATGATCGCCGAGCAGATCGGTGACGAGGGCCAGATCGCGATCCTGTCCGCCAGCGCCAACGCCACGAACCAGAACGCCTGGATCGAGATGATGGAGGCCGAGCTCGCGGCCAACCACCCGAACATCGAGCTGGTCGACACCGTCTACGGCGACGACCAGGACCAGAAGTCCTTCGACCAGACCGAGGCGCTGCTGGCCAACCACCCCGACCTCAAGGGCATCATCTCCCCGACCACGGTCGGCATCGCGGCCGCCGCGCGCTACCTGTCCGACAGCGAGCACAAGGGCCAGGTCGCGCTGACCGGGCTCGGCACGCCGAACCAGATGCGCGAGTACGTCAAGGACGGCACCGTCACCGAGTTCGCCCTGTGGAACCCCGAGGAGCTGGGCTACCTGGCGACCTACGCGACCGCGGCCGTGGCCTCCGGCGAGATCGAGGGCAACGAGGGCGACACCTTCACCGCCGGTGACCTGGGTGAGTACACCGTCGAGGCCGACGGCGTCGTCCTCCTCGGCGAGCCCTACCGGTTCAACGCCGACAACATCGACGACTTCGACTTCTAAGAAGTCCGTCACCGCCGGCCGGAGGGCCCACGCCAGACCCTCCGGCCGGCAGGCCGGGGCCGGCCCACCCGGCCCGGCGCACGGCATACAGACAACAACCACCCACCCACTGACGCCCGCAGGAGGTCCCGATGCAGCGCGTCTGCTTCCAGCTCCAGGTCCGGCCCGACCGGCTCGAGGAGTACGTCGCCCACCACGCCCGCGTGTGGCCCGAGATGCTCGAGGCCCTGCGGGACTC
>JAAYYA010000256.1 GCA_012515595.1 Actinomycetales bacterium
CGTGGGAGCTGCGGCAGGGCCAGCCCCTGGTCGACATCCGCACCTCGATGCGGCGGACCGTGCTGCTGACCAACGCGGCCTCGATCCTCATCGGGCTGGCGATGTTCGCCAACTTCCTGACCAGCGCACAGCAGGTCCAGATGCCGGTCGAGACGGGCTACGGCTTCGGGCTCTCGGTCATCGAGACCGGGCTGGTGCTGCTGCCCCAGGGCATCCTCATGGTGCTCATGTCGCCGGTGGCCGCCTGGCTGATCCGGCTGTACGGCCCGCGCGCCATGCTCATCTCCGGGGCTGTGGTGATCGCGGTCGGCTTCGTGCTCCGCGCCTACCTGCACAGCTCGGTGCTGGAGGTCGTCGTCGCCTCGGGGATCTCCTCGCTGGGGACCGCCGTCGCCTTCGCCGCGATGCCGACCCTCATCATGCGCTCGGTGCCGATCACCGAGACCGCCTCCGCCAACGGCCTGAACACTCTGGTCCGCGCGCTCGGGACCTCGAGCGCGAGCGCCCTGGTCGCCGCCCTCTTCGCCGCGATGGCGATGGAGGGGATGCCGACCGTGCCGCGGTTCGAGGCCTACCAACTGGTCTTCTGGATCGGGGCGGCCGCCGCGCTCCTCGGGGCGCTGGTCGCCGCGTTCATCGTGCGGCCGCAGACGCTCGCCGACCGCTCGGAAGCCCCCGGCGAGCTGCTGGCCGCCGAGCGGCACGAGGTGAAGCAGCCGGGGGCCGAGAACGAGGTCGTCGTGGGCGGGATCATCACCGACGAGCGGGACCGGCCCATCAAGCAGGCGGTCGTCACGGTGCTGCACCCGGACGGCCGGCACGTGGACTGGGGGCGGACCGACAACACGGGCCGCTACACGCTGGCGCTGCCGCGGGCCGGTCTCTACCTCGTCGTGGTCAGTGCCGACGGATGGGGCCCGATGTCAGGCCTCGAGCACCTCGGGGACGCCGACCTGGACCAGATCCGGATGAACCGCCGGCTCCTGCTGACCGGGCACATCACCGACGACGGCGCCCCCTTGGGGGGCGTGATGCTCTCCCTCATCCGGCACTCCGGGGAGTATGTCGCCACTCACCACGCCGACGAGGAGGGGGCCTTCGAGATCGGGCTCCCACCGCCGGGTCGCTACGTCCTCACGGTCGTGGACCACGACACGGGCCGCACCCGGTCCCGGGCCGTCCAGATCGGGTCGACCTCCAGCACCCTGGACATCGACATCGTGACCGGGATCCCGCGGTCCCGCCCACGGCCCACCGAGCTGGCCGCGCGGTGAGCGACACCAGGGAACAGGTGCTGCAGACGGCCCGGCGGCTGTTCGGGGAGCGCGGCTACGCCGCGGTCACCATCCGGGAGATCGCCGCCGGTGCCGGGGTCTCGCCGGCGATGGTCATGAAGGTCGGCGGGTCCAAGGAGCAGCTCCACGCCGACGCCACCCCGCTGGAACCGCGGCCGCTCGCCCCAGACGTCCCGCTCGACGGCCTGGGCGAGCTGCTCGTGCACCGCGTCCTGACCCGGCGGGAGGACGCGGACGCCGAGCCGTGGCTGCGCGCCCTCTACCTGATCGCGGACGCACCCGACCCGGTCGCGGCGCGGGCCGAGTTCCGCCAGCGCTTCCTGAGCCGGTTCGAGACCCACGGGCTCCCGGAGCCGCAGGAGCGCCGGTTGCGACGGCATACTGACCAGTTGGCCTGCCTCATGGTCGGACTGGCGGCCGGGACGCGGACCCTGCAGCTCTTCGACCCCGCCGAGACCGACCTCGCGGCGGTGGTCGAGGAGTATGGCGGGCTCGTCCAGGAGGTGGTCGACCGCATCTCGACCACCGCCCGACCGTCGGGACCGGCCGCGACCTAGGCTCTGTCCCATGAGTGTGCGCCGGGTGATGGGGACCGAGACGGAGTACGGCATCACCCGCCCGGGTGATCCCCGGGCGAACCCGGTCGCCCTGTCCGGGCTGGTGGTGCGCGCGTACGCGACCGAGGCCGGACCGCAGCGCGCGCTCCCGACGGGGTCGGGCTGGGACTACGCCGACGAGACGCCGCTGCGGGACGCCCGCGGCTTCGAGGTCGCGCGTGCCCTGGCCGACATCAGCCAGCTCACGGACGTCGACGACCCGGCGACCGCCAACTCGGTGCTGTCCAACGGGGCCCGGCTCTACGTCGACCACGCGCACCCGGAGTACTCCTCCCCGGAGGTGCTCACCCCCCGCGACGTCGTCCGCTGGGACCGGGCCGGGGACGAGGTGATGCTGACGGCCGCGGCCGCCCTGGCCGCCCAGGGCGACCAGATCCGCCTCTACAAGAACAACGTCGACGGGAAGGGTGCCTCCTACGGCACCCACGAGAACTACCTGGTGCCGCGCGAGGTGCCCTTCCTGACCATCGCGGCCGGCCTGCTCCCGTTCTTCGTCGCCCGCCAGGTGCTGGTGGGGGCCGGGCGGGTGGGCCTGGGGCAGTTCTCGGAGCAGCCCGGCTTCCAGGTCAGCCAGCGCGCCGACTACATGGAGGCCGAGATCGGTCTGGAGACCACCCTGAAGCGGCCGATCGTCAACACCCGGGACGAGCCGCACGCCTTCGGGGAGAAGTACCGCCGGCTGCACGTCATCGTCGGGGATGCGACCCTGTGCGACGTCGCCACGCTCCTGAAGGTGGGGACCACCAGCCTGGTGCTGGGCCTCATCGAGGCCGGCGCGGCCCCGGCGCTGGAGCTCGCCGACCCGGTGGCGGCCATCCGGGCGATCTCGCACGACCCCGGGCTGACCCGGCAGGTCGCGCTCCAGGACGGGCGGGACCTGACCGCGCTGGAGATCCTGGCCGCCTACCGCGAGGCGGTCGAGAACCACCTCGGCACGGACGTCGACGACGACACCCGCGAGGTGCTGCGGCACTGGGACGCGGTCGCCGCGGACCTGGGGGAGGACCCGATGCGCTGCGTCGGCCGGGTCGACTGGGTCACCAAGCTGGCGGTGCTGGAGGGCTACCGCCGGCGCGACGGGCTGGAGTGGGGCGACCCGCGCCTGGCCGCGATCGACATCCAGTGGTCCGAGCTGGACCCCGCGCGGGGGCTGGCCGCGCGGATGCGCGCCTCCGGGCGGCTGGAGACCCTTGTCGGTCCCGACGAGGTGCGCGAGGCGATGGTGGTCCCGCCGGAGGACACCCGCGCCTGGTTCCGGGGCCAGTGCGTCAGCAGGTATGCCGGACAGGTGCGGGCCGCGTCCTGGGACTCGGTGGTCTTCGAGCCGGCACCCGGCACCCGGGGGCTGCGCCGGGTGCAGCTGCCCGAGCCGCTGCGCGGCTCGCGCGCGGACATCGAGCCACTCCTGGACTCGGTCAGCGGCGTGGACGACCTGCTCGCGCATCTTGTCAGCCGCGACGGTTAGGGTCGGGGATAGCAGACGTCGACGGTCACCAGGAGGCAACCATGGCCGGTCAGGAGCAGAAGCGCCCACCGCGGCGCGACGACGAGGACACCCCCGCCCCCGCAGCGCCGGTCGCGCAGCGCCAGGACGCCGCGCGCACCGCCGAGGTGGACGACCTCCTCGACGAGATCGACGGTGTGCTGGAGACCAACGCCGAGGAGTTCGTGCACGGTTTCGTGCAGAAGGGCGGCCAGTGACCGCCGACCACGGGCGTGGTCTCCCGCCCGAGTTCCTGGTGCCCCGCGGCAGCTCGTTCACCGAGTTCCTGCGGCTGCGCGCCCCCGAGCTGCTGCCCGGGAACAGCCTCGGGGCGGCCGCGGGCGGGCCCGTCGAGGCGCCGCACGGCACCACCATCGTCGCGCTGACCTTCGGCGGCGGGGTGCTGATCGCCGGTGACCGGCGCGCGACGATGGGCACCTTCATCGCCAGCCGCGACATCGAGAAGGTCTTCGCCGCCGACGACTACTCCGCCGTGGGCATCGCGGGCACGGCCGGCACCGCCGTCGAGATCGTCAAGCTGTTCCAGGTCGAGCTGGAGCACTACGAGAAGATCGAGGGCACGCTCCTCTCCCTGGAGGGCAAGGCCAACCGGCTCGGTGCCATGATCCGGGGCAACCTGCCCAACGCCATGCGGGGCCTGTCGGTGCTGCCGGTCTTCGCCGGCTACGACCTGGACCAGCAGGTCGGCCGCATCTTCTCCTACGACGTCACCGGCGGGTGCTACGAGGAGCAGCGGCACCACAGCGTGGGCTCGGGCTCGCTCTTCGCCCGGGGCGCGCTCAAGAAGCTGTGGCGACCCGACCTCACCGAGCAGCGGGCGCTGCGCGTGGCGATCGAGGCGCTCTACGACGCGGCGGACGACGACTCGGCCACCGGTGGGCCGGACCTGAGCCGCAGCATCTGGCCCACCTGCGCGGTGGTCACCGTCGACGGGGTGCACTTCGTCGACGACACCGACCTGGAGGCGCTGGCCACCGAGGTCGTCCAGGCCCGACGCGGCAACCCGGGAGGTGCCCCATGACGATGCCGATGTATGTCTCGCCCGAGCAGCTGATGAAGGACCGGGCGGACTTCGCGCGCAAGGGGATCGCCCGGGGCCGGTCGGTCATCGTGGCCAGCTACGCCACCGGCATCGCCTTCGTCGCGGAGAACCCCTCCCGCACCCTGCACAAGATCTCCGAGCTCTACGACCGCATCGGTTTCGCCGGCGCGGGCAAGTACAACGAGTTCGAGAACCTCCGGGTCGCGGGCATCCGCTACGCCGACATGCGGGGCTACTCCTACGACCGCAGCGACGTCACGGCGCGGGGCCTGGCCAACGCCTACACCCAGACGCTGGGGGCGATCTTCACCCAGGAGTCCAAGCCCTACGAGGTCGAGATCGCGGTGGCGCAGGTCGGCAACGACCAGGACGGCGACCAGATCTACCGACTCACCTACGACGGGTCGGTCACCGAGGAGCGCGGCTTCGTCGTCATGGGCGGTGCGAGCGAGCCCGTCGCGACGGCGCTGCGCGAGCGCTGGACGCCTGCGCTCCCGCTCGCCGAGGTGCTGCGGCTGGCGGTCGAGCTGCTGGGCGGTGAGGGGGAGGAGCGTCGCGAGCTCGCCGCCGGCGACCTGGAGGTGGCGGTGCTCGACCGGCGCCGGCCCCGGCGCAGCTTCCGCCGGGTCGGTGGACCGCTGCTGGACGCGCTCCTGGACCAGGAGAGCGCCACCGACGACGTGCCGACCCGGGATGACTCCCGCCCGGGGCTCCACGACACCCTGACCGAGCACGACCCCAACGGCCGGACGGCCGACGACACCACCGCCGGCTCCGGGGCGGATCCGTCCGGCGACCCGTCCACCAACCCGCAGACCCAGCGCGAGGAGTAGGCCGTGGACCGCCGGATCTTCGGGATCGAGACCGAGTTCGGGGTGACCTGTGCCTTCCCTGGCGAACGCCGCCTGGCGCCCGACGAGGTGGCGCGCTACCTGTTCCGCAAGGTGGTCAGCTGGGGTCGCTCGAGCAACGTCTTCCTGCGCAACGGCGCCCGGCTCTACCTCGACGTCGGGTCCCACCCGGAGTACGCCACGGCCGAGTGCGACGACCTGCTCGACCTGGTGGCCCACGACAAGGCCGGCGAGACGATCCTGCACGACCTGGCCCTCGACGCCGAGGCCCGGATGGCCGACGAGGGCATCGAGGCCCGGGTCTACGTGCTCAAGAACAACGTCGACTCGCGGGGCAACTCCTACGGCTGCCACGAGAACTACCTGATCGGGCGGCGCGGTGAGCTCAGCCGCATCACCGACACCCTGATCCCGTTCCTGATCACCCGCCAGGTGATCAGCGGGGCCGGGCGGCTCAACGTCTCCGCGGGGCAGGCGACCTACCAGATCAGCCAGCGGGCCGACCACATCTGGGACGGCCTGAGCTCGGCCACGACCCGGTCCCGACCGATCATCAACACCCGCGATGAGCCCCATGCCGACGCCGAGCGGTTCCGGCGGCTGCAC
>JAAYYA010000257.1 GCA_012515595.1 Actinomycetales bacterium
AGCTCGACGTCGACGCCGGCCTCGACCTTGATCGTGGCGTCGTGGTGCCACGTGGCGTAGGGGTCGGACCAGCCCTCGACGCGGTAGCTCCAGAAGCCCTCGCGGTCGGCGAAGACCGTGGTGCCCCAGTGGTCCAGGCCGGGGTTGAGCAGGTGCATCCGGACGTGGTGCTCGGTGCCGTCGGGGTCGGTCAGCACGACGGTGGCGTTGACCTTGTCGTGGCCCTCCCGGAAGACGGTCGCGGTGATCGCGAACAGCTCGTTGACCACGGATTTGGTGGGCCGCAGGCCCCCGTCCACGGCGGGGCGGACGTCCTGGACGGGGATCCGCCCGATGGGGTGCTGACCCACGAGGTCGAGGACGGACTGTCGGGTCGGGTCCTTGCCGGGTGTCTGGCTCACGTGGCCGACGCTACCGGTCCTGCGAGGGGTCTGCACGGGGCGTGGTCCGGGGCCGCGTGCCGACCGCCTACCCTTGTGCCTCGTGAAGGCCATCCGCAGACTCCACGTGCGCACCGTTCTCCCTGACGCACTGTCCCCGTTGCACGACCTGGCGCTCAATCTGCGCTGGTCGTGGCACCAGCCGACGCTCGACCTGTTCGAGAGCATCGACCCCGCGAAGTGGGAGTCGGTCCGCCGCGAGCCGCTCGCCATGCTCAGCGCGCTGACCCCCGACGACCTCGCCGCCCTGGCGGGCGACGCGGGCTTCGTCCAGCGGGTCCGCGAGGCCGGTGAGGGCCTGCAGCGCTACCTGACCGAGCCGCGCTGGTACCAGCGCGAGGCCGAGGCGGGCGCCGCCGCCGGCGGCTTCGGGCAGGCCTACGCCTACTTCTCGCCCGAGTTCGGGATCACGGCGGCGCTGCCGCAGTACTCAGGAGGCCTCGGCATACTCGCCGGTGACCACCTCAAGAGCGCCTCGGACCTCGGCGTCCCGATCGTCGGCATCGGCCTGTTCTACAAGAGCGGCTACTTCCGCCAGCGGCTCAACGCCGAGGGGTGGCAGCAGGAGTCCTACCCGGTCCTGGACCCCGACGACCAGCCGCTGTCGCTGCTGCGCGAGGAGGACGGGACCCCCGCCGTCATCTCCCTGGCGATGCCCGGCGGCGGGCACCTGCACGCCCACGTGTGGCGGGCCCAGGTCGGCCGCGTGCCGCTGCTGCTGCTGGACTCCGACGTGGAGACCAACGAGCCCAGCAAGCGTGACCTGACCGACCGGCTCTACGGCGGCGGCGGCGACATGCGCCTGCAGCAGGAGATGCTGCTCGGCATCGGCGGGGTCCGCGCGCTGCGGCTGTGGTCGCGGCTCACCGGTGCCCCCGCGCCGGACGTCTACCACATGAACGAGGGCCACGCGGGCTTCCAGGGGCTGGAGCGGATCAGCGAGCTCACCACGGGTGCCGGCCTCTCCTTCGAGGAGGCGCTGCGCGCGGTGCGGGCCTCCACCGTGTTCACCACCCACACCCCGGTCCCGGCCGGCATCGACCGGTTCGGCGTCAACCAGATCAGCCAGCACTTCGGCGGCGCCCTCGCGCTGCCCGGCGTCCAGCTGTCCAAGCTGCTCCCGCTCGGCGCGGAGACGTACGAGGGCGGCGACGACGCGGTCTTCAACATGGCGGTCATGGGCCTGCGGCTCGGGCAGCGCGCCAACGGCGTCTCCGTGCTGCACGGCGCCGTGAGCCGCGGCATGTTCAAGGGGCTGTGGCCGGGCTTCGACGAGGACGAGGTGCCGATCGGCTCGATCACCAACGGCGTCCACGCCGGCACCTGGGTGGACCGCAAGGTCTTCGACCTGGCCACGGAGTTCCTCGGGCCGCAGGCCGTCGCGGACGGCACCGCCTTCTCCCACGTCGAGCAGGTGCCGGTCGACCGGATCTGGGCGACCAAGCGCGAGATGCGCGAGCAGCTCGTGGAGGAGACCCGCGCCCGGCTGCGCAAGTCGATGCGCACCCGCGGCTCGACCTCCGCCGAGCTGGGCTGGATCGATGACGTCCTCGACCCGGATGTCCTGACGATCGGCTTCGCAAGGCGAGTCCCGACATACAAGCGACTCACCCTGATGCTCCGCGACCCGGAGCGGCTCGCGAAGATCCTGCTCGACGAGGACCGCCCGGTGCAGCTGGTCATCGCCGGCAAGGCGCACCCGGCCGACGACACCGGCAAGCGGCTGATCCAGGAGATGGTGAAGTTCACCGACGACCCGGCGCTGCGGCACCGGATCGTCTTCCTGCCCAACTACGATATCGCGATGGCGCAGCGGCTCTACCCGGGCTGCGACGTCTGGCTGAACAACCCGCTGCGGCCGTTCGAGGCGTGCGGCACCTCCGGCATGAAGGCCGCGCTCAACGGCGCCCTCAACCTGTCCATCCTGGACGGCTGGTGGGACGAGTGGTTCGACGGCGAGAACGGCTGGGCGATCCCGACGGCCGACGGCGTCGAGGACGCCGACCGGCGGGACGAGCTGGAGGCGGCGGCGCTGTACGACCTGCTGGAGAACAGCGTCGTGCCGACCTTCTACAACCGTGACGACGCGGGTCTGCCGACCCGGTGGCTGGAGATGTTGCAGCACACGCTGGGCACGCTCGGGCCGAAGGTGATGGCCGACCGGATGGTGCGCGACTACACCCAGGCGCTCTACCTCCCGGCCGCACGGGCGGGCTGGGCCGTCTCGGACAACGACTACGCGGGCGCGCGCGACCTGGCCGCCCGGGTCGACCGGATCCGCTCGGCGTGGCCGTCGGTGCGGGTGGACCACGTGGAGGCCGAGGGCGTCAGCGACAGCCCCCAGATCGGCGAGTCCGTGCGGGTGCATGCCTACCTCTCGCTCGGTGACCTGTCGCCGGAGGAGGTCAAGGTGCAGGTGGCCTTCGGGCGCGCGTCCGAGGCGGACGAGCTGACCGAGGTGGAGACCAGCGTGCTGCGGCACGTGGAGTCCTACGACGGCGGCCGGCACCGCTTCGACGGCGAGCTCGAGCTGACCCGCACGGGGTCGTTGGGCTGGACCGTCCGGGTCCTCCCGGCGCACCCGCTGCTGGCCTCGGACGCCGAGCTGGGCCTCGTCACCAACCCAAAAATGTAGGGGTTCCGTTCACCCTCCGCACAAGTTGGTAGGGCTTCGGTTCACCACTCGCACTGGTCGTCACGCGGCGACGGCCTGGGTGTGCGCTGTCGCACGCCCAGGCCGCGCGTGCCCGACTGCGTGACCCTGCTGTCCACAGGCTCGGGTCTCCACCCGCGCTCGTCCACCGATCTACGCAACTTGGCTCTCGGCATACTGCCCACGTCCATGCTGGCGGGGGAGGTGGCATCGATGACGTTCCAGATCGAGAAGACGGCTGACCTGCTTGCCCAAGGTATGCCGAAGCGCCAGGTGGATCGGCTCGCGCGGGTCGACGGGATGCTCGGGTTGAGGGTGGTCGGTCAGGAACCGGACGACCGGCGCCTGGTGCGGATCCACGCGGCCTGGGCCAAGGCTCCCGCCGGGTCGGTGCTCGCCGGGTGGGCGGCGGCCGTGGTGCACGGGGTGCCCGCGGACTTCCTCGACGGCATGGCCGGTGACGCGCCGCGGCCGGTGGACCTCTGTGTGCCCGCGACGGCCGGCTCGTATGACACCCGTGGGCTGCGGCCTCGACGCACGAGGGTGCCCGAGAGCCAGCGCGCCCAGGAGGGGGACCTTGTCGTCACAAGTCCGCAGCGAACGGCACTAGACCTGGCGCGCTGGGCGCGCTCGGAACCTCGGCGCTTGGCCATGCTGGATCTGTCCGCGCGTTTCGGGCTGATCGACAAGGACGAGTTTGCGCAGTTCATCGCCCCGCTGGGCGGGCTGCACCGGCTGAACAACGTCCGTGAGCTGGCGCCGCTGATCAGCGCCCGCGCCGAGTCCGTGCCTGAGAGCGAGATGCGCTTCCGGTGGATTAACGCTGAGCTGCCGGCGCCCGTGGCGAACCAGCCCGTGCACGACCGCTTCGGCAACTTCGTCGCACGGGTCGACCTGTTCGATCCGGAGAGCGGCCTGGCTGCGGAGTACCAGGGCTTCTGGCACGACCTGGACCTGGCTCCTGAGCTGGATGAGGCCCGTCTGACGCGCCTGCGTGGGATGAACCTGACCGTCGTGGAGATCCGCAAGGAGGATCGCGACCGTGTGGAGGACCTGCTGCTGGAGGGCTACTCCCGAGCCCGTGCGCGGGACCAGCGGATGGATGCGTGGACCTGCCCGCGTGTGGAGGACGCCTGAGGGATGCCTGGTCTCCGGGTGCAGGACGGGCGGGGGCACTCCTTCAAGAGGGCGCGAGCCCGCTATGAACTTGTGCCGGGGACCGTACGAGACCGCTATGAACTTGTGCGGAGGGCGTACGGGACCCCTACAAACTTTGGGGGGAGGTGGACAGGACGGCCACCGACGTGGCGGCGACCTCGAGGTCCGCGCCCACCGACTCGGGCTCCTGCGGGCTCTCCCAGGCGCTGGTCCACTCCAGCCGCCACGGGTGGGATGCGTCCGACGCGGGCAGCCGCACCGTCACCGGCCCGACCGCGCCGTTCAGCACCACCAGCACGAAGTCGGCCTCATCGCCCGCGGCCTCGCTGACCGCCCGGTCGTCCAGCAGCGCCACCAGGGTCCGCAGGCCCGGGTCGGTCCACTGCCGCTCGCCGAGGATCTCCCCGGCGACGTCGAACCAGCGCAGTCGCACCCGGCCCGGCACCGCGTCGAAGGTCTGGAAGTCGGGCGGGCTCAGTACACGGTGCCGGCGCCGCAGCTCCAGCAGCCGCGCCACCGTCGCCGTCATCTCGCCGTCGGCCGACTCCCAGTCCAGCCAGCTGATCTCGTTGTCCTGGCAGTAGGCGTTGTTGTTGCCACCCTGCGTCCGCCCGATCTCGTCACCGGCCGTGATCATCGGCACGCCCGCGGCCAGCAGCGTGGTTGCCATCAGGTTCCGTGCCGAACGCCGCCGCGCCGCGAGGATCCCCGGGTCGTCCGTCGGCCCCTCCACGCCGTGGTTCCAGCTGCGGTTGTCGCCGTGCCCGTCCCCGTTGCTCTCCAGGTTGGCCTCGTTGTGCTTCTGTTCGTATGCCGTGGTGTCAGCCAGCGTGAACCCGTCGTGGGCCGTCACGAAGTTCACCGAGGCGATCGGTCCCCGCGCGTGCGCGCGGTAGAGGTCCGCCGAGCCGGCGAACCGGGTCGCCAGCTCGCGCACCCCGTGCCCCTGCTGGCCGTGCAGCGCCCGCGCGGTGTCCGGCAGCCAGAAGGTGCGCACGGTGTCGCGGAACCGGTCGTTCCACTCGGCGAAGGGCGGCGGGAACTGCCCCGTGCGCCACCCGTGCACCCCGACGTCCCACGGTTCGGCGATGAGCATGACCCGGGAGAGCACCGGGTCGGTCCGCAGCGCCACGTGGAAGGCGTGGTCGGGGTCGTAGGCGTCGTCCCGTCCGCGCGCCAGCGCCGGTGCGAGGTCGAACCGGAAGCCGTCCACGTGATACTCGGTCACCCAGTGCCGCAGCGAGTCCAGCACCATCTTGGCCACCTGCGGCTGCCGCAGGTCGACCGTGTTGCCGCAGCCGGTGACATCGATGTCCCGACCCCGTTCGTCGAGCCGGTAGTAGGTCGCGTTGTCCAGCCCCCGCCACGACAGGGTCGCCCCGCTGTCACCCGCCTGCTCGCAGGTGTGGTTGTAGACCACGTCCAGCACCACCTCGATGCCGGCTGCGTGCAGCGCCTTGATGGCCCCCTTGACCTCGTCGACCACGCCCTGCGGGTCCTGCGCCACGGCATACTGCGGGTGCGGAGCGAAGAATCCGAGGGTGTTGTAGCCCCAGTAGTTCGTGAGCCCGCCCTCCACCAGGTGCGGCTCGTGCGTGAATGCGTGGATCGGCAGCAGCTCCAGGGTGGTGACGCCCAGGCCGGTGAGGTGCTCGAGGACGGCCGGGTGCCCCAGGGCCGCGTAGGTCCCCCGGATCTCCTCGGGGACCCCCGGGTGCTGCTGGGTGAGGCCGCGCACGTGCGCCTCGTAGATCACCGTCTCGGTCCAGGGCGTGGTGGGGGACCGGTCCCCTTCCCAGTCGAAGGCACCGTGGTCGACGACGACCGACCGCGGGACGTATGCCGCGCTGTCCCGGTCGTCGCGCCGCGCACCGTCGCCGTTCCACCGGTCGTCCACGACGTGCCCGAAGACCTCCGGTCCCCAG
>JAAYYA010000258.1 GCA_012515595.1 Actinomycetales bacterium
CGCGAGTGGCAGGACCTGCACACCCAGCTCAAGCAGGCCGCCAAGTCCCTCGGGCTGCAGGCCAACAGCAACGAGGCCAGCCCGGACCAGGTGCACCAGTCGCTGCTCGCCGGGCTGCTGTCGCACGTCGGCCTCTACGACCGGGACAAGCGGGAGTATGCCGGGGCGCGGGGGGCGCGCTTCGTCATCCAGCCCGGGTCGGTCCTGCACCGCAAGAACCCGGACTGGGTGATGACCGCCGAGCTGGTCGAGACGACCCGGCTGTGGGCGCGGGTGAACGCCCCGACCGACCCGGCGTGGGTGGAGCGGGCGGCGGCGCACCTGGTGAAGCGGTCCTACTCCGAGCCGCGGTGGTCGCGCAGCCGCGCGTCGGCCGTCGCGACCGAGCGGGTGACCTTGTATGGCGTGCCGCTGGTGGCGGACCGGACCGTCGCCTACGGCCGGATCGACCCCGAGGTCGCGCGTGACCTGTTCATCCGGCACGGTCTGGTCGAGGGTGACTGGGACACCCTGCACGACTTCTTCCACGCCAACCGGCGGCTGATCCGCGAGCTCGGTGAGCTGGAGGCGCGGGCGCGGCGGCGCGACATCCTCGTCGACGACGAGACGCTGGTCGAGTTCTACGACGCGCGGATCCCCGAGGAGGTCGTCTCTGGCGCGCACTTCGACACCTGGTGGAAGACGGCGCGCCGGGCCGACGCCCAGTTGCTGACCTTCACCGAGGACCTGCTGGTCAGCGACGACGCGTCGCTGGTGAGCGACCGGGACTATCCGGGGACGTGGCGCCAGGGGGAGCTGGAGTTCACCGTCACCTACCAGTTCGAGCCGGGGTCGGGGTCGGACGGCGTGACCGTGCACGTCCCGATCGAGGTGCTCAACCGGGTGCGGCCGGACGGCTTCGACTGGCAGGTGCCGGGGCTGCGCGAGGAGCTGGCGACGGCCCTGGTCAAGTCGCTGCCCAAGGACCTGCGCCGCAACTTCGTGCCCGCCCCGGACCACGCGCGGCGGGCGCTGGCCGCGATCGGGGAGCCGCGGGAGGCGGACGAGACCTTCGTCGAGGCGCTGGCCGAGGAGCTGACCGCGCGACGGGTCGTGCCGGTGGCGCCCTCGGACTTCGACGTCGCCCGGGTGCCGGACCACCTGCGCGTGACCTTCGCCGTCGAGCGCACCCACCCGCGCAAGGGACGGGGCCGGGCGAGGGTCGAGCTGCTGGGGGAGGGCAAGGACCTGCGGGCTCTGCAGGACCAGCTCGCCCCGGCGGTCCGCACCACGATGGCCCGCGCCGCAGCCAGCATCGAGCGGACGGGACTGACCTCGTGGACCGAGGCGATCGGCATACTGCCCGAGACCTTCGAGCAGCAGGTGGCGGGCAGGACGGTGGTGGGTTATCCGGCGCTGGTCGACACCGGCTCCGCGGTGGACGTGCGGGTGCTGGGGACCGCCTCGGAGCGGGACCGGGCTACGCGGGTGGGGGTGCGGCGCCTGCTGCTGCTCAACACGACCCCGCCGTGGAAGCGGCTGCTGGCGCTGCTGACCAACGAGCAGAAGCTCTCGCTCGGGTACAACCCGCACGGGTCGGTGCCGCTGCTGCTCGAGGACGCGCTGGCGTGCGCGGTCGACTCGGTCGTGGCGGAGATGCCGGGCGCGCGGGTGCGCACGCCGGAGGAGTTCGACCGGGCACTGGCGACGGTGAAGCAGCAGGCGGTGCCGCGGGTGCTGCAGATCGTGGAGAGCCTGGCGCCGATCCTTGACACCGCGCGTGAGGTGTCGCTCGGGCTGCGGCGGCTGACCGCCCCCGCGGCGGCAGAGATGGCCCGCGACCTGCGGAAACAGCTGGACACGCTCATCCGGCCCGGCTTCGTGGCGGACACCGGCTACCACCGGCTGCCGCACCTGCGGCGCTACCTGGCGGCGATGCTCGAGCGGCTGGAGAAGGGCGCCCAGGACCTGGGCAAGGACCGCGACCGGATGGCGACGGTGCACA
>JAAYYA010000259.1 GCA_012515595.1 Actinomycetales bacterium
CACCGGGTCGAGGTACTCGAACAGGCGGTCGCGCAGCACCCGGAACTCCAGCCGGTCGAAGACGGTGTGGATCTCCTCGCGGTCCCAGACCCGCCGCTCCAGGTCGCCGAGCTCGACCGGCAGCTCCAGGTCGCCCACCAGCTGGTTGAGCCGGCGGTTCCGCAGCACCCCGTCCAGATGGTCGCGCAGCGCGTCCCCCGCCTTGCCCTTGATCTGGTCGGCGTTGGTCACGATCCCGGTGAGATCGCCATAGAGGTTGATCCACTTCGCCGCAGTCTTGGGGCCGACCCCGGGGATGCCGGGCAGGTTGTCGGACGACTCCCCCACGAGGGCAGCGAGGTCGGAGTAGCGGTCGGGACCCACGCCATACTTCTCCTGGACTGCGACTGGCGTCATCCGCGCCAGGTCCGAGACTCCCTTGCGCGGATAGAGCACCGTGACCTTGTCGCCGACCAGCTGGTAGGTGTCCCGGTCACCGGAGCAGATGAGGACCTCCATCCCGTCCTCGCGGGCCCGGCTGGTCAGCGTCGCCAGGATGTCGTCGGCCTCGAAGCCGTCCATCTCCAGGTGCGGGATGCGCAGCGCGTCCAGCACCTCGCGGATGATCGGGATCTGCCCCTTGAACTCCGACGGGGTGGCCGAGCGACCGGCCTTGTACTCCGCATACTCCTCGGAGCGGAAGGTCTGGCGCGACACGTCGAAGGCCACGGCGACGTGGGTGGGCGCCTCGTCGCGCATCACGTTGATCAGCATCGAGGTGAACCCGAAGACGGCATTGGTGCTCTGCCCCGTGCTCGTCGAGAAGTTCTCCACCGGCAGGGCGAAGAACGCGCGGTAGGCCAGGGAATGTCCGTCCAGCAGCAGCAGTCGACTCACGCATGACACCCTAGGTGCCATGACCGACACTGAGCGACGCCAGCCCACCTACTCCATCGTCGGGACCCTGCTCGAGCGGATGGAGATCGAGATCCTCGAGGGCGGCGCGGAACGGACCGTGGGGCGGATGCCCGTCGCGGGCAACACCCAGCCCTACGGACTCCTGCACGGCGGAGCCTCGGCCGTGCTGGCCGAGACGCTGGGCTCGATCGCCTCCGCCGCCCACGCCGGCGCGGACCGGATCGCGGTCGGCGTCGACCTGAACATCACCCACCACCGGGCCGTCCGGGAGGGCCACGTCACCGGGGTCGCCACCCCGCTCAGCCTCGGCCGCTCGGTGGCCGCCTACGAGATCGTCATCACCGACGACGCGGGCCACCGGACCGCCACCGCCCGGCTCACCTGCCAGCTGCGCGACCGCCCGCCGGGGAGCTGACCGACCCGCCGCCACAGACGGCCCGGCCCCTCGGCATACTTCCCTCCGTGGACCAACTGTTCCCCGGCGCCGGCACCGTGCTGAACGTCCTGACCGTCGTGGTCGGGTCGATCCTGGGCATGATGTTCGGCCACCGGCTGAGCGAGCACACCCGGTCGGTGGTCACCGACTGCCTGGGCCTGGTGACCTTCCTGGTGGCGGTCCTCTCCGCGCTGGAGGTGACCTCACCGGCCCTCGTGGAGCACGTCGGGTCCGGCGTCCCGGTGCTCATCGTCCTCGGGTCGCTCCTCATCGGAGGGATCGTGGGCTCCCTGCTGCGGATCGAGCGTCGCGTCGAGTCCCTGGCCGGTGTGATCCAGGCGTTCGTGGCCCGCCGGACGCCGGCAGTGGCCACCCTCGACGCGGCGGCCGACCAGGCCACCGCGGGCGATGGTGCGGACGCCAACACCGCGTCGGCCCGCGAGCGGTTCATCGAGGGGTGGCTGACCGCCTCGCTGCTGTTCTGTGTCGGTCCGCTCACCATCCTGGGCTCGCTCAACGACGGCCTGGGCCGGGGCATCGACGAGCTCGCCCTGAAGTCGGTGCTGGACGGGTTCGCCGCGCTGGCCTTCGCGGCGTCGTTCGGCCTGGGCGTGCTGTTCTCCGCGGTGTCCGTGGCGGTGGTGCAGGGTGGGCTCACCGTCGTGGGGGTGCTCCTGGGCTCCCTGATGCCGGACGCGCACATCGCGGCGCTGACCGCCGTCGGCGGGCTGCTCCTGGTCGGCATCTCCATGCGGCTGCTGCGGATCCGGGACATCCCCGTCGGCGACCTGCTGCCCGCCCTGGCCGTCGCTCCGGTGCTGGTGTGGCTGGTGGGCAGCCTCACCTGAGGCAGCCCGCGCCGTGACGCGCGGACGCCGCCACCGTGCGGTGAACTGCTGCCCTTACTTCTGAGGGGTGCCCCTGCGCCTGCCTTCGCAGGGTGCTGCTGCGCCTACTTCTTCGAGGGCATGCCGGAGATGACCGCGTCGGCGACCTCGCGCATCGACAGCCGCCGGTCCATGGCGGCCTTCTGGATCCAGCGGAAGGACTCGGCCTCGGTCAGCTTGAGCTGCTGCTGGAGCAGACCCTTGGCGCGGTCCAGCCGCTTGCGCGTCTCGAAGCGCTCGGCCAGATCGGCGACCTCGGACTCCAGCGCCTGCCGCTCCTGCCAGCGGGACCGGGCGATGTCGATGGCCGGCAGCACGTCGTTGGCGGTGAACGGCTTGACGACATACGCCATGACTCCCGCGTCACGGGCCCGCTCGACCAGGGCCCGGTCGCTGAACGCGGTCAGCATGACGACGGGGGCGATCCCCTCCTTGCCCAGCACCTCGGCCGCGCTGATGCCGTCCATGCCCGGCATCTTCACGTCCATGATCACCAGGTCGGGCGTCAGCTCGCGGGCCAGCTCGATCGCCTGGTCCCCGTTGGCCGCCTGCCCGACCACGTCGTAACCGGCCTCCCCGAGCATCTCGGCCAGGTCGAGACGGATCAGCGCCTCGTCCTCGGCCACGAGGATGCGCACCGCGGCGGATTCGGTCGGCTCGGACTCAACCGCGTCGGCGGAACTGGCGTCCTCGGCAGGGGGTTCCGACTTCGGGGGACGCGGCACGGGTCGGTCTGGCGTGGTCACGAGAGCAGACTAACGTGTCGCGGCCCGGCACGCGCCGGAGCCTGGTGCCGGGAGCGGGACTCGAACCCGCACGCCCTTTCGAGCAGAGCATTTTGAGTGCTCCGTGTCTGCCATTCCACCACCCCGGCGGGCGGACCGGGACAGCATACCGGCCGTCCGCGGGACGAACGGCACGCCTCGGCCAGGACCGCGACGGCCCGTCAGCGGCCCCAGCCCTCGTCGAGCAGCTTGCGGTAGGCGGGTGCCCGGCCGTAGACCGCGTCACCCACGCGATGCAGCCGCAGGGCGTTGGTCGAGCCGGGGGTGCCGGGCGGGGAGCCCGCCACGATGACCACGAGGTCACCCTCGGCACAGCGCCGCTGCTGGATGAGGATCTCGTCGACCTGCATCACCATCTCGTCGGTGTGCTCGACATAGGCACTGAGGAAGGTCTCCACGCCCCACGTCATCGCGAGCTGGGAGCGGGTGGCCGGCTCCGGGGTGAAGGCCAGCATCGGGGTGTGCCGGCGCAGCCGCGCCATGCGGCGGGCCGAGTCGCCGGTCTGGGTGAAGGTGACCATGTAGGAACAGTCCAGCTGCTCCGCGATGTCCGCCGCGGCCTTGGTGACCGCACCTCCGGTGGTGTGCGGCTGGGTGCCCAGGGGGACGATCCGCTCCAGCGCGTGCTCCTCGGTGCTCTCGATGATCGTCGCCATCGTCTCGACCGCCTTGATCGGCCACTCACCGACGCTGGTCTCCCCGGAGAGCATGATCGCGTCCGCACCGTCGAGCACGGCATTGGCGCAGTCACTGGCCTCGGCGCGGGTGGGCCGCGGGTTGCTGATCATCGACTCCAGCACCTGGGTCGCGACGATGACCGGTTTGGCGTTGCGGCGTGCGATCTCGATGGCCCGCTTCTGCACCAGGGGGACGTCCTCCAGGGGCAGCTCGACCCCCAGGTCGCCGCGGGCGACCATGATGCCGTCGAAGGCGGCGATGATGTCGTCGAGGTTCTCCACGGCCTGCGGTTTCTCGATCTTGGCGATCACCGGCAGCCGGACCCCCTCCTCCTCCATGATCCGGTGGACGTCCTCGACGTCCTTGCCGCTGCGCACGAAGGACAGCGCGATGATGTCGACACGGGTGCGCAGGGCCCAGCGCAGGTCCTCCTCGTCCTTCTCGCTCATCGCCGGGACCGAGACGGCGGTGCCGGGCAGGTTGATGCCCTTGTGGTCGGACACGGCGCCACCGATCACCACGGTGGTCACCACGTCGGTCTCGGTGACCTCGGTGACCTTGAGCTGGACCTTGCCGTCGTCGATGAGCAGGTCATCGCCCACCTTCACGTCGCCGGCCAGGCCGTCGTAGGTGGTCCCCACCACGTCCTTGTCCCCGGGCACGTCCCGCACCGTGATCGTGAAGGTGTCCCCCGGCGCCAGCTCGATGGCCCCGGCCGCAAAGGTCCCGGTGCGGATCTTCGGGCCCTGCAGGTCGGCCAGGACCGCCACCGCGCGCTCCGACTCGTCACCCGCCTGCCGGATCAGGTGGTAGCGGCGGTCGTGGTCCTCGTGGGTGCCGTGGGACATGTTCATCCGGGCCACGTCCATCCCGGCCTCCACGAGGGCCAGGATCTCCTCGTAGTTCTCGGTCGCAGGTCCCAGGGTGCAGACGATCTTGGCTCGGCGCATGGTCACCAGCCTAGGGGTATGACGTGTGGTCCGGGGCGCACCGGTCGCTCGCGTCGTCATAGGGCCTGGTGGGCCCTGCCCGCTCACCCCTGGGTGGCGGCCTCGAGGATCGCGGGGAAGGAGTTCGGGTCGCGCATCAGCGTGTTCATCTGCTCGTTGCCGAGCTCGGTCCCGTCGATGAAGACGCGCGGGCTGCCGGAGACACCCTCCTGGTTGGAGCGCGTCTGCATGTCCTTGACGTAGTCGTTGTGCGTGCCGTCCTCCAGGCAGCCGGTGAACGCGTCGATGTCCGACACCCCGGACGCCTCGGCGAAGCCGATGAGCTGGTCGTCGGTCCAGCCGGTGCCCTCCTGCGCGGGCTGTCCGGCGAACACGGCCGCGTGGTAGTCCACGAAGGCCCCCTGGTCGTCCGCGCACAGGGCGGCGTTGGCGGCCCGCAGCGAGGAGTCGTTGCCCAGGTTGCCGTCGAGGAAGGACATCAGCGTGTAGGTCAGACGGATGTCCCCGTCCAGCGCGGCCTCGGTGATCGCGGGTCCCGAGACCTCCTCGAGCAGCCCGCACCAGGGGCACTGGAAATCGACGAACAGGTGGACGTCGGGCGCGTCGTCGGGGGCGTCACCGACCCGGATGCCGCCCGCGTTGGGCAGCGCGCTGGGGCTGCTGGCCCCGCCGGTGGGTGAGGACGCGTCACCGGTGTCGACCGGGTCCGGGCGCATGGCCACGTAGACGATGACGGCGACGATGACCACGGCGACCGCCACCACGGCCCCGATGAGGGCCGGCGACGGCCCGCTCTTGGGGGGCGGCGGCACATGCGCAGGGGGACGGGGCATCAGGAGGCACCTTTCGAGGCGGGGGTGGAGGTATGCCGTGAGGCCGGGTCCGCCGGGACCGCGCCGGGGCGGCGGAACACCAGGGAGTCCAGGGCGGCGAAGGACCGGGGGCGGACCACGAGCCAGGCGCCCGCCGCGAAGAGCGCGGCATCGCGCAGGATCTCCGACAGGTACGCCGTGTCGTCGGGGTCGACCGGGCCGCCGGTGCCGAAGCACCCGCAGTCGATGGCCAGGCCGCGGGCCCAGGCAGAGGCGATCCCGGCGATGAAGGCCAGCATCAGGACCGCGCCGATGAGCGCGGTCCACCGGGTGAACAGTCCGAGGACCAGGAGCAGTCCGACGGCGATCTCGACGACGGGCAGCATCAGGCCGATCATCTCGGCGATCTGGTAGTCGAAGAGCCGGTAGGCCACCACGGACTGGATGGATCCGACGGGGTCACCGACCTTGAGCAGTCCCGCCGCCAGGAGCACCCCGCCGAGGGCCAGGCGGCAGACCAGGCCGACGAGGTCGGCCAGCCGCGTCCTGTTCATCGCTGCCGGCTCACGATCGTCGGACTCCCTCGGCGAGCTCGGCGGTCAGCTCGCGCAGCGGCCCGAGGCCGGCTCCCGCGTCGAGACCGTCCCCCAGCGCCCGGACCAGCGCGGAGCCGACGATCACCCCGTCGGCGAAGGAGGCCACCTCGGCCGCCTGGGCGCCCGTCGAGACGCCCAGTCCGACGCAGAGCGGCAGGTCGGTGACCGACCGGGTCCGCTCGACCAGCTGGCGCGCCCCGGCACCCACGCTGGTGCGGGTCCCGGTGACGCCCATCGTCGAGGCGACGTAGACGAAGCCTCGGCAGGCCGCGGTCGTCATCGCCAGCCGCGCGTCGGTCGAGCTCGGGGCGACCAGGAAGATCGGGGCGAGTCCGTGGCTCTCGGCCGCGGCCCGCCACTGGCCGGCCTCGTCGGGGATCAGGTCCGGCGTGACCATCCCGGCGCCGCCGGCCGCGGCAAGGTCGCGGGCGAAGGCGTCGGGGCCGTAGCGCAGGATCGGGTTCCAGTAGCTCATGACGACCGGCACCGCCCCCGCGGCCGCGACCGCCTCCACGTTGCCCAGCAGGTCGCGCACCCGGAACCCGGCAGCCAGGGCACGGTCGGCCGCGTCCTGGATGACCGGGCCGTCCATCAGCGGGTCGGTGTAGGGCACCCCCACCTCGATGATGTCGGCGCCGGTTTCCGCGACGGCGACCATCGCCTCACGGGAGGCCTGGTTGTCGGGGAACCCGGCCGGCAGGTAGGCCATCAGCGCCGCGCGTCCCTCCTCGCGGCAGGTCGTGAAGACGGTGTCCAGGGCGTTCATGCCTCGATCCCCTCTGCCGGTGCGTGGGGGTGGTCGGGCGCGTGCTCGGGCGGTCTCGTGCCCAGCTCACCGTCACCTGCGGCCGTCGTGTCGTCCCCGGTGAGGCCGAACCACTGCGCGGCTGTCTCCACGTCCTTGTCGCCCCGGCCCGAGAGGTTCACCAGGATGACGGTGCCGGGCGCGGACTCCCGGCCCACGCGCAGCGCCCCTGCCAGGGCGTGCGCGGACTCCAGGGCGGGCAGGATGCCCTCGGTGCGGCACAGCAGGGCGAAGGCCTCCATGGCCTCGTCGTCGTTGACCGGTTGGTACTCCGCCCGCCCGGTGTCGCGCAGGTAGGCGTGCTCGGGCCCGACGGAGGGGTAGTCGAGCCCGGCGGACACCGAGTGGGAGTCCAGGGTCTGGCCGTCCTCGTCCTGCAGCACGTAGGTGGCGGCGCCGTGCAGGACCCCGGGCTCACCGGTGCTGAACCGCGCCGAGTGCCGCCCGGTCTGCACGCCCTCGCCGCCGGCCTCGAAGCCGACCAGGCGCACCGACGGCTCGTCGCGGAACCGGTGGAAGATGCCCATCGCGTTGGACCCTCCACCGACACAGGCGCACACCACGTCGGGTAGACCGCCGGTGACCGCCCGCAGCTGGTCGTGCGCCTCGTCACCGATGACCCGGTGGAAGTCGCGCACCATCGTCGGGAACGGGTGCGGCCCGGTGACGGTGCCCAGCAGGTAGTGGGTGTCCTCGACGTTGGTGACCCAGTCGCGCAATGCCTCGTTGATCGCGTCCTTGAGGGTGGCGCTGCCGTGGGACACCGGGATCACCTCGGCCCCGAGGAGGCGCATCCGGGCGACGTTGAGCGCCTGCCGGCGGGTGTCCTTCTCCCCCATGTAGACGGTGCAGTCCAGCCCCATGAGCGCGGCCGCGGTCGCGGTGGCGACGCCGTGCTGCCCCGCCCCGGTCTCGGCGATGACGCGCCGCTTGCCCATGCGCACGGTCAGCAGTGCCTGGCCCAGCACGTTGTTGATCTTGTGCGACCCGGTGTGGGTGAGGTCCTCCCGCTTCAGGAAGACCCGGGCACCCCCGGCGTGCTCGGCGAACCGCGGCACCTCGGTCAGCGGGGTCGGCCGCCCGGTGTAGTCCCGGTGCAGCCGGGCCAGCTCCTCGGTGAAGGCGGGGTCGGCCATCGCCTGGGTGCGGGCCTCGTCCAGCTCCTCCAGTGCCGCGATCAGGGCCTCGGGGACGAACCTGCCGCCGAAGTCGCCGAAGCGTCCGAGCCGTTCGGTCATGCGCTCTCCTCCACGTCCACTCGACGTCCACCGGCGGCCAGGAGTTCCCGCACCGCCGCACGTGGGTCGGCGCCGGTCACCAGGGCCTCCCCGACCAGCACCGCCCGGGCTCCGGCCCCCACGTAGTCGCGCACGCTGGCCGGACCGCTCACGCCGGACTCGGCGACGCCGACGACGTCGGCCGGCACGTGCGGCAGCAGCCGGGTGACGGTGCGGGGGTCGACCTCGAGGGTCTTCAGGTTGCGGGCGTTGACGCCGATGATCGCTCCACCGGCCTCGACGCACCGGGCCAGCTCGTCCTCGTCGTGCGCCTCGAGCAGCGCATGCATGCCGAGCTCCCGGACCAGCCCGAGCAGGTCGGTCAGCTCCCCCTGGTCGAGGGCCGAGGCCATGAGCAGCACCAGGTCGGCGCCGTGCGCCCGGGCCTCCCACACCTGGTAGGGGTCGACGATGAAGTCCTTGCGCAGCACCGGCACCTCCACCGCGGCGCGGACCGCGTCGAGGTCGGCCAGGCTGCCGCCGAACCGGCGCTCCTCGGTCAGGACGCTGATCGCGCTCGCCCCGCCCTCGGCATATTGCCGGGCCAGGGACGCCGGGTCGGGGATGTCGGCCAGGGCACCCTTGGAGGGGCTGGCCCGCTTGACCTCCGCGATCAGGTGGACCCCTCCGGGAGCGCTGAGCCGGGCGAGAGCGTCGAGCGGCTCGGGTGCGGCCGCCGCCAGGTCGGTGAGCCGCTCCTGCGGCAGCGCGGCGCGCCGTGCGGCCAGGTCCTCACGGACCCCGCTGATGATCTGGTCGAGGACGGTTGACACCGCTCCAGACTAGCCCGGGGAAGGGGCCGCCCAGCCGCCGGGGCAGGGTGGGGTTGATCACCCATCGTGCCCGGTCAGGGCGGGTCGGCGGGGCCGCGGTCAGCGCTCGTGCCAGTGGGCCTCGTCGTAGCCCGCGGCGTTCAGCCCCCACCAGGCGCCGATCCCGACGATCGCGACGGCCACGCCGCTCCAGGTCGCCCAGTCCCACCCGAAGAAGATGCCGACGGCGAGCAGGACGCTGGAGAGCAGCAGCAGCAGGGTGCCGGTCCACGCCGCGACGCTGTGACCGTGTCCGGGTTCGTTCATGCTCACTCCTGTGTCAGGGCTGAAGGGCTCGCCGCCATTGTGCCAGTTAGTCCTCGACCGTCGGGTCATGGCCACGCGAAAGGTCCTCCCACGGGTCGGACCGGCGCTCGGCCGGTCGCGATGCGCTGCGACGTCCCGAGCCGTCGGCGGACTCCTCCGAGCCCCCGCGCAGCCAGCTGACCAGGCACAGCACCGCCCCGGCGAGGACCGCCGCCGCCCCGGCCAGGGCCACCCACGGCCAGGCCGTCACCGCCGCGTCCTCGATCCGGATCGCGGTCGTGATGATGCCGGGCAGGTCGGCCGCCACCTGGGCGACGGCGTCCTGCGGCGCGGACAGGGACCGTATGGCGGGCAGTCCCGCCAGCGCTGCCGCGGCGGCCAGGCACACGGCCGAGGCCAGCCGGACCGGTCGGCTGCCCACCAGCCCGGCCAGCAGCGCCGCCCCGGCGAGCAGGGCACCGGCGAGCAGGGTGGCGCCGGCCTGCGTCCCGGTCACCTCGATGCGGGTGCCGCCCAGCACGCTGTCGACAGCGGTCCCGGTGACCCAGGTCTGCCCGGAGCTGACGAGCAGGAGCGCCGCGCCGAGCGCGACCCACAGCCACCATCGCCTCACACCGACCAACGCCTCACAGCCACCAACACCTCATGCGGTCAAACTATCGCTGCTGGGCGGCCCAGGAGGCGTGCATGCGGGTGTAGACGCCGCCGGCCCCGACGAGCTCGGCGTGGTGCCCCACCTCGACGATGCGGCCCTTGTCGACCACGACCACGACGTCCGCCGCCTCCGCGGTGGAGAGCCGGTGGGCGATGGCCACGGACGTGCGTCCCCGCGTCAGCCCCTCGAGGGCACGCTGGATGCGGACCTCGGTGGCGGGGTCGACGGCGCTGGTGGCCTCGTCGAGCACCAGCAGGTCCGGGTCGGCCAGGTAGGCCCGCGCGATCGCGACGAGCTGCCGCTCGCCGGCCGAGAGCGACTCGCCGCGCTGGCCCACCTGCGTGGCCAGCCCCAGCGGCAGGGTCGCGAGCCACGCGTCCAGCCCCAGCTCGGTCATCGCCAGCTCGATGTCCTCGTCGGCGGCGTCCGGGCGCCCGAACCGGATGTTCTCCAGGAGGGACTGGTCGAACAGGAAGCCTTCCTGCGGCACCATGATGATCCGCCGGCGCAGCGAGTCGAAGGCGACGTCGCGCAGGTCCACGCCGTCGATGAGGACTCGGCCCTCGCTGGGGTCCATCAGGCGGGTCAGCAGCTTGGCGAGCGTGGTCTTGCCGGACCCGGTCTCCCCGACGATCGCGATCCGCGACTGGGGGTCGAAGGTCAGGTCGACGTCCTGCAGCACCCGGTCGCCGCCGGGGTAGGCGAAGGAGACGCCCTCGAAGTCCACGGTGATCGGACCGCGGGGCAGCCGCAGACCGCCCTCGCCCGGGTCAGACACGTCGGCGGGGGTGTCGATGACGCCGATCACCCGGCGCCACCCCGCGACGGCGTTCTGCAGCTCGTTGAAGATCTCCGTGGCCTGCTGGACGGGCTGGGTGAACAGGTTGACCAGGAACAGGAAGGCCAGGAGCTGTCCGAGGGTCATCCGTCCGTCGGTGGCCAGGACGGTGCCGACGACCAGGACGATCGCGGTGGTGATGCCGCCGAAGGCCTGACCGGACACGAAGGCCATGACCGAGCGGATCTGGGCGCGGATGGCGGCCACCCGGTGGTTCTCGATCGCCGCGTCGATGCGTCCCTGGGTGCGGTCCTCGACACCGTAGGCCCGGATGGTGACCGCCCCGACGATGGACTCGGACACCGCGCCGAGCAGGTCCCCGACCCGGACCCGCACCGCCCCGTAGGCACGGGCCAGCATCGGCTGGAACTTGGTGATGAGGACCACGAGGGGAACGACGCACAGGTAGACCACGCCGGCCAGGATCGGGCTGTAGACGGCCATCAGGATCGTGGCGACCAGGACCTGCGCGGTCGAGACGAGCAGCATGATGCCGCCGAACTGGACGAACATCGAGATCGTGTCCACGTCGTTGGTGACGCGCGCGACGAGCGCCCCGCGGCGCTCCGTGCTCTGGGTGAGGACCGACAGGTCGTGGATGTGCCGGAAGGCCTTGAGACGCAGCGTGGCCAGGCCGGACTCCGCGGCCCGGAACAGCCGGATGTTCACGGCATACTGGGCGATGCTGGTGAAGATGATGGCCCCGCCCGCGATGAGGACGGCCGTCACCACGAAGCCGACGTCCGGTCCGCCCTCGGCCAGGATCCCGTGGTCGGTGGCCTGCTGCACGACGAACGGGATCAGCACCTTGCCGATCGTGGCGAACAGCGCCAGCAGGACCGTGACCCACAGGCCCTTGAGCAGCTCCGGGGACAGCGCGAAACCGCGCTTGAGCGTCTCCCACGTGCTCAGGTCGTGGCTGCCGCCGATCTCGCTGCTGGCGGCGCCGCGCTCGTCGTCGGGGGCTGTGGTGCGGGTGGCGGTGCTCATCGGGTCGGCTCCTCGTCGGCGGCGACGGCGGCGCGCTCGGCCGCCTCGCGCGCATAGGCGTTGACCAGGTCCCCGTAGCCCTGGCAGCGGCCCAGCAGCTCGTCGTGGCTGCCCTGGTCGACGACCTGGCCCTGCTCGAGGTAGACGATGTGGTCGGCCAGCTGGATCGTGGCCATCCGGTAGGCGACGACCAGGACGGTCATGCCGTCACTGCTCTCCCGCAGGCCACCGAGGATGTCCTGCTCGATCGCGGGGTCGACGGCGCTGGTGGCGTCGTCGAGGACCAGCAGGCGGGGCTTGCGGACGATGGCCCGGGCCAGGGCGATGCGCTGGCGCTGGCCTCCGGAGAGGTTGCCGCCGCGCTCGCCGATGACCGCGTCCAGGGCGCCCGGCATGGCGCTGACGAAGCCGTCGGCGCGCGCGGTGCGCAGGGCGTCCCAGACCGACGCGTCGGGCAGGTCGGCGCCGAGGGTCACGTTGTCCCGGACCGCGTCGTCGAACATAAAAGTCTGCTGGGCCACGAGGGTGCCGACCGCGGGCACCTCGCCCTTGCGGACCGAGCGGAGGTCGATGCCGTCCAGGGAGACGGAGCCGGAGTCCGGGTCGACCAGACGCAGCACCAGGTTGGTCAGCGTGGACTTGCCGGACCCGGTCGGCCCGACCAGGGCGGTCGTGGTCCCGGCGGGCACGTCGAGGGTGACATTGCGGATCGCCATCGCGCGCTGCGGCCCGGTCGCCTCCACCGCCGCCTCGGGCTGGTCCGCGCCCAGCACGGCGCGCTCCCCCGGGTCGGCATAGGCGTAGGAGACCTGCCGGCTCAGCGACCGTGCCGGGCCGGTGCGCGGGAGCCGACCTTCGCCATACTGCATGGAACCGGTGGCCTGCAGCACCGAGTCGACCCGGCGGAAGCCGATCACCGAGCGCGGGATCTCGGCCAGCACCCAGCCGAGCGCACGCACCGGGAAGGCGAGGATCGAGAAGAGGTAGGCCACCTCGACCACGTCGGCCGCGGTCAGGTCCCCGGAGGACACCCGGGCCGTGCCGACCGCGAGCACCGCCAGCGTGCCCAGGACCGGGATGGCCTCGATCACCGGCTCGAAGACGCCGCGGGTGCGTCCCACGTCGATGAGGGAGTCCCGCAGGTCGTTGGTGACCTTGCCGAAGCGCTCGGTCTCCTCCTGCTCCCGGCCCATGGCCTTGACGAGCATGCCCGCCTCGAACGACTCGTGGGCCACCTCGGCGACCTCGGCCCGCAGCTGCTGCGCCGCGGTGATCCGGGGAGCCATGAAGCGCTGGAAGACCAGGTTGGCGGCGAACAGTCCCGGGAAGACCAGGAACCCGATCAGGGCCAGGAAGGGATCGACGGCGATCATCTGCCCGCCGGCGATCACCAGCATGACCAGGACACCGATCGCCATCGGCAGGGGGTTGAAGACCTGCCAGGCGGCCTCGATGTCGGCGTGCGCGTTCGACAGCAGCTGCCCGGAGGGGTGGGCGTGGTGCCAGCTCAGCGGGAGGCGGAGGTACTGCCGGGTCACCCGCTGCCGGTAGCTCGCCTGCAGGTTGAAGCCGGCGATGGAGGCGGCGACCCGACGCAGGACCACTCCGGTCATGTTGACCACCAGCACCGCGAAGAGCACCAGGAAGATGGTCCACAGGCCTCCGGCGGTGAACTCGCCCGCCTCGACGGCGGGGGTGACCTCGTGCTCGGTGACGTAGCCGATGGCCCACGCCGTCCCGACCGTGGCGGCAGCCCACAGCACGGAGCCCACGACCGCGATCGCGAAGATCCCGCGCTGCTGCCGGATGCCGGTCCAGATGACGCGCAGTCCCTGGCGCAGGATGGCGGGCGTGGGTGCGGGGCGTCCGACCGGTCTCGTGGCAGCGGTCACGTCACAGGGCTCCTTCAGGCAAGCGGGGATCGCGCCGGCTGCTCCCGTGCCGCGGCGCGCCCTCTATCTTCGCACGAGTGGTTGGCAGTTCCCAACCGGATTTCCTCGTCGCCCGGGACAACCCCGTCAGCGGCTGTGGTGTTCCACGAGGGCGGCCAGGCGGGCCGCCTCCGCCCGTCCGAAGGCGCCGTCGGCACGCTGGATCCCCATCACCGCCAGCTCCTCGGTGTCGGAGAGCTCCAGCACCACCCACGGCGAGCCACCGCCGAAGGACACCCGCACCACCTGGGCCCACTCCAGCTCCTGGCTGTGGACCAGGTTGACCACGCGCAGACCGGTCCGGTCCGGCACCGCGCGGACCATGCCGAAGCGCCACAGCCCCGCGCCGAGCAGCAGCGCGAGCAACCAGACCAGGACCCGGTCGACCACCGGCCAGCCGCCCGGCTGCAGGATTGCCGTCGCCCCGATCGCCACCACGACGGCGATGGCAGACAGGCGCGCGACCAGCACCCCTCGACGGGGCCGGAAGACGGCATACGGATCGGTGGTGGCCACCCGGTCAGCCTAGGTCACCGGCTGACCGGGTGGGCCGCGCCGGGGCCACCGCTGGACGCGGGCAGCCGCCCGCCACCAGCGACGGCTCAGCCCACGGCCGAGTCGACCGGCACCGGCACCGGCTCCTCCCGCTCCTCCCGGGCGGCCCGCTTCCAGACGAAGAAGCCCCACATGACGAAGGCGCCGTACGCGGCATACATGATGGCGGAGGGGTAGTAGCCGGAGTGCCAGAGCAGCGGCACCCCGACCAGGTCGACCGCGATCCAGACCAGCCAGAAGTCGACCCAGCCGCGGGCCATGGCGTAGGTCGCCAGGATCGAGCCGACGAAGATCCAGGCGTCCGTCCAGTAGTACCAGCCGGGAGCCGGCCAGCCGACCCCCACCTGCTGGAAGACCCACTGGCAGAGGGCGACCAGTCCGGCGGCGACGAGCAGGTAGGCCATCCGCTCCCGGGCCGTGGCCCACCGGGGAGTGATCGCCGGCTCGCCCTTGCCACGGGTCCGGCGGGACTGGTTCCAGGCCCACCAGCCGTAGACGCTGGTGATGATGAAGAACACCTGGCGGGCGGCCTGCCCGAACAGGCTGTGCTCCTGGGGCGTGGCGAACCAGACCCCCATGAACACGGTGAAGAGGAAGACGTTGCCGATGATCCCGATGGGCCAGGCCCAGACGAGCCGGCGCATCCCGAGGATCGCCGAGGCGATGCCGAACAGGTTGCCGACGACTTCTCGCCAGAGGATCGTGTGAGCGCCGAGCTGGAGCTCGGCGGTGAAAAGGTCGTTCCAGACGTCCACGACGTGCATCCTTTGCGGATCATGTGGCCGGGACGAGAAAACCCCGGGCCACGAACGGTGTGGGCGCCGGGGGTTTGCGTGAAGCGGTACGCGCCGTCGGACGGGGCCCGACCGGTGTGCCGTTGCCGGCACCTGACCCGGTGCGGTCCGTCGCCGCGGCGACGCGCGTGCTGCCTCCCATCCGGACTTTCACCGTCGGTCCCGGAATTTCACCAGGTCAACCGGCCGCTGGCTGCGGCCGGGTCGCGGACTATCACCGCCGGTTCGGAATTACACCGACCCCGGAGCACGTTGTACGCCGCCGATTATCGCATACCCGCACCGGGATCGAGGACGACGCCCTCACCTCGGCGGGTGGTGGATGGTGAACCGAACCCCTACCAAAAGCTGTCGCGGGTGAACGACATCCCTAGATTCTTGGGTGGGCGTGCTGCGCGGCCAGCTCGCGCAGGGTGGCCACCTGCTGTCCGGCGTCTTCTGCCCCGAAGACCGCGGACCCGGCGACGAAGACGTCGGCCCCCGCCTCGACGCATTGGCCGATCGTGCTCTCCGACACCCCGCCGTCGACCTGGATCCACACCTCGGTCCCGAGCCGGCGCACCGCCTCGCGCACCTGGGTGACCTTGGGCATCTGGTCGGCCATGAACGACTGGCCGCCGAATCCCGGCTCGACGGTCATCACCAGCACCATGTCCACCTCGCGCACCAGATCGGCGTAGGGGGCGAAGGGCGTGCCGGGCTTGATCGCGAAGGCGGCCCGGGCACCGGCCGCGCGGATCGCGCGGGCCGTGGCCACCGGGTCGCCGGCAGCCTCGATGTGGAACGTCACGGACGAACCCCCGGCCTCGGCATACTGCGGTGCCCAGCGGTCGGGGTCCTCGATCATCAGGTGGCAGTCCAGCGGGATCGGGCTGACCTTCTGGAGCGCCTCCACGACCGGCAGGCCGATGGTGAGGTTGGGCACGAAATGCCCGTCCATGACGTCGACGTGGGCCCAGTCGGCCCCGGAGATCCGGCTGAGCTCGGACTCGAGGTTGGCGAAGTCGGCGGACAGGATGCTGGGACTGATCTGAAGCACACCGGCAGCCTACCGGCGCCCGGCGCAGGCGCCCGGCGGGACCGCCCCGCACGGCGGCGGTCAGCCGACGCGGAGCAGGGCGACGAACATCCCGTCCGTGCCGTGCACGTGGGGCCACAGCTGGGCCCACGGCCCGGGACCGGTGTCGGGGAGTTGCTCCCCGGCGCGGTCCCGGAGCAGTGGCCGCACGTCCTCGGCGGCCACCCCGGGGAAGGCCTTCAGCACGTCGGCCACCACGAACTCGGTCTCGGCCAGGTGGGGCGAGCAGGTGGAGTAGAGCACCACTCCCCCGGGCCGGGTCGCCAGGATCGCGGCGGCGAGCAGGTCGCGCTGGAGCGGTCCCAGCTCCGCGAGGTCCTTGGGGCTGCGCCGCCAGCGCGCCTCGGGCCGTCGCCGCAGCGCGCCGAGGCCGGTGCACGGTGCGTCGACCAGCACCCGGTCGTAGCGCCCGGGGTCG
>JAAYYA010000260.1 GCA_012515595.1 Actinomycetales bacterium
AGGAACATGCTCGCCATCAGCGCGCCGAAGATCAGCCAGACGGTGCGCTGGGTGAGCACGATCGGCGCCCGGTCCGGGGCGACTGGTGCGGCGTCCGGTGACGCCGTTTCTGGGGTCGACAAAGCCATGGGATCCCTCGTGGATTAGGTCGTGCAAAAGTGATAACCGGGGGCACAACGCGGCAGCCCCCCAGTCTGTTCCGGCCCCCGACCCTACTTAAGTATCGATCCCGCTCGACGTGCGCGCGGGACGGCTCGCCAGTCCACGGATCCCTCACCCCGGCAGGGGGATTCCGCGACTTACCCGCGAGCCTGCACCACGGCATACTCCCCTGCTGCGACAGTGCGTAGTAGTTCCGCACACCACCGGACACAAGCCCTGCCGGATCCGCCGGCGACGGTTGCCCGGCACCACCGACACCGGAGGCCACGTATGGACTTTCTCGACTCCTTCTGGGACCTGATCTGGGCGTTCTTCTGGGCGTTCATCTTCATCGCCGCCCTGGTGACCCTGTTCACCATCATCAGTGACCTGTTCCGCGACGACTCGCTCAGCGGTGGCGCGAAGGCGGTGTGGGCCGTCGCGCTCATCTTCCTGCCGGTGCTCACCTCGATCATCTACCTCATCGTCCGCGGCGGCGGGATGGCCAAGCGCAGCGCTGCGGCCGTGCAGCAGAGCAAGAACGCGACCGACGACTACATCCGGTCGGTCGCCGCCGCCAGCCCGGCCGACGAGATCGCCAAGGCCAAGGGGCTGCTCGACTCCGGGGCCATCACGGCCGAGGAGTTCGAGACCCTCAAGGCCAAGGCGCTGCAGTCGGCCTGACCCCACACCTCGAGCAGTCCTCCTGACCGTTCCCCCGGAGCACTGCTCCACCTCCCCCACCCGGCGCGGGTGCGCGGCAAACCGTCGCGCACCCGCGCTGTGTTGTGTGGCGGATGACCCGCCCGTCCCTGCTTGATCCACGTCAAGGAGATCCGGGTCGAAAAGGGCGACTCTGAGGGTGTCCCTGGAAAGCCACATCCGAAGGAGTGAGTGCCATGACCACCGCCACCACCACGACCCTCACCGCACGGTTCACCACCGAGCCGTTCACCTGCCCGTCCTGCATCAAGAAGATCCAGTCCGCCGTCGGCCGCCTGCCCGGCGTGGAGTGGGTCAAGGTGAAGTTCAACAGCGCCCGCGTCGACGTGGGCTTCGACCCCGAGCAGATCACCACCGAGGAGATCCGGGAGACCATCACCGGCCTGGGCTACCCGGTCCTGCGCGCCCGCGTCGCGCGCTGACCCCGGTCCTGCGCCGGCTTCGCGCACCGACCTCCCTCGCCGTCCCGCCCGCTCGACCTCGCCCTGGAGGCATCCCGTGTCCCTGTCCCTGAAGGCCCGCACCGCGGCCGTGTCCGGTGCACTGCTCCTGCTCGCCCTGGCCCTGCACCTGCTGGGTCAGGGCACGCTGCAGGACATCGTCCTGGTCATCGCCTCGGTCCTGGCCGGCGCCCCGATCGCGGTCGCCGCCTGGCGCGCGCTGCGCGTCCGGACCTTCAGCATCGACCTGCTCGTGACGATCGCCGTCGTCGGCGCGCTCATCATCGGTGAGTTCGTCGAGTCGGCGGTCGTCTCGTTCCTGTTCATCTTCGGCAGCTATCTCGAGGCCCGCACGATGGACCGCACCCGCCGGTCACTCAGGGAGCTGGTCGACCTCGCCCCGCAGGAGGCCGAGGTGGTCCGCGACGGCGCAGCCGTCACGGTCCCCGTCGACGAGGTGGAGGTCGGCGAGCGCGTCATCGTCCGCTCCGGCGGACGGGTCCCCGTCGACGGCACGGTCACGCACGGCACGGCCCTGGTCGACGAGGCCACCATCACCGGCGAGCCCGTTCCGGTCAGCAAGTCCGTCGACGACCAGCTGTGGTCCGGCACGGTGCTGGACACCGGCTACCTCGAGCTGACCGCCGACCGGGTCGGCGAGGACACCACCTTCGCCCAGATCATCGAGCTGGTCGAGGACGCCCAGGACTCCAAGGCCGGCGTCCAGCGCTTCCTCGACAAGTTCGCCGCGATCTACACCCCGGCCATCGTGGTCGGGGCGATCCTCACCTTCCTCATCTCCCGCGACATCCGGCTCGCCCTGACCATCCTGGTCATCGCCTGCCCCGGGGCGCTGGTCATCTCCACCCCGGTCTCCCTGGTCGCCGGCCTGGGCAACGCGGCCCGCCACGGCGCCCTGATCAAGGGCGGCGACGCCATCGAGCGGCTCGCCAAGGTCGACACCCTCGTGCTCGACAAGACCGGCACTCTCACGGTCGGCAAGCCCGAGGTGACGGACGTGATCAGCGAGCACCCGGCATACTCCCCCGATGCGGTGCTGGCCCTGGCCGCCGCCGTGGAGCAGGCCTCCGAGCACCCCCTCGGCCGCACCATCGTGGAGCACGCCCGAGACGGCAGTATGCCGATCGCCGGCTCCCCCGACGACGTCGAGGTGGTCGTGGGCCGGGGCATTGTCGGCACCGTGACCGATGACCTCACCCGCCGGGTCGCGGTCGGCTCGGCCGACCTGCTCGACACCCCGGTCAGCGAGGCTGTCCGGCTCCGCGCGGTCGCGCTGGAGCAGGCGGGCCACACCGTGGTCCACGTCGGGGTCGACGGTCAGCTCGTCGGGCTCATCGCGATCGCCGACCGGGTCCGCCCGGAGGCGGCGGTGGCCATCGACCGGTTGCGGAGCCACGGCATCGACCGGTTCGTCATGCTCACCGGCGACAACGAGCACACCGCGCACGCGGTCGCCGACCAGGTCGGCATCGACGAGGTGCACGCGGGTCTGCTGCCGCAGGACAAGGTGCGGCTGGTCACCGAGCTCAAGGAGCAGGGACGCACGGTCGCCATGGTCGGCGACGGCATCAACGACGCCCCCGCGATCGCGACCGCCGACCTGGGGCTGGCGATGGGCGCCGGCACGGACGTCTCGGTGCAGACCGCGGACGTGATCCTGGTCGGCAACCGGTTCGACCAGCTGCTGCAGGCCCG
>JAAYYA010000261.1 GCA_012515595.1 Actinomycetales bacterium
CGCCTCCCCCGGGACGGATGCCCTGGTCGCGATCGCGTGGTGCGTCGGGATCATCGCGGTCGCGGCGGCGCTCACCGCCTACCTGTTCCCGCGCCGCGTCGCCCGCTGAGCCGGTCGCCGGGACGCGGCAGTATGCCGTGGGGCAGGCCGGCGGATTTCCCACGCTGGTCCCGGGTCACCCACAATGGTGTTCCGTGACCTCCCCCCAGCCTGCTGCTGTGACGCACCGACACCACCCCGCCGAGTCCCACGACGCGCCCTGGTGGCGCCACGCGGTGATCTACCAGATCTATCCCCGGTCCTGGGCCGACGGCAACGGTGACGGGATCGGCGACCTGCCTGGCATCACCGCCCGGCTGCCCTACCTGGCCGAGCTGGGCATCGACGCGGTGTGGCTGTCCCCGTTCTACGTCTCGCCGATGTGCGACGCGGGCTACGACGTGGCCGACTACCGCGACATCGACCCGATCTTCGGGACCCTGGCCGATGCCGACGCGCTCATCGGACAGGCCCACGATCTCGGCCTGCGGGTGATCGTCGACCTGGTGCCGAACCACACCTCCAGCGAGCACGAGTGGTTCCAGGCCGCGCTGGCGGCCGCGCCGGGATCGCCGGAGCGCGGTCGCTACATGTTCGCCGAGGGCAAGGGACCCGACGGGGCGGAGCCGCCCAACAACTGGCAGTCCGTCTTCGGCGGCTCGGCCTGGACGCGGGTGCAGGAGTCGGACGGCACCCCGGGCCAGTGGTACCTCCACCTCTTCGACCCCGGCCAGCCGGACCTGAACTGGGAGAACCCCGAGGTCCGGGAGATGTTCCTGGACGTCCTGCGGTTCTGGCTGGACCGTGGCGTCGACGGCTTCCGGGTCGACGTCGCCCACGGCCTGGTCAAGGCCGAAGGGCTCCCGGACTGGCATGAGCGAACGGGCATGCTCGGCAGCCACGAGGAGGAGCACGAGGGCGACGCCGACCAGGCCGCCCGCGCGCCCATGTGGGACCAGGACGGTGTGCACGAGATCTACCGCGAGTGGCGCAAGGTGCTGGACAGCTACAACCCCGAGGGGGACCCCGCCCGCGACCGGATCCTGTGCGCCGAGGCGTGGGTCGAGCCGGTGGAGCGGGCGGTGGCCTACACCCGCCCCGACGAGATGCACCAGGCCTTCAACTTCGGCTTCCTGGAGTCCGCCTGGCGGGCCGAGGACCTGCGCACCGTCATCACCGACTCCCTGGACGCCGCGGACATGGTCGGGGCGCCGAGCACCTGGGTGCTGTCCAACCACGACGTGGTCCGGCACACCAGCCGCCTGGGTCTCGAGGTTGGCGTGCAGCGCCCCAACGGCATCGGGATCGGGGACGTGCAGCCCAACGCGGTCCTGGGGGCGCGCCGCGCCCGGGCCGCCACGGCACTGATGCTCGCCCTTCCGGGCTCGGCCTACGTCTACCAGGGTGAGGAGCTTGGCCTCCCCGACCACACCGCCCTGCCTGACGAGGTCCGGCAGGACCCCACGTGGGAGCGCTCCGACCACGCCGAGCGCGGCCGGGACGGGTGCCGGGTGCCGATCCCCTGGGAAGCCGGCGACACGGCATACGGCTTCGGCTCCACCTGGGACACCTGGCTGCCGCAGCCCGAGGTCTACGGGACCCTCGCCGTCGACCGGCAGGTCGGGGTGGCCGGGTCCTCGCTGGAGCTCTACCGCACGCTGCTGGCGACGCGCCGCGACCTGGACCTGGGCGTGGGCGAGCTGGCCTGGGACACCTCGTTCGGCGCGGACGTCGTGGCCTTCTCGATCACCGACCAGGACGGCGAGGGCATCCAGGTCATCGCCAACCTGGGGGACGAGCCGGTGCCCGTGCCCGAGGGTGCCCAGGTGCTGGTGAGCAGTGGTCACCTGGTCGGCGGTGCGGTGCCGACGGACACCACGGTCTGGCTGCGCCGCACCTGACCTGGCGGGGTGGTGCCCCGGGCTTCCGCTGGTCATCGGCTGCCTGTGGATAACCCCAGCGCGGTTCTGCCCGATTCGCCTACGGTCGGGCGATGGTCTGGAGACGGCGACGCAGTGTGGGGTTGGCGACGGCAGGGTTGGCGACGGTCCTCGTCGCAACGGGATGCTCCCACGGGGGTGACCCGGCGGAGCCTGCGAGCAGCGACCACCCCGGCGACGGCGCCGCCACGAGCGCCGTGGCTGACGGGTCCGAGCCGGCGGACTCTCCTCCGGGAGGTGATACAGACCAGGCGACGTCGACCGCGGCACCCGGGTCCGGGGACACCGCAGCTGCGGAGCGCGGGGTGACCGAGCCCGAGCCCGCCGAGCTGGTGTGGGCGGCCGATGCCACGCTGCTGTCCGAGCCGTCCTACGCGGACGGGATCGCGGTCGTCTATCGCCAGGACGGTGACATCGACCTGACGCTGGCGGCCTACGACGCCGCGACCGGCGAGGAGCTGTGGACCGCGGACGCGACCCCGTCGGTGAGCTACTCCACCTCCACGCCCCACATCACGACGGCCGACGACCGGTCCGTGGTGATCGCCATTGCTCCCGGGGAGATGAACGACGACCGATTGGTCGCCCTCGACCTGACCGACGGCACCGAGGTCGCACGGGCGCCGTCGCACGGCTACGTGACCGACTTCCCCCGGGCGTGCTTCCCTGATGACAGCAAGACCTGCCTCATGGGGTGGTCGGAGGACAGCGGTGACTTCGTCGAGCTGGAGGCCTCCGTCCACGGACGCACCATCCGGCTGCGCGACGCCGTCGAGGACGACGCGTCGGACGAGGACCGCTCCTGGTTCACCACCGAGACCGACGACGGAGTCACCCGGTTCACCTATCACCTCGACGGTGACCTGGCCTGGGATGTCCCGGTCGAGGAGCTGGGCTTCGAGGTGGGCCCGGAGGACACGCCGTTCGGCTCCTACAGCCCGGGCGAGGAGGTCATCGTCTCCAGCGTGAACTGGATGCCGTCGGAGAGCGAGGACCGGGTCGTGGCGATGGACACGCTGCGCGTGGTGGCCTTCGACACCGCCACGGGCGAGGTGCTGTGGTCCCGCTCCGGAGCGCAGACCTGCGGCACCGGCCGGTCCGAGGAGATCGTCACGGTGTGCTCAGGCGAGGGTGAGCTGGAGGTCGTCGCGGGCACGACAGGAGTGTTCCGCGGGGAGCACGCCACGATGGCCGGCCTGGACCTGCGGACCGGCGAGGAGGTCTGGAGCAGCGACCTCAGCGGCGAGGACTGGGCGGCGGAAGCAGACCTGCCGCGCGTCGCCAGCCACGAGGGCGTGATGCTGGTGGGAGCGGAGGATCCGGTGCTGATCGACATCTCGACCGGCGGACCGGCAGACGTCGACGCCGACGGGGTCGACTACCTCTGCCTCGACAGCCGGCCCTGGAACTACGGGTCCACCTACGGCGCCGATGACGGGCGGCCGCAACACCTGACCGAGATGCTGGGGCACGCCTGCACCCGAGAGGGCGAGCCCACCGAGTTCCGCCGCTGGCCGGTCAACGTCGAGGGGTGGGGCACCGAGGCGGGCGAGCTCCACCTGATCGCGCGCCCGGACCGGCTCGAGGCCTACCGGGTCGGCTGAGACCACGGGCCACTCGGCTGACCCGCCGCCCCACGCGCCCGGTGGGGTCCTGGGGCGACGCGCCACGCGCCCGGTGGGGTTGTGGGGTGACGCGCCACGCGCTCGGTGGGGTCCTGGGGCGACGCGCCACGCGCCCGGTGGGGTCCTGGGGCGACGCGCCACGCGCCCGGTGGGGTTGTGGGGCGACGCGCCACGCGCCCGGTCGAGGGAAGGTGGTTACTCGGCGGGCTTGCCCGGACCGATCGAGGTGACGCGCACCCGCTCGATGCGCATGCCGTCGAGCGACAGCACCTCCAGGCGCAGCCCCTCGTGCTCGACGGTGTCGCCCACCTCGCCGAGCCGGCCCAGGCGCTCGAGGACCAGGCCGCCGACGGTGTCGTAGTTCTCGCTGCTGGACTCGACCCCGGTGAGCTCCTCGAACTCCTCGATGTTCAGCGCGCCGTCGACATCCAGGGACTCCCCGCGCCGCAGGGTCGCGTCCTCGGGGTCGGTGCCCGCGTCATACTCGTCGTAGATCTCGCCGACCACCTCCTCGACGAGGTCCTCCATGGTGACGATGCCGTCGGTCCCGCCGTACTCGTCCACGACCAGGGCGATCTGCTGCTTCTCCGCCCGCAGCCGGTTCATCGCCGGGAGCACGTGCAGGCTGCCGGGCAACGGCACGATGGGGCGGGTGATGTCGGAGATGCGGCGGGTCGGCCACTCCTCGACCGGCACGGCCAGCACGTCGCGGATGTGCACGAAGCCGAGGATGTCGTCGACTGAGCGGCCGGTCACGGGGAACCGGGAGTGGCCCGAGGTCTGCAGCGTGTCGTGCAGCTCCGCCACGGTCTGGTCGCCGGCCAGGAAGTGGACGTCGGTCCGGGGTCGCATCACCCGGTCGACGTTGCGCTCGTGGGCGCGGAAGACGTCGGTGAGGATGCGCCGGCTGTAGGGCCGCAGCCCCTGGTGGCCCTCGATGATCTCCCGGACCTCCTCGGTGGTCATCTCCTCGCTCGAAGCGTCCGGGTCCCCGCCCAGGAGCCGCACCACGAAGTTGGTGGAGACCGAGAGCAGCCAGATCACCGGGCGCACGACCTTGGCAAAGACACCCAGCGGCGGTGCGAGCATCCGGGTGAACGTGGCCGACCGCTGCATCGCCAGGCGCTTGGGTACCAGCTCGCCGAGGACCAGGCTCAGGTAGGCGATGATCAGCGTCATCACGATCAGCGCCACGGTGTCCGCGACGCCCTCCGGCAACCCCCAGCCGGTGAGGATCGGCACCAGGTCCGGTGCGATGGTCGACCCGCCGTAGGCCGAGGAGAAGAAGCCCGCCACGGTCACGCCGATCTGCACCGCGGAGAGGAACTGGTTCGGGTTGCGCACCAGCGCGCCGATCCGCTCGCCCCGCGCCCCGCTCGCCTCGATCTTGCGCACCTGGCTGTCCCGGAGCGTGACGATCGCCATCTCGGTGCCGGCGAAGATGCCGCCGATCAGCACGAAGACGAGGACCAGACCGAGATTGACCAGTGTTTGAGAGTCCACACCACGACGCTATCCGGTGGAAGCGCGCACGTGCCTGTCACGCGCCGGGCACCTCCCGTCCCGCGCCGCGCCTTCGCGCTCCGCGCCGGCCGCTCCTGAGCCACGCGGGCCCGACCCACGCAGCGATTGACACTTCCCAACCGGAAAGCCGGACGGTCGCTACACTACTGCGCATGACCGGCGACGACGCCACGCTGTCCGCCCCCGTGAGCGACACGGCAGCACTCCCCAGCGACCCCCCGGCAGACCGGTCCGGACGGCTCGAGCGGCGTCCCGCCACGGACGCCGAGGCGAGAGCCCTCGCCTCCAGCCTGCGGCTGCGGATCCTGCGGCTCACCCTGGACGAGGCCCTCACCAACAAGGAGATCGCCCGCGCGCTCGACCGCAACCCCGCCTCGGTCCTGCACCACGTGCGCACGCTCGTCGACACCGGCTTCCTCCACGCCGAGGCGGAGCGCCGCGGGGTGCGCGGCGCCCGCGAGATCCCCTACCGCGCGACCGGCAAGGCCTGGTACATCGACGCCCCCGGCGTCCTCGCCGGCTCCATCGTCGAGGCGTTCGTCTCCGAGATCGCCAGCGTCCCCGCCGAGCAGCGCGACTTCGTCCGGCTGCGGATCAACGGCGGCGACGTCGAGGAGTTCAAGAAGCGTCTCTACGAGCTGGTCGGCGACTTCCACGAGCGGCCCCGCGACCCGCACTCACCCCCGCACTCGCTGTTCATCGCCATGCACCCGGACACCTCGGTCCCGCAGCGCGACCCCGCCCCCTGACGTCGCCGGGTCAGCACATCAGCGCGTCAGGATGTGCCCGGCCGGCGTGCTCGCCCGGGTCCACGGCCCGGCCCGGAAGACGCTCACCTGGGTGCCGGGGCGGGCAAACCCCAGGCCGTATGCCGCGAGGCCAGCTCCCGCAGGCAGCGTCCCGTCCCCCACGGGTCGCCCCCACACCCGCTCGCGCAGCGCGCTGACGGCGAGCGCGCCGGACCCCTCGGGTGCGCCCTCGGAGATCTCGGCGATGCCGGCCCGGGCCGCCTCCAGCAGCTCGTCCGCGGGGACCGTCCCGACCGGTTCCCACCCGGACCGGGCCGGGGTGAGGGCGGTCCACTGCTCGGTGGTCTGCATCGGCGGGACCGGCAGGCGCGTGCCGAGGTCACCGGTGCGCGCCCGCCGGGCCAGGCGGTCGCTCACCGCGGCCAGGGACACAGTGACGTCCAGCGCCGTGGCCCCGTGCAGCGCGGCCAGCGGCATGGTGCGCAGTCCGAGCACCACGCCCTGACCGACCAGCCCCCGCCCCGGCAGCACGCAGACCCAGGCGGCCAGCACGTCACCGGCGACCTGCAACCGCACCGACCCCGCGTTCATCAGGGTCCGGGCCCGGGCGACCAGGGTGCCCAGGTCCTGCAGGCTCTCGACGTCCGGGAACTCGAGGGCGACGCCACCGGGACCACCGCCGGCGGGGGCGCCGTCGGAGGCGCCGTCGGAGGCTCCCCCGACGCCCGCTCCCCCGACGCCCGCGTCAGTGGGCACGGCGGCGCTCCTTGTGGGAGCGCAACAACAGCGGCTCGCCCAGCACGCTCTCCATCGCCTCCCGCTCGTGGTCCACGATCCGGCGCGGACGGGACGCGGCGAGGTCGTAGGTGACCAGCGTCGACTCGGCCTGCGCGAAGGTGAGGTCCGTGCCGCCCTGCCCCACGACATACGAGATGTCGAAGCTGGCCCCGCTGATCTTCGAGCACCACAGCGTGACCAGGGCCGGCTGGTAGTTGAACGTCATCGGTGCCAGGTAGTCGATCTCGGTGCGCGCGACCAGCACGCCGTCCTCCAGCAGCGAGCGCTCCTGCCCGAACCACAGGTGGAAGGCGTAGACGCGGGCCTCCTCCAGGTAGCGCAGGTACTGCACGTTGTTGACGTGGCCGTAGGCGTCCATGTCCGACCATCGCGTCGCCACCTCGACGGTGGCGGCGGTGGACGGCGCGGAGATCGAGGTCGGCATGGGGCCATCCTCTCAGTGCCAGCCTGCGGGGTGGCGATTGGACTACAGTTCGCGGAGTGAGCCCGACGCCAGAGGACCAGCTGAACGACCTGCTCGACGTGCTCGACCTGACCTTCGAGGGCAAGACCACGGCGCGCATCTCCTCGCTCGAGGGCGCGGTCGAGAACCTCTACGACAACGAGGGCGAGGTCTTCGTCGGACGCAGCCAGCCGATGCCGCACGGCCGGGTGTTCGGCGGCCAGGTGCTGGCCCAGTGCGTCGTCGCCGCGGGCCGGACCATGGACGTCGACGACGGCGACGGCCCGCGCCACATCCACTCGCTGCACGGCTACTTCCTGCGGCCGGGCGACGCGAACCGGCCCATCCGGTTCCTGGTCGACCGGATGCGCGACGGCGGGTCGTTCTCGGCGCGGCGGGTGCACGCGGTGCAGGACGGGCGGATCCTGCTGTCGATGATCACCTCCTTCCAGGAGCTCTCCGACGGGCTGGACCACCAGATCCCGATGCCCGACGTGCCGCACCCCGAGGACCTGCGCCCGGACGCCGACCTGCTCTCCCGGATCGACCACCCGGTCGCTCAGCACGCGGCCGCGCGGGCCGTGGAGCTGCGGCACGTCGAGCGCCAGCTCATCCAGGGCACCGACGTCGAGCGGTCGGAGCGCCAGTCGGTGTGGATGCGGCTGCCGGGTCACCTGCCGGACGACCCGCACCTGCACGCGGCGGTGCTGGCCTACGCCTCCGACTACAGCCTGCTGGAGCCGGTGATGCGCCGGCACGGGATCATGTGGGGCGACGAGCGGCTGCGGATCGCCAGCCTCGACCACGGCATGTGGTTCCACCGCCCGGCCCGCGCCGACCAGTGGGTGCTCTACACCCAGCTCTCCCCCTCGGCGCAGGGCGGCCGCGGCCTCGGGCTGGGCCACATGTTCAGCGAGGACGGCAAGCTGCTGGCCACCGTCGGCCAGGAGGGCATGACCCGCCTCAAGGAATAGGCGGCGTCAGAGGTCCGCGGCCTGCTCCACGAGCTCGGCCACCAGGTCGAACACCCCCGGGTCCGTGTCGTTGGCCATGCCCAGGATCACCGTGTCCGCACCAATCTCGGCCAGGCCACCGAGCCGGTCCAGCGCCTGGGCCACGCTGAGCGCGGTCTCCCCCAACGGCGGCACCGTCTGTCCGCCGGTCCGGGTCAGTGGGAACCGGGTCAGCACGGTGTGCCGGATCTCGCGCGGGTCGCGCCCGAGGTCGGCGCAGTGGCCGGCCAGCACCTCGAACTTGCGCCGGATCAGGTCGGCGCCGAGGTCGAAGATGTTGCAGGCGTCGGCGTACTGCGCCGCCAGCCGCAGCGTCTTCCGCTCCCCGCCCCCGCCGATCAGCACGGGCGGCCGACGCACGGGCGGGGGCGAGCTCAGGGGACGTTCCAGGTGGAAGTGCGTCCCGGCATACTCCCTGTCATCGCCGTCCCACATCTGGCGGACAATCTGGAGCGTCTCCTCAAGGAGCTCGAACCGCTCGGCCACCAGCGGGAACCGCACGCCCAGCCCGCGGTGCTCCTGCTCGTACCACCCCGCCCCGATGCCGAGCCAGGCCCGGCCCCCGGAGAGCACGTCCAGGGTGGTGACCGTCTTGGCCAGTATGCCGGGGTGCCGGTAGCTCACACCCGTCACCATCGCGCCCAGCTCGATCCGCGAGGTCACGCCGGCGGCGAACCCGAGCGTCGTGTAGGCCTCGAGCATCTCGGCGTCCGGCGGGCCGATCTCCGGGATCTGGAAGAAGTGGTCCATCACCCACAGGCTGGCCATCCCCGCCTGCTCGGCGTCACGCGCGATGCGGGCGAAGGTCGGCCCGATCGACGCGGGCGCGTCGGGCCAGGACCAGTAGGGCACCTGCAGGCCGAGTCTCATGCCTCCCAGTCTGCGGGAGCGCACCGGCGGTCGCAGGGCAGGGGTCGCGCTCAGAGCGGCCCTACTGGTCGCTCAGCACGCAGAACTCGTTGCCGCTGGGGTCGCGCATGACCACCCAGGAGTGGCCCTGCGCCCAGTCCTCGGTGGCCCGGGTCGCGCCGAGGGACAGCGCGAGCTCCACCATCCCGGCCTGGTCGGGGCCGCCGGGCTCGGGCCGGACGTCCAGGTGGGTGCGGTTCTGCCGGACCTTCGGACCGTGCTCGGGGCACACCTCCAGCAGCGGACCGCGCAGGCTCGGGTGACGCAGCGACACCAGCCCGACCCCCTCCGCGGGCACCCAGCCGGTGAGCGCCGCGTAGAACGCACCGTCACGCTCTGGGTCGGCACTGTCCAGCGGGAGCGCCGCGATCGGCCCGGTGCCGCGGTAGGCGGCGCGCTCCTCCATCACGCAGAACGCGTTGCCGTCGGGGTCGGCCAGCACCACCCACGGGACGTCGCCCTGCCCGATGTCCGCCCGGGTGGCCCCGAGGGACAGCAGCCGTTCGACGACGGCCGCCTGCTCCTCGGGGTCACCGCCGAGCAGGTCCAGGTGCAGGCGCCAGCCCGGTGGGGGCGGGTCCGGCACCGGGTCGATGCAGATATCGAGGAAGAGCTCCCCGAGGTCGAGCCGCCCCTCGAAGACCCCGTCGCCGGTGAGGCCGGCGCCGACCAGCCCCAGCGCGCCCGCCCAGAAGCGCCCCGTCCGCCCCGGGTCGCGCGCCTGCATGTTGATGTTCTCCAGTCCCATCCGGCCACGGTAGGCGCCGACACCGACAGACCGCGCGCAGAATTCACCTGCCCGGCGCGCACGGCCCGCGCCGCCGCACCTGTTGCACGGCAGGCGGCAGGTGCGATAAGCCTGCTCTGCACCACCGCGGTCCACCCACACGACAGGGGTCTGCCCCGCATGGCCACCGAGACAGCCCAGCATCGCGCCGCCACGCTCAGCGTGCCGGCGCTCACCGCCATGGTCGTCGGGTCGATGGTGGGCGCCGGCGTCTTCCAGCTCCCCGCCCGCTTCGCCGGTGAGACCGGCGTCTACGGCGCCCTCATCGCGTGGACCATCGCCGGGCTCGGCATGCTGACGCTCGCCTTCGTCTTCCAGAACCTGGCCGTCCGGCAGCCGCACCTGGACAACGGGATCTATGTCTACGCCCGCACCGGCTTCGGGGTCTACCCCGGCTTCCTGTCCGCCATCGGGTTCTGGGCCTCCGCGTGTGCCGGCAACGCCTTCTACCTCGTGCTCATCATGTCGACCCTGTCCCAGCTCTTCCCGGGCCTGGCGCCGGTGCTGGGAGAGGGCGACACCTGGCCCGCCTTCCTGGCCTCCGCCGCGCTGGTCTGGGGGTTCTACCTGCTGATCCGCCGCGGTGTGAAGGAGGCGGCGGCCGTCAACGCGGTGGTCACGGTCGCCAAGATCCTGCCGCTGGCGCTCTTCCTGGTGCTGCTGGTCTTCTTCTTCGACGGCCAGGTCTTCCGCGACAACCTCGCCGGGGGCGCCGACCTGCCCGGCGGGGAGTCCCTCTTCCAGCAGGTGCAGGGCACGATGCTGGTCACCGTCTTCGTCTTCCTGGGCATCGAGGGCGCCAGCGTCTACTCCCGCTACGCCGCGCGCCGCAAGGATGTCGGCCGCGCCACGGTCCTGGGATTCCTGTCGGTGCTCTCGCTGTTCGCCTCCATCTCGATCCTGTCCTACGGCATACTCCCCAAGGCCGAGATCGCCCAGCTGCAGCAGCCATCGGTCGGCGGGGTCCTGGAGGCCGCGGTCGGCCCGTGGGGCGGAACCTTCATCCGGGTCGGGCTCATCGTCGCGGTCCTGGGTGCCTACCTGGCCTGGCAGCTGCTGGCCGCGGACGTCCTCTTCGCCGCGGCCCGCGACCACGACCTGCCCGCGCACCTGGCCCGCGTCAACCGTCGCGAGGTCCCGGAGAACGCGGTCCTGTGGACCTCGGTGTTCGCCACGGCGATCCTCTTCGCGGTGCAGTTCGTCAGCGAGGCCCTGGACTTCACCCTGGACCTCACCGCGGCCCTGGCGCTCACGCCGCTCGCGCTGACCAGCGCCTTCGCGGTGAAGGTGGCGTTGGCCCGGGATGGCTACCAGGACGCCGCGCCGAGGGAGCGCACCCGGGAGCTGGTCGTCGCCGTCCTGTCCACGATCTACACCCTCTTCCTGGTGTGGGCCGCGGGCTACCTCTTCCTGTTCCTCGCCTGCATCCTGCTGGCACCGGCCACCATCCTGTATGTCGTGGCGCGGCGTGAGCGGGACGCCCGCCTGTTCACCGGGTCCGGGCTGGCGATCTTCGTCGCGGTCCTGGCCTTCGCCGTCGTCGGTATCGTGCTGCTGGCCAACGGCACCGTCCAGCTCTAGGAACCGCAGAAAGGACCACCCATGTCGCAGCCCACCCACGGGGTCCACTCCGAGGTCGGCCGGCTCCGCAAGGTGCTGGTCTGCCGACCGGGGCTGAGCCACGAGCGGCTCACCCCCAGCAACAACGACGACCTGCTCTTCGACGACGTCCTCTGGGTGGAGAGCGCGCAGCGGGACCACCAGGAGTTCGTGGACAACCTGCGCTCGCGCGGGGTCGAGGTCGTGGAGCTGCACGAGCTGCTCGTCGAGACGCTAGCCGTCCCGGGGGCGAGGGAGTGGCTGCTGGACCGCAAGCTGACCGTCAACGACGTGGGGATCGGTCTGGTCGACGACACCCGCGCCTACCTGGACACCCTGGACGCCACGACCCTCACCGAGTTCCTCATCGGCGGGCTCTCGACCCGGGAGATGCCGGCGGAGTTCCGCTCCGCCCACCTGGCCCTGGCCCGGCACTCCGAGGGCGTCACCGAGTACCTCATGCCGCCGCTGCCCAACACCATCTACACCCGCGACACCACCTGCTGGATCTACGGCGGCCTCACCCTGAACCCGCTCTACTGGCCCGCGCGGCACGACGAGACGCTGCTGATGAAGGCCGTCTACGAGTTCCACCCCGACTACACCGGCAGCACCGTGTGGTGGGGCGACCCGGAGCAGGACTGGGGGCAGTCCACGATCGAGGGCGGCGACGTGATGCCCATCGGCCACGGCGCGGTCCTCATCGGGATGAGCGAGCGCACGTCCCGGCAGGCGATCACCCAGGTCGCCGCGGCCCTGTTCGCGGCGGAGGCGGCCAGCCGGGTCGTGGTCGCAGCGATGCCCAAGCTCCGGGCGGCCATGCACCTGGACACCGTCTTCACCTTCGCCGACCGGGACGTGGTGACCTACTACCCCGACATCGTGGACGGCATCCGCACGGTCTCCCTGCGGCCCGCGGACGACGGGGGCCTGGAGGTGACCGAGGAGCGCGGCTCCTTCATCGAGACCGTCGCCGACTCGCTGGGTCTGCGGGCGCTGCGGGCCGTCGAGCCCGGCGGCGGCTGGTATGCCGGCGAGCGCCAGCAGTGGGACAGCGGCAACAACGCCGTGGCGGTCGAGCCGGGCGTGGTCTTCACCTACGACCGCAACACCTACACCAACCAGCTGCTGCGGGACGCCGGCATCGAGGTCATCCCGATCCGGGGGGCCGAGCTCGGTCGAGGCCGCGGCGGTGGGCACTGCATGACCTGCCCGATCTCCCGCGACCCGGTGGACTACTGAGCCGCTCCGGCAGCGGTCTCACGCGGCGTGAGACCGAGCGTGCGCCGCGACACGAACCGGTGCGGCCGCCCGGTGACGGGGTCGGTGAAGGCCAGCTCGGAGGCCAGCAGCCGGAGCGGCTCGCTGAAGTCGTCCGGCGCGACGTCCCGGACCTGCGGATACAGCGGGTCGCCCACGATCGGCGCGCCGAGCCCCGCCAGGTGCACCCGCAGCTGGTGGGTGCGCCCCGTCTCCGGCCTGAGCCGCAGCAACGCCAAGTCGTCGGCGCCTGTCGTCGGACCAGCACCGCCCCGCGGGACACGCTCCAGGACCTCGAGCCGCGTCACGGCGTTCGGCTCGCCTCGCACCTCGACGGCCTGCAGCTGCCCGCGTGTCTTCTCGATCCGCGAGCGCACCTCGCCCGGCAGATCGCGCCCGGCGGGTAGGGCGACCACCGCCAGGTAGGTCTTGTCCACGGCCCGCGTGGCGAACAGTTCCTGGTAGGCACCCCGCACCGCCGGGTCCTTGGTGAGCAGCAGCACCCCGGCGGTCAGCCGGTCCAGGCGATGGGCCGGCTGCACCTGCTCCCACCCCGCCTGCCGCCGCAACCTGACCAGCACGGTCTCCCGCACGTGCCGGCCCCGCGGCATGGTCGCCAGGAAGTGCGGCTTGTCGACCACCAGCAGCAGCTCGTCCTCGTGCAGCACGACGATCTCCCCGGGCACCGGCGTCTCCTCGGGCAGGTCCCGGTGCAGATAGACCCACTCCCCCGGTCGGTATGCCGTGTCCCGGGTCACCGTTGTGCCGTCACCCAGGCGGACCTCGCCCGAGTCGAGACGGCGGGCCACCTCGGCAGCCCCTCGGGTCCGGTCCAGGAGGAACTCGGCGACGGTCCCCCAGACCCCGCCGATCGGCATACTGAACCTCACGGGCGGGACCCCGTCGCGAGCCGGCAGGGGCGCGCTCACCGGCGCCGCGCCGCCCGGGACCGGCGCCACGCCACCACGCCCAGGGCGGCGAGGAGGGGGAGGAGGCTGTAGCCGAGGATCGTCACGGTCGCCAGCCGCCATCCGCCGGCCACCAGGAGCCCGGCGACCATGGCGGTGCCCAGCCCGCCGAACGCGACCAGGTAGGCCACCCCGCGAACCGTCCCGGGGTCGATCCGCGGGATCTGCTCGCGCGGGGTCGGGCGGGACCAGCCGGTCGTGCGGATCTGCCGAACCATCTCGATGCCGGCGCCGACGACGAGCCCGAGCATCGCCAGGGTGAGCCCGGCGAAGATCAGCGCCACCGCGGCCGCCGGGTCCTGGTCCTCGCCCACCGGCTCACCGGCGCTCGCGATGGCCACGGTGACCCAGCCGCTGAACAGCCCGGCCAGCAGGCACACCACCAGGACGGGCAGCTGGACCGCGGGGCGGGCGGCACCGCGGTAGAGGCGGTCCGGGTCGGTGAGCGGCGCGACGACCTCGCCCAGGAGGCTGTCGTCCCGCTCCTGCGGGTCCCGGCCGGTCATCGGAGCATCCCCGCGAGGTCGCTCAGTCGCGAGTGAGCCTGCGGTAGGTGACGCGGTGCGGACGGGCCGCCTCCGCGCCGAGCCGCTCGACCTTGTTCTCCTCGTAGGCGCCGTAGTTGCCCTCGAACCAGTGCCAGTTGGCGGGCTCCTCGTCGGTGCCCTCGTAGGCCAGGATGTGGGTGGCGACGCGGTCCAGGAACCACCGGTCGTGGGAGATGACCACGGCGCAGCCCGGGAAGTTGAGCAGCGCGTTCTCCAGCGAGCCGAGGGTCTCGACGTCCAGGTCGTTAGTCGGCTCGTCCAGGAGCAGCAGGTTGCCGCCCTCCTTGAGGGTCAGCGCCAGGTTGAGGCGGTTGCGCTCACCACCGGAGAGGATGCCGGCCTTCTTCTGCTGGTCCGGGCCCTTGAAGCCGAACTGGGAGACGTAGGCGCGCGAGGGGATCTCGACGTTGCCGACCTGGATGAAGTCGTTGCCGTTGGAGACGACCTCCCAGAGGGACTTCTCCGGGTCGATGCCGCCGCGGGACTGGTCGACGTAGGAGATCTTGACGGTCTCGCCGATCTTGACGGTGCCCGCGTCCGGCTCCTCCAGTCCGACGATGGTCTTGAACAGCGTGGTCTTGCCGACACCGTTGGGGCCGATGACGCCCACGATGCCGTTGCGCGGCAGGGTGAACGACAGATCGTCGATGAGGATCCGGTCGCCGAAGCCCTTGCGCAGGTCGGTGACCTCGATGACCTGGGCGCCCAGGCGCGGACCCGGCGGGATCTGGATCTCCTCGAAGTCGAGCTTGCGGGTCTTCTCCGCCTCGGTCGCCATCTCCTCGTAGCGGGCCAGACGGGCCTTGTTCTTGGTCTGCTTCGCCTTGGGGTTGGAGCGGACCCACTCCAGCTCGGACTCCAGGCGCTTGGCCAGCTTGGCGTCCTTCTTGCCCTGGACCGCAAGTCGCTCGCG
>JAAYYA010000262.1 GCA_012515595.1 Actinomycetales bacterium
CCGTGCTCCCGGCGCAAGCCCGGGGTCGAACTGCATCACGCCGACTCCGTCGCCAATGTGGCAACGAGCATCGATGGCATACGGACCACCACCCTGGCGCGCACCGTGGCCGACGTCCTGCGAACCTCGCGCCCACCGCAATCGGTGGCGCTGCTCGATGCGGCGGTGCGCGACGAGCTGGTCACTGCTCCTGAGGTCGAGGCGGTGCTCGGCACGCAGGTGCGCTGGCGGGGCCGCCCACGCGCGTTGGACGCCCTAGCCATGCATGATCCACGCAGGGAGTCGTGGCTGGAGTCCTTCTCCTTCGTCACCATGCACGGGCTCGGACTCCCGCTCCCGCGGCCACAGGTCGAGGTGCTGGATGAGGGCTTCCACTTCGTCGGCCGTGTCGACGGGCTGCTCGGCGATGTCTTCCTCGAGGCCGACGGCGCTTCGAAGTACTACCTGTTGACCGAGGAACTCGGCCTCACGCCGGAGGAGTCGGTGAGCCGTGTCCAGGCTCAGCAGGATGAGCGCCACGAGCGTCTCGTCGCGCTCGGCCTCAAGGGTGTGCGCTGGACGACGCAGGACATCCAGAAGAACCCTGAGCAGGTTGTCGGGCGAGTATGGCGTGCAGTCCAGGACCCGGACACCACCCCTTTCCGGGGGTGGTTGCGAATCGACGGCCGCATCCAGAGGCCGGAGCGACTGGCGGTCCCTACCGGCGCCTGAGTCTCGCCCGGGGCGCCCGGCCTAGCGACGGCATACGACACCGCCGCGCGCTCGGTCACCCCCAGGAACGCCACCCCACGCGCCCGGTGGCGTCTCACAGCGCAACACCATGCGCTCGGTCGGGTCCCGGGACTCGGTCGGGTCCCGGGACTCGGTCGGGTCCCGGGACTCGGTCGGGTCCCGGGACTCGCGTCAGGCGATGGTGGCCTTCACGTCGGACACCCGGGCCAACAGGCCGTTGACGAACTTCGGCGACTCGTCGGTGGACATCCCCTTGACCAGCTCCACCGCCTCGGAGATCGCGACGGGGTCGGGGACCTCGTCGTTCCAGACGATCTCCCAGGACCCGATGCGGAGGGCGGCGCGGTCGACGGAGGGCATCCGCTCCAGCGGCCAGCCGTGGCTGTAGGTCTCCAGGACCTCGTTGATCTCGGCCCAGTGGGCCAGGACCCCCTCCACGACGGTGACGGTGTACTCCGGCAGCGGGTGCTGCGTGGTGGGAGCGGCGACCCGCTCGGCGAGCAGCTCCCCCACGTTCACGCCGCGGGCCTCGGCCTCGAAGAGCAGTTCGAGGGCCCGCTTGCGGGCCTTGCTACGTGCGGCCACCGAGGGGTCAGTCGTTCACGCGGCCGAGGTAGGACCCGTCGCGGGTGTCCACCTTGACCTTGGTGCCGGACTCCAGGAACAGCGGGACCTGGATCTCCGCACCGGTCTCCAGGGTGGCCGGCTTGGTGCCGCCGGTGGAGCGGTCGCCCTGCAGGCCCGGCTCGGTGTGGGTGATCTCCAGGACCACGCTCGGCGGCAGCTCGATGTAGAGCACGGTGCCCTCGTGCTGGGCGATCATCGCCTGGCCGTTCTCCAGCAGGTAGTCCGCGGCCGTCCCCATGATCTCCGCGGACACCGGGACCTGCTCGTAGGTCTTGCTGTCCATGAAGATGAAGTCGGTGCCGTCGTTGTAGAGGTACTCCATGTCGCTGCGGTCCACGGTGGCCGTCTCGACCTTGGTGCCGGCGTTGAAGGTCTTGTCGACGATCTTGCCCGAGGTGACGTTCTTCAGCTTGGTCCGGACGAACGCCGGGCCCTTGCCGGGCTTGACGTGCTGGAACTCCAGCACCTGCCAGAGCCCGTTGTCCATGTTGAGGACGAGGCCGTTCTTCAGGTCGTTCGTGGTTGCCACAGATGTCTCTTTCGTATGTCGAGTGGGCCCGCCCGCGCGCACGGCACGTTGAGGGAGGGGCTCGGGATCGTCGGCCAGTTTAACGGCTCGGCCGCCGCGAACGGTAACGCCGACTCAGCCGGTCAGCGACGCCAGCGCGCGCAGGGCCAGCAGGTACGACCCCGCCCCGAACCCGGCGATCGTCCCGGTGGCCGAGCGAGCGACCACCGAGGTGTGCCGGAAGGCCTCCCGGGACGCCGGGTTGGACAGGTGCACCTCGACCAGGCGAGATCCCATCCCGGCGAGGTGCGCGCACGCGTCCCCCACGGCATACGAGTAGTGGGTGAAGGCCGCCGGGTTGAGGACCACGTCCCACCCGGCGGCGGCCGCCTCGTGCAGCCAGCCGATGAGCTCGGCCTCGTCGTCGGTCTGCCGGCAGGTGGCCTCCAGACCCAGCGCGGCGGCCTCGGCCAGCACCTGGGACTCCAGCTCGGCCAGGGTGAGGGTGCCGTAGATCTCGGGCTCGCGGCTGCCCAGGGCAGCGAGGTTCGGACCGCTGAGGACGAGGACATGTCGGGACACGTGGACATCGTATGGGGCAGAGTGGCGGGCATGAGTTGGACGAAGGCCATCGCCCTCCCCGCCGCGGGACTCGCCGCGCTGGCGACCCACGACCTGCTGCAGCGCAAGCACGCGATCCTGCGCACCTTCCCGGTGATCGGGCACGCGCGCTACCTGCTGGAGAAGGTCGGGCCGGAGCTGCGGCAGTACATCGTGACCGACAACGACGAGGAGCGTCCGTTCAGCCGGGACCAACGTCGGTTCATCTATGCCAGCTCCAAGCTGGAGAACCCGTACTTCGGCTTCGGCAGCGACAACGACATGGAGAACGACGAGGGGTATGCCGTGCTGAAGCACCGCACGTTCGCGCCGGTCTCCCCGAGTCCCCTGGTGCACACCGGTCTGCACGACGTCGTGCCGTGCGCCAAGGTGATGGGCGCCGCCCGCGGGCGGCGGCACGCCTTCCGGCCCGAGTCGGTCATCAACGTCTCGGCGATGAGCTTCGGGTCGCTGTCCGGACCGGCGGTCCGGTCCCTGAACCGGGGGTGCGCCGTCGCCGGGGCCCTGCAGAACACCGGCGAGGGCGGCATCGCCTCGCACCACCGGCAGGGCGCAGAACTGATCTTCCAGATCGGCACGGCCTACTTCGGCTGCCGCGACGAGGACGGCTCGTTCGATCTGGAACGGCTCAAGGCGCTCGTGGCCTCCGCGCCGGTGCGCGCGATCGAGGTGAAGCTGAGCCAGGGCGCCAAGCCCGGCCTGGGCGGCATGCTCCCCAAGGCCAAGATCACCGACGAGATCGCCGAGATCCGCGGGATCCGCAAGGACCGGGACTGTGCCAGCCCCTCGCGGCACGCCGAGTTCCACGACGTGGACAGCATGCTGGACTGGGTCGAGCTGCTCGCCGCGGAGACCGGGCTCCCGGTCGGGATCAAGTCGGCTGTCGGGGACCTCACCTTCTGGGAGGAGCTGGCCGAGCAGATGGCCACCACCGACCGGGGCGTCGACTTCATCACCGTCGACGGTGGCGAGGGCGGGACCGGTGCCGCGCCGCTGTCCTTCGCGGACTCCGTGGCACTGCCCTTCCGGCTCGGCTTCCCCCGGGTCTACCGGGAGTTCGCGCGCCGCGGCCTGGCCGACGACGTCGTCTTCATCGGGGCCGGCAAGCTGGGGCTCCCGGACAACGCCGCCGTCGCCTTCGCGCTGGGTGCGGACATGGTCTACGTCGCCCGCGAGGCGATGATGGCCATCGGCTGCATCCAGGCCCAGCGGTGCCACGACGACTCCTGCCCGACCGGCGTGGCCACCCAGAACGCCTGGCTGACCCGGGGCATCGACGTGCCTCTCAAGGCGGACCGCGCCGCGAACTACCTGCGGGCGTGGCGCCGCGAGATGCTCAAGCTCGCCGAGGCGTGCGGCGTCGTGCACCCCGCGCTGCTCGGCCCTGACGACATCGAGATCCTGCTCGGCACCCGGAGCGCCACGCCGTTGCGCGAGGTGGTGGGATACGAGCCAGGGTGGGGACTGCCCACCGACGACCAGAGCACGGAACTGGAGCGGCTCATGCAGACGGCCTCCCGCGGCGGCAGCGCACCGAAGTCGGCGACGGCCCGATGAGCACGCCAGACCCCGGCCCCACCACGCCCGACACGCCAGACCCCGGCCCCACCCCTGGCACCCTGCCCCTCACCGACCGCCAGTGGACGGCCTCGCTGAGCGACCCCGCCCTCCCGGCCCTGCCGGACCTGCTCACCGACCAGGTGCCCGGCCCCCTGGGCGCGTTGGTCGAGGCCACCGGCGGGACGGTCACCGCGGTTGCCGTCAGCCAGGTCACCTGGTGGCCGGGGCGCAGCGCGACCGTCTCCTGGGGCGCCATCGTCGAGGGCGGCCCGCTGGCCGGCCGGGCCACCTATGTCGGGACGACACTCGAGGCTCCCGAGGGTGCCACCGTCGTGGGCGCGGACGACGCCCGGGTCGCCGTGTGGCGGGTCCCCGACGACCCTTTCCTGCCGTCCCTGTCCACCGTGCTCCAGCCGGAGGTGGCCGCGTCCCTGATCGCCGGCCTGGGCGGACAGCTCACCGACCCCGTCACCCGGCTCCGCGCCTACCGACCCACCCGGCGCGCCGTCATCGAGGTCACCGGCTCCGGTCACAAGGTGTATCTCAAGCTGGTCAAGCCCAAACGCCTGAACTCCCTCTACCAGCGCCACCTGAGCCTGGAGGGCATCCTGCCGGTCCCGGAGCCGCTGGGGATCAACACCGACCTCGGGCTGCTCGCCATGCGGAGTATGACGGGAGCCACCCTGCGCGACACCCTCGAGGACCCCGCCGGTCACCTGCCTCACCCCGACGTCATCGCCGGCATTCCCGGGACGTTGCCACGACTGGACCGGGCGGCGACCGTCCACTCGGCGATCGAGGCGGCACCGCGGGTCGCCGAGCTGCTGCGCCACCTGCTGCCGATGGAGAAGGAGCGGATCGACTGGCTCGAGGCGAGCATCGGGACCGACGACGTTGCGGAGCGGGTCCCGGCCCACGGCGACTACCACGAGGCCCAGCTGCTGGTCGAGAACGGCCTGGTCAGCGGCCTGCTGGACGTCGACACCCTCGGGGTGGCCCGGCCCGGCGACGACCCCGGCACCATGCTGGGTCACCTGGCGGTCTGGCACACGATCTCCGCCCAGCCGGACCGGGTCGCGGCCTACGCCAGCGCCCTGCAGCAGCGCTGGGAAACCACCCTCGACGCGCGCGACCTCCGGTTGCGGGCCGCCGCCCGCATCCTCGGCCTGGCGGCCGGGCCCTTCCGGGTGCAGCAGGAGGGCTGGCCCGTGGAGACCTC
>JAAYYA010000263.1 GCA_012515595.1 Actinomycetales bacterium
AGGTCGGCAGCCGCAGCTCACCGAAGGTGATCTGCCCGGTCAGGATCTCCGGGCGGGTGTACGGCAGGCCGGACACGCCATACTGCCGCTTGATCAGGTCCACCAGGAAGAGGGACAGACCGAAGGTCAGCAGGAAGTTGTAGAGCGGATCTAGTCGTAGCAGCCACTGCACCAGGCCGCGCTCGATGATCACCCCGAAGATGAACAACAGGATCGGCACCACGATGAGAGCCGCCCAGAAGTTCAGGCCGATGAGGTCGAGCAGCACGGCCGCGACCACGGCTCCCAGCATGTAGCAGGCGCCGTGCGCGAAGTTCACCACGCCCAGCACACCAAAGATGATCGCGAGCCCGAGGGCGGCGATGGCGTAGAAGCTGCCGGTCGCCAGACCCTGGATCGCGTACTGCAGCACCGAGTTCATGCGTTGTCCTCGCAGTTGGGGTTGAACGGCCCCGGGGGCCGGCGGTGAGCCGGCCCCCGGAGGCGGTGGTCAGTCGCCGAGGTTGCAGCCCGCGGCGATGGACTCCTCGACCGGACGGAAGGCGTCGGCGGCCGGGATGGTGCTGACGATCTCCTGGTAGTCCCAGTCCTCGCTGACGTCCGCGGCGTCCTTGACGGCGGCCAGGTAGACGTCGTGGATCACGCGGTGGTCCTCGGCGCGGAACTGGCCGTCCCGCAGGAAGACGTCGTCGACCTCCTTGCCCTCCAGGTGCCCCACGACGGTGTCGGCGTCGTCGGTGGCCTCGGCCTGGACGGCCTCGAGGTACTGCTTGGCCGCGGAGTAGTTGCCGGCGTGCGCGAACGACGGACGGCCGCCGGTCTCCTCCAGGAACTTGTCGGCCCACTCGCGGGCCTCGTCGTCCATGTTCCAGTACCAGGCGTCGGTGAAGGTGACGCCCTTGAACGGCTCGACACCCAGGGAGTGGATGTCGGTGATGAACATCAGGCCCACCGCCAGACCGATGCCCTGGTCGGCCAGCCCGGCCTCGCCATACTGCTTGACCAGGTTGATCAGGTCACCGCCGGCCTGCATGGTGCCGATGACGTCGGGGCTCTCCGCCGCGGCCTTGGTGAGGAAGGTGCTGAAGTTGTCGTTCGGGAACGGGGTGGCGATGTGGCCGCCGACCGTGCCGCCCGCCGCCTCGATGGCCGTGGTGAACGACTTGTTCATGTCCTGGCCGAAGGCGTAGTCCGGGTAGATGATCTGCCAGTTGGTGGCGCCGTTCTCGGTGACCGTCTTGCCGGTGCCGTTGGCCAGCATGTAGGTGTCGTAGGCGTAGTGGAAGGTGTAGGGGTTGCACTGGGCGCCGGTGAGCTCGGTGGTCGCCGCGCCGATGTTGAAGTGCAGCTTCTTGTGGCTGTTGGCCTGCTCGGCCACGGCCAGGGCCGCGGAGGAGGTCGGCACGTCGAGGATGATGTCTGCGCCCTGGCGCTCGTACATCTCCTGGGCCTTGGTGTTGGCGATGTCCGGCTTGTTCTGGTGGTCGGCGGTGATGACCTCGATCTCGTCGATCACCGCGTCGTCGCCGTACTCCGCCTTGTAGTCGGCCACGGCCATCTCCACGGCCTTGACGCTGTTCGGGCCGGACAGGTCCTTGTAGACGCCGGACTGGTCGTTCAGGACGGCGATGACGACCTTGCCGTCGGTGAACGCGTCCTCGTCCCCACCACCGGGGCCGGCGTTGCCGCAGGCCGACAGGATGAGGGCGCTGGCGGACACGACTGCCGTCGCGACGAGTGCCTTGTTGGTCATGCTGGTTCTCTCCTTTGAGGTGGTGCCTGTGTTCATGACTGTCTGTATGCCGTGCAGGCCGCTGGGCGCGGACCCGCGTGTGGGTGGGGTGGTCGCCTCCGGTCGGGGGCTTCGGGGGGGTTGGGGGCTACATGGGGGCTACATGCCGAGGAAGCTGAGCAGCTCGCCCTGTCGCTGGGTGAACTCCTCGTTGTCCAGGTTGGCGGCGACCGCGCCCTCGGCGAGGACGTAGTGCCGGTCGGCGACGGTGGCCGCGAACTTCACGTTCTGCTCGACCAGGAGCACGGTGGTCCCGCGCTCCTTGATCTGCAGCAGGATGTCCCTGATCTGCTGCACGATCACGGGGGCCAGGCCCTCGCTGGGCTCGTCCAGCAGCAGCAGCCGGGACCCGGTGCGCAGCACCCGGGCGACCGCGAGCATCTGCTGCTCGCCGCCGGACAGGGTCGTGCCGGGCGCCAGCCGCCGGTCGGACAGGGCGGGGAAGGCTGCGTAGACCTCCTTGACCGACCAGGCCTTGTCGCGGTCGGTCACCGGTGGCAGTAGGAGGTTCTCCTCCACCGTCAGGGAGGCGTAGATGCCGCGGTCGTCCTGCACCCAGCCCAGGCCCTGGCGGGCCCGCCGGTGCGG
>JAAYYA010000264.1 GCA_012515595.1 Actinomycetales bacterium
ATCGGCACGACCCGCGACCCGGCCACTCCCTACGAATGGGCCGTCTCGCTGGCGGAGACGCTGTCCTCGGGTGTCCTGCTCACCTACGACGGTGACGGTCACACCGCCTACGGACGGTCCAACGACTGCATCGACGACGCCGTCGACGCCTATCTCGTCGACGGGACCGTCCCACAGGACGGCCTCACCTGCTGAAGGCCCGACCGAGCGCCGTGTGGTGGGATTTCGGGCGACTGAGCGCGCCGTGTTGCGAGATTTCACCCGACAGGGCGCGTCGTGTGGTGGGGTTTCGGGCGACTGAGCGCGCCGTGTTGCGAGATTTCACCCGACAGGGCGCGTCGTGTGGTGAGGATCCGGCCCACCGAACGAGCGCCGTGTGGTGACCACCCGATCGGCAGCGGCCGGGCGATTCGCTCTGGCGTCTCGCGATCGGTTATCCTCCCTTGGCGCCCTTCGACGGGCGCACGCCGCCTTAGCTCAGTCGGCTAGAGCGATTCACTCGTAATGAATAGGTCATCGGTTCGATTCCGATAGGCGGCTCGGTAACGGTCCCTGACCAGCGGAAACGCTGGCGGGGACCGTTTGCTTTTTCGTGGTGATTTGTACGCCCCCGCACGCACCCGGCGACCGAGCCTGCTGGCTCGTGGGGAAGGCTGGGGCCGTCTGAGGATGCCTGGTTGACCCGCCGCGTTCGGTGGTCCCGTCGGTTCGATTCCGATAGGCGGCTCCGACGGGCGGCTCCGACAACAGGGCCCCGTCACCAGTGGAAACACCGGTGACGGGGCCTTTGTCGTGGGTCAGGTGCCCGGGCCCTGGTGGGTCAGGCTCCCTCGCCGATCACTCGTCGGCGACGAGACGGAAGGTGAACTCGCCATTGCCGTCGGAGTCGCTGGAGGCGCTGTAGCCCACGGCGGCCAGCAGCTCGAGAGCGTCCCGGGCCTCGGCGTCGTCGATCTCGGCCAGGTAGTACTGCTCGAAGCTGTTGACGTTGACGAAGAACACCGAGTCCGCGTCCGCGGCGTTCGGGACGGCCGACTTGAAGGCCGCGAGGTCGCCCAGGCTGCCGCCCTCGGCGACCGTGCTGACGTAGGGCTGGCTGACGCCCACGGTCAGGACGCCGTCGTCGGCGCGCTGCGTCAGGAGCTGCTGCATCTGCGGGTCGCCCGTCAGCTGGAACAGCCGGCTCAGCAGGTCCTCCGCAGCGTCGGTGTCGGTCTCGGTGCGGTAGGCGATCTCCCAGGCGTTGAAGTCATCGAGATTGTCCTGGATCTCCAGCAGGCCGGGGCCGACCGAGAGCACGAGGCTGGAGCCCACGAGGGTCTGGACGTCATCGGGCAGGGCGAACCCGGCCTCCGCCGCCTGGGCCTCCGCCTCGGCGAAGTCCTCGGGGAACTCGGACTTGAGCATGTCGTAGAGGTGGCCGACGTACTGGTCACCGTGCTCCAGGCTGAAGGCCGCCACGGTGTCCTCCGGGAGGTCCAGGATGAGCTGACCGCTGTCGCCGCCCTCGATCCCGAAGCCCTCCATGCCGCGGGTGACGCCACCGACCTCGATGGAGTCCTCGGAGAACCGCACGGCCGCCGCGAAGCGGCCGGTGGCGGCCTGCTCGGCCAGCCGGCTCGTGCCCGCCATACTGCCCAGGGCCCCGGAGGGGTCCATGGCGGCGGCGTTGTCGAGCGACTGCTCGGCCAGCGGGCTGTCCGCCAGGGTGGCCAGCGGTTCGGCGTCGACCCAGGCCGACAGCACGCCCTCGTCGCCGAGGGCGGCCATGTCCTGGCGGAAGGTGTCCTTGTCGGCCAGCGTGCCGGCCTCCGTCAGGTCCTGCAGGGCGCCGACGGTCCCGGTCGTGGTCAGCACGGCGTAGTCACCGTGGAAGAACCAGTCCAGTCCCTCGTCGGCGTTCTCCTCGGACGCGTTCGTCGCCTCCTGCAGCTTGGTCAGCCCCGCGTTCGCGGCGTCCTCGTCCTTGACCTGCAGCGCGATGCCGAAGTAGGGCTCGTCGCTGCCGTTCGGCACGATGCCCAGCGCCATCCGGTCGCCGAGCCAGGGCTCGACGTCCTCGGCGTAGTCGATCGCGGCGAAAGCCTCTTCCTCCTCGGCCGCCCAGTTGAAGAACTCCTCTCGGATGTCCTCGCTGCGCAGCTTCCCGAGCACGTCGTCGTCAAGTCCGTCGAAGAAGCGGACGGCGGCGATCTTCTGGCCGATCTTCGGGTCGATGTCCAGACGGACGTATGCCGCGGTGTCAGCGGGCAGGGCGCTGGCCGGTTGGTCCCCGCCGCCACCGAGCGAGCGGGTCACGGCCCACGCGCCGCCCCCGATGACCAGGGCGGCGACGACCGCCAGGGCAACGAGGAGGGCGGGGCGGTTCTTGCTGCCCTGGACGGGTGGCTCGTAGGTGTACGACGCGCCACCTTCGGGCGCGCCGAGCGTTCCGGGTGATGCGGTCATGTCTCCCCCTGGGATGTGATGGATGGTCGGGCCCGGGTGGCCCACGGCAGCCGTAGGACGGACCTTCGAGCCCCCACGATACCGTCGCATCGGCATTCGTTATCACATTGTGACCTGATGATCGAATATCGACGGATCTCGGGCCGCGTCAGGGTGACCTGCTGAAAAACATTGGTGTGATTTCGAACGTTTTCTCTGCTGGGGTTCATGAGACGGTTGTGACGCTTGTGACCTGCATAAATAGACGTGACTGGAGTTTCCTGTGGGGCATTTTGAGCCTACCGTCATGGGCGGCCGCACACCTTCTGCCTTGCCCTGGCGGCCACCCTGAGACGGAAGCGAGACGTTGTGGCCCGCCACGGACACCGGCCCCGGTATGGCGCTCTGATCGCTGCTGCCCTCCTGCTCGCCCCGGCCGTGCCGGCGGCAGCGGCCCCCGAGGACCGGGTGCCCTCGCAGGAGGACGTGCGGCGGGCGCAGCAGGTCGTCGTGGAGACCGAGGGAAGAGTCGCCGAACTCGACGCCCTGATGCTGAGCTACACCGACCAGCTGCGCAGCGCCCAGCAGTCGGCAGCGGTTGCTGGGGAGGCGTCGGCGCAGGCCACCTACGAGGCCGACACCGCACAGGCAGAGGCTGAGCGCCTCGCCGACGAGGCGGCAGCGGCCAGGGCCGAGGCGGACACGGCCAACCGGGTGCTCGGGCGGCACGCTGCCGAGGCCTACAAGTCCGGCGGGCTGTCCACGCTCGAGGTCCTGCTCTCGGCCGGTCCGCAGGACCTGATCGAGCGCGCGGGCTCACTGGAGGTTGTCGGGCGGATCCGGGCGCGGGACATGTCCGATGCGTCTGTGGCCTCCGGCACCGCCCAGGCGCTGGAGCGGGAGGCTGCGCTGGCCGCCGCCCAGGCGGAGGCGGCGGCGATCCGCGCGCAGGAGGCCGAGGACGCGGCGAACGCCGCCTTCGCGGAGGCCGAGGCGAAGAGCACGGCCCTGGCCAGCGAGCGGGAGGCGACCCTCGTCGAGCTGTCCCGTCTGCGCGAAGTCTCGCTGGAGACCGAACGATCCCGCCAGACGCACCTGCAGGAGGAGGCCGACCGGCTCGCTGCCGAGGCGGAGCAGCGGCGCATCGAGGAAGAGGCAGCCCGGCAGGCGGAGGCCGACCGACGGGCGCAGGAGGAGGCGGAGGACGCGGCACCCACCGGTGCGGCGGACCCGAGTCTCCCGGAGGCCCCGAGCGAGTCGGCGCCGCAGCCCACCGTGCCGCCTGCGCCGGCACCCACCCCGGCCCCGACGCCCGCGCCGACACCCACCCCGACACCGACGCCTACTCCGACACCCACACCCAAGCCGACGCCGACGCCCACCCCGGCGCCGACTCCCACTCCCACACCGACTCCCACCCCGACGCCGACTCCCACCCCGACGCCTACGCCCACGCCGCCGCCGACGCCGACGCCAACGCCCACGCCGACGCCCACCCCGCCACCACCGCCGCCGGCGCCCGAGCCACCGCCGCCTCCGCCCGGGCCGGCCCCAGGTGCGGAGACCGCGATCGCGTACGCCCACGAGCAGATCGGCAAGCCCTACATCTGGGGCGGAGAGGGCCCGGAGGGATACGACTGCTCAGGCCTGACCAAGATGTCCTGGGCCCAGGCCGGCGTCTACCTGACGCACTCGAGCCGCGTCCAGTACCAGCAGACCACCCAGGTCCCGCTGAGCCAGGCGCAGCGCGGTGACCTGCTGTTCTACAGCACCGACGGCACCACGGCCGGGATCTACCACGTCGGGATCTACCTGGGTGACGGTCAGGTCATCCACTCCCTGCGGGACTGGTCCACCTGGAGCGGCACCAAGATCACCGGCATGTACTACGTGTCCGGCATCCTGCCGCAGGCCGGCCGTCCCTGACCGACCCGGGCTTGGGTGCCCGACGGTCAGCGGCCCGGCCGGAGGCCTGAGCCCCGACGCCGGTCAGTGGGCCTGGTTGCCCGGCCCAGACCACCGCGCGGTGGTCAGGCCTGCGTCCTTGGCCCGCTGCACCGCCTCGTGGTAGGTCTGCTCGGCCTCGACCCGGCCGGCCCAGTGGGCGCCCTCGACGGACTTGCCGGGCTCGAGGTCCTTGTACACCTCGAAGAAGTGCTGGATCTCCAGGCGGGTGTGGTCGCCGATGTGCTCCAGCTCGCGGATGTTGGACTTGCGCGGGTCGTCGGCGGGGACGCAGATGATCTTGTCGTCGCCGCCGGCCTCGTCGCGCATGTGGAACATGCCGATCGGGCGGGCCGCGACCAGGCAGCCGGGCCAGGTCGGCTCGTCGAGCAGCACCAGGGCGTCCAGCGGGTCACCGTCCTCACCGAGGGTGTCCTCGATGTAGCCGTAGTCGGCCGGGTAGCGGGTGGCGGTGAACAGCATCCGGTCCAGCCGGATCCGGCCCGTCGCGTGGTCCACCTCGTACTTGTTGCGGCTCCCCTGCGGGATCTCGATGGTCACGTCGAAATGCATGAGGTCAACCCTTCGTGGTCGGAACAGATCGGAGGTAGGGCGTTTACGCTTCAGGCAAGAGTTTCGCGCACATTCGGGAAATTGTGGAAAGCAGGGTCATGGTGGGACGTCGCCGCACGGCCGTCGCCGTGCTGTCGGTGGCCCTCGCGCTGCCCGCGGCGAGCTCGTATGCCGGACCCTCCTCCCCGGGAACCGTCACCTCCTCCGCGTCCCCGACGCAGGCTGACGCCGGCGACGCGACGGCCGGCTCCGCAGGCGGCTCGGTGGGGGTCGTCCAGGCGCAGGCGGAGGTGCGTCCGCGGATCGCGCCGGACCCCGTCCCGGTCCTGCAGCCGGTGAGCCGCGGCCTGCCCGCCGACCCGGCGGTGGTCGCCGGCGAGCTGCAGGACGAGCTGGGCAACGAGTGGCTGGGCGACGCCGCGCACGTGGCGGTGACGGTCCGCGACGTCGGCACCGGGGAGCATCTGGTCGACCGGAACGTCGACAGCGCCCTGACCCCGGCCTCCACGACCAAGCTGCTCGCGGCTGCCGCCGTCGTCACGGCGCTCCCGATGGACGAGGGGTTCCGGACCCGGGTGGTGACCGGGCCCGAGGCGGACCAGATCGTCCTCGTGGCCGGCGGCGACATGATGCTCGCCGAGGGGGCGGGCGACCCCGACCGGGTGGCCGGTCAAGCGGGCCTGGGTGACCTGGCCGACCAGACCGCCGACGCGCTGCGGGCCCAGGGGCTGGGCACCGAGGAGTCACCGGTCCGGCTGCGTCTGGACACGACATACGGCGAGGGGGCGATCCGACCGGAGGGGTGGACGGACTTCTGGCTCAACCAGGGCTTCACCGGTCCGATCACCATGCTCGGACTGGTCGGGGACCGCGCCACCCCCTACAACCCGGCCCCGCGCGACCCCGCCCAGGCCACCGCGATTCTGTTCCGGGCGGCTCTGAAGGAGCGGGGGATCGCCGTCGGGGGAGGGCCGCGCACGGAGGTCCCGCGCCTCGCGGCCCCGGACGGGGCGCAGGCGCTGGGGGAGGTGGAGTCGGCGCCGGCGCGCGACGTCCTCTACGAGGCGATCCGCAGCAGCGACAACGCCCTGGTGGAGCAGCTCGCGCGGCAGGCCGCGATCGCCGACGGGGCCCAGCCCGACCCGGCCTCGGTCCGCGACTGGGTCGTGCAGCAGGTCGCCGACTACGGCATCGACATGACCGGTGTGGTGCTCGCCGACGTCTCGGGGCTGTCCGACGGCACCACGATCCCGGTGCGCGTCCTAGGCGACCTGCTCGTCCTGGGCGCCGACGACAGCCACCCCGAGCTGCAGGAGGCCCTGGGCGGTATGCCGATCGCCGGCTACTCCGGCACGCTCTGGGACCGCTTCGCCCTCGACCACCAGGAGCCGGGGGTCGGCGTGGCCCGGGCCAAGACCGGCTCGCTGCCGGGTGTCACCTCGCTCGCCGGCGTCGTCGTGACGCAGGACGGGCGGCTGCTCGCCTATGCGATGGTCGCCGACGAGATCGGCCGGGACGGCACCTCGGCACTAGAGGCACGGTCGGTCTTCGACTCGATGGTCGCGGAGCTGGCCGCCTGCGGCTGCTGAGCGTCCCCATCGCCCCGCCACCCCGCCGGGCGCGTCGGGTTGCGCTCCACGACCTCACCGGGCGCGTCGGGGTGCGCTCCACGACCTCACCGAGCGCGTCGGGTTGCGCTCCACGACCTCACCGAGCGCGTCGGGTTGCGCTCCACGGCCTCACCGAGCGCGTCGTCGTGCTTCCGCCTGGCGACCGAGCCTCAGTCGCCCCGCCCCTCGATGGTGGCCGGAGGGAGCGTGCCCCGCTCGATGGCCGTCGCGACGTCGCGGATCGCCTGCCCGCTCTGGCCCCACGTGCCGGCCTTGGCCTCCCACCAGGGGCGCCACCCGCGACGCGCTTCGATGGTCCACTGCTGCCCGAAGATCACCCGGCCCAGCGCGGCGAACGGCACCACGAGCAGCACCAGCAGCAGCTCGACCCCGGACAGGAGCACCACCACGATGACCGGCGCGAACAGGACGAGCATGATCACCAGGATCACCATGCTGATCGGGTCGTCGCCGGTGGGCAGGTCCGGCATCAACTCGATCGCCCCCTTGAGCCGGCGGCGCCACGGCACCCAGCGGCGGCTCACCCGCCAGGTCTGACCGAACGGATCCCGGACTTTCACGCCGAGCACCGTACCGTGCGCGCGGTCGGTGTCGGGGAGGTCGTCCACAGGCTCGGGGCTGGGATCGACCCGCCTGGCCGTGGCTCGGCTCGTGGCCGCCCCTGCTACTCGCCGGCGTACGTTCCCATCGACCAGATGTTGCCCTCGAGGTCCCGCACCACGGCGGTCCGTCCGCCGTAGTCCTGGTCCGCCGGCTCGCGCAGCACCGTCGCGCCGGCGGTCAGGGCACGCCGAAAGACGTCGTCGCAGTCGTCGCACACCAGGTAGGTGGCACCCGTCCCGGGGTGCTGCACCCAGTCGGGGCGCTCGGTGATGCTGCCGAACATGAGGCCTCCTCCGGTCGGCCACAGGCACTCCGCGTGGACGATCACGGACGGGTCGCTCTCGTCGCGGTGGACGGCGCGCTCCTCGAAACCGATCGCGGCCAGCCAGCGCAGTGCTGCGTCGGCGTCACGGTAGGCCAGGGTCTGCCACAGTCCAACGCCCATGGTGGTCTCCTTCGTCGTCACGGACGGCCGGTCCGCACGGCCGCGCGGGTGCCGTCGCCACCATGGTCACGCACCGGGACCGGCTGGTCTTGAAGGAATGGGAACTCGCTGCGCGACACCGATCCAGCCCGGGCGCCGCGCAGGAGCAGGCGGTGAGACCGCTCGAACCGCGCCACCCGCTGGAACTCCTTGGGCGCCAGCCCCGAGGCGGCGCGGACCTGGGTGCCCAGGTGCCGACGGCTCCAGCCCACCTCGTCGGCCGTGGCGCCGACCGCCACCCCGCGGGTCAGCACGGCGAGGGCCCGCCCGACCTCCGGCCGCCGGTCGACCGGGTCGTTCCGGACCAGGGCCTCGGTCAGCGTCGACTCCAGGATCAGGAGGCGGTCGGCCCAGCTCGCGGCCCCGTGCAGTCGCTCCGGGAGGTGACGCAGTGCCGGCACCCGAGCGGCCCCGCGCACGTCCGCGAGGTCGACCAGCTCGTGCGCCAGGTCGGACGCCGACTCGCCGAGCAGCGCCGACGCCCCCGCCAGGGTCAGCGAGAGCTGGACGCCGGACTGCCACCCGTCGTGGTGGATCTCGGCGGGCGTCGCGTGCAGCCCCGAGGCCAGGGCCGACCAACGGCGCCGGGTGGCCGGCTGCCCGGACCACCCGACCTCGATCTCGTGCCCAATGGGGATCACCAGGGTCAGGGCCGTGGAGGGCAGCCCGCGGTGCACGCCCGGAGCACCCAGGTCCAGGTCGTAGGCCACCAGCCACCCGACATACGGCCGCAGGTGCGGGGGCACCGGCCGGGAGAGGTAGGACGGCTCACCGCTCACCTGCACCAAACTACGCCCGACGGCCGACACCCGCTGGGTGTCGCCCGGGACCGTTAGGTTGGTCGTATGACGCAAGAGCACCGGAGCGAGCCGACCGCCACCTCCCCGGGGGGCCCCGAGGCGAGCGGTGCCGGATCGGGCGGTGCCGGATCGGGCGGGGGCGCTCCCGGGCGGGGGGCCGACTATGTCGACTGGGAGTTCGCGGCCTCGGTGGGCCGGCGGATGGCACCGGCGGGCCCCACCGCCTCGCCGGAGGAGGTCGGCGCGCTCGTCGCCGAGCTGCGGGACGCCGCGGGCCGGGCGGCGCGGCCGGTCGCGGAGACCAGTGGGCTGCAGGCCCCCGATGACGCGCCGCCCCCGCTCGTCGTCGACCGGTCCGGCTGGATCGCCGCCAACGCCGTCTCGATGAAGGCGATGCTGGCGCCCGTGCTGGACCAGGTCGTGGCCAAGCGGGCCAAGGCCGGGCACGAGCCGTCCGCGACCGCGCAGCGTCTCGGCGGGCGGGTGACGGGGGCCGAGGTCGCCGGGATGCTCGCCTGGATGAGCACCAAGGTGCTGGGGCAGTACGACCTGGCGCCGGAGAGCACCCCGCGGCTCCTGCTGGTCGCGCCCAACATCCTCACCGTCGAGCGGGACCTCGACGTCGACAGCAGCGACTTCCGGCTCTGGGTCGCCCTGCACGAGGAGACCCACCGGGTGCAGTTCACCGCGGTCCCGTGGCTGCGCCAGCACATCCTGGACGCGGCCCGCGACCTCGGCACCGAATTGGTGCCCGAGGGTGACCAGCTCGGGCAGCGGGTCCAGGAGATCGTCGCGGCGCTGCCGGGCGTCGTGCGGGGGGAGTCCGACATCACGCAGGTGCTCGCCACGCCCGAGCAGCGGGAGCGGCTGGCCGAGGTCACCGCCGTGATGTCCCTGCTCGAGGGTCACGCGGACGTCATCATGGACGACGTCGGCCCCTCGGTGATCCCGACCGTCGCCACCATCCGCCGTCGCTTCCAGCAGCGCCGCAAGGGCTCGGGCTCGGTGGACCGCGTGCTGCGGCGCCTGCTGGGACTGGACGCGAAGATGAAGCAGTACCGCGACGGCGCGGTCTTCGTCCGGCACATCACCGACCAGGTCGGCCGCGACGGGTTCAACCGGGTGTGGGAGTCCCCGGAGACCCTGCCGCGCGCCCTCGAGATCGCCGACCCGGACGCCTGGCTGCGCCGGGTCCACGGCTGAGCCGCCGTGGCCGGCCCGGCACCCGAGGTCGCTGCCGCCCGGGTCGCGGTCCGGCGGTGTGTGGAGTCGCTCGAGCTCGCCGGTGAGCGACTGCTGGTCGCGTGCTCCGGGGGAGCGGACTCCCTGGCGCTGACCGCGGCGGCCGGTTTCGTCGTCCCGCGCCTCGGCGGCTCGGTCCGCGCGGTGATCGTCAACCACGGGCTGCAACCCGGCTCGGCAGCGGTCGCCGAGCAGGCCGCCGCCCAGTGCCGGGAACTCGGGGTGGCCCCCGAGATCGTGCCGGTCACGGTCGCGCAGACCGGGGAGGGGCCGGAGTCGGCAGCCCGGGACGCGCGCTACGCCGCGCTCACCGAGGCGGCCGAGCGCCACGGCGCCGTCGCCGTGCTGCTCGGCCACACCCGCGACGACCAGGCCGAGCAGGTGCTCCTCGGCCTCGCCCGCGGGTCCGGCGCCCGCTCCCTGGCCGGCATGCCCACCGTCCGCCCCGCCGCGCCGGGGTCCGCGGTGCGGATCGTGCGCCCCTTCCTGACGGTGTCCCGGGCCGAGACCGAGGGCGTCTGCCGGGCGCTCGGCCTGACCCCGTGGGTCGACCCCCACAACACCGACCTGGGATTCACCCGGGTGCGTGCGCGGCGGGTCCTGCCCGTCCTGGAGCGCGAGCTCGGTCCCGGGGTGGTGGCCGCCCTGGCCCGGTCCGCGGACCTGCTCCGCGACGACGCCGACGCTCTCGACGCCGCCGCGCGCACGGCATACGACCAGCTCGGTGACCCACCCTGGCCGGCGACCGACCTGGCCGACCTGCCGGTCGCGGTGCGTCGGAGAGTATGGCGTGAGCTGGCCCTGCGGTCGGGTTCCCCCTCGGGGGCGCTCACCGCCGAGCACCTGCGGTCCGTCGACGAGCTGGTCAGCCGGTGGCGGGGGCAGGGGCCGGTCGACCTCCCCGGCGGCCTGCGGCTGCACCGGCGGGGCGGCCTGGTCGCACTGCTGTAGGCACACCACTGGGCACCCCTCTAGGCTGGGCACGGCCCGCCCCCCGAGCACAGGAGACGACGTGGACGCCGAGCACATGGGTGCCGACCTGGAGAAGGTGCTGTACACCCAGGAGCAGATCCAGGCGCGGCTGGCCGAGCTGGCCGCCCAGATCTGGGCGGACTACGAGGACAAGAACGTCCTGCTCGTCGGGGTGCTGAAGGGGGCCGTCGTCGTCATGGCCGACCTGATGCGGGCGCTGCCCGGCACCGCCGAGATGGACTGGATGGCGGTCTCGTCCTACGGGTCCGGCACCAAGTCCTCCGGTGTGGTGCGGATCCTCAAGGACCTGGACACCGACATCACCGACCGGCACGTGCTGATCGTCGAGGACATCATCGACTCCGGCCTGACCCTGAGCTGGATCCGGTCCAACCTGGCCTCCCGCCACCCCGCCTCGGTCGAGATCTGCACCCTGCTGCGCAAGCCCGACGCCGCCAAGGTGGAGATCGACGTGCGCTACGTCGGTTTCGACATCCCCAACGAGTTCGTGGTCGGCTACGGGCTCGACTTCGCCGAGAAGTACCGCAACCTGCGCGTGGTGGGCACCCTCGCGCCGCACGTCTACTCCTGAGGCACGTCTACTCCTGAGGCCGACGGACGGCGATACGACGAACGTCTGGAACACTGGGATGATCTGGTGCGTTATCGGCACCAGGACACGGCCATGAATCGAGCAGGAGGACCGGGGCATCCCCGCCCCGACAGTTGATGACCAAACAGCGCACGCGTGCACCCTGGATGTGGATCCTGATGATCCTCGGTCTGGGCCTCCTCTGGTACACCCTGATGATGCCCAGCGCCTACGAGCGCATCGACACCTCCGACGCCCTGGACCTCATCCGCTCGGACAAGGTCGCCGAGGCCACGCTCACGCCGGACCGGGTCGACATGGTGCTCAAGGAGGGTGAGACCTTCAGCAACGACGAGTTGCAGGACGCCACCCGGGTGCAGACCTTCTACGTCCCCTCCCGCGGCGACATGCTGGTGCAGGAGTTCGAGGCGCACCCGCCGAGCGAGTCCTTCACCGACGACCCGGCCCGGGCCAACTGGTTCGCCTCGCTGCTGATGACGGTCATCCCGCTGCTGCTCATCCTGGGTCTCTTCCTGTTCCTGATGACCCGCATGCAGGGCGGCGGCCGCGGTGTCATGCAGTTCGGCAAGTCCAAGGCCAAGCTCGCGTCCAAGGACATGCCCAAGGTCACCTTCGCCGACGTGGCCGGGGCCGACGAGGCCGTCGAGGAGCTGCACGAGATCAAGGAGTTCCTCTCCGAGCCGCGCAAATTCCTCGAGGTCGGCGCCAAGATCCCCAAGGGCGTCCTGCTCTACGGCCCGCCCGGCACCGGCAAGACGCTGCTGGCGCGCGCCGTCGCCGGTGAGGCGGGCGTGCCCTTCTACACGATCTCCGGCTCCGACTTCGTCGAGATGTTCGTCGGTGTCGGCGCCTCCCGGGTCCGCGACCTGTTCCAGCAGGCCAAGGAGAACGCCCCGGCCATCATCTTCGTCGACGAGATCGACGCCGTGGGCCGGCACCGCGGGGCCGGGCTGGGCGGCGGCCACGACGAGCGCGAGCAGACGCTGAACCAGCTCCTGGTGGAGATGGACGGCTTCGACGCCCACGCCAACGTCATCCTGATCGCGGCCACCAACCGCCCCGACATCCTCGACCCGGCGCTGCTGCGGCCGGGCCGCTTCGACCGCCAGATCGCCGTCGAGGCCCCGGACATGCTGGGCCGCCTGCACATCCTGCAGGTGCACAGCAAGAGCAAGCCGCTGGCCGAGTCCGTCGACCTGATGGCGGTGGCCCGCCGCACCCCCGGCTTCTCCGGTGCCGACCTGGCCAACGTGCTCAACGAGGCCGCACTGCTCACCGCCCGCCGCAACGAGAAGGTCATCGAGGACCACCACCTCGACGAGGCCATCGACCGCGTCATGGCCGGCCCGCAGAAGCGCAGCCGGATGATGAGCGCCAAGGAGAAGAAGATCACCGCTTACCACGAGGGCGGGCACGCCCTGGTGGCCGCGGCGATGCGCAACACCGACCCGGTCAGCAAGGTGACGATCCTGCCGCGTGGTCGCGCGCTGGGCTACACGATGGTGCTGCCCGCGGACGACAAGTACTCCACGACGCGCAACGAGCTGCTCGACCAGCTGGCCTACGCCCTCGGCGGGCGGGTCGCCGAGGAGATGGTCTTCCACGACCCGACGACCGGGGCCTCCAACGACATCGAGAAGGCCACCGGGCTGGCCCGCAAGATGGTCACCCAGTTCGGGATGAGCGAGCGCATCGGCGCCGTCAAGCTCGGCTCCGGCGGCGGCGAGGTCTTTCTCGGCCGCGACATGGGTCACGAGCGGGACTACTCCGAGGACCTCGCGGGCGTCGTCGACCAGGAGGTGCGCCGGCTGATCGAGGCCGCGCACGACGAGGCCTGGCACGCCCTCAACGACAACCGGCACATCCTGGACCGGCTGGTCCTGGAGCTCCTGGAGAAGGAGACGCTGAACGCCCCGGCCCTGGCCGAGATCTTCGCCGACGTGCACAAGCGCCCGGAGCGACCGGTCTGGCTGAGCAGCGACCACCGCGGCATCCACACCTCGGGCCCGGTCCTGACCGACGCCGAGCGCCGGGCCATGGCCAACGGGCACAACGCCACCGAGGACGGCCGGGAGCACCCGCCGTCCGAGGTCATCGAGATCCCCGAGGGCGGGTTCGTCGACGGTGGCGAGCGCTGAGGTGGACCACGCCCGGATCGAGGCCGCGGTCCGGGAGATCCTGATCGCGGTCGGTGAGGATCCGGACCGTGAGGGGCTGCGGGAGACGCCGGCTCGGGTGGCCCGCTCCTACGAGGAGATCTTCGCCGGCCTGCGGCAGGACGCGGAGACCGCCCTGTCGGCCACCTTCGACGTCGCGCACGACGAGATGGTGCTGGTGCGCGACATCGCGCTCTACAGCACCTGTGAGCACCACCTGGTGCCCTTCCACGGGGTCGCCCATGTCGGCTACATCCCGGGCGCCGACGGTCGGGTGACTGGGCTGTCCAAGCTCGGCCGGCTGGTCGAGGTCTACGCTCGGCGCCCCCAGGTCCAGGAGCGGCTCACCACCCAGATCGCCGAGGCGCTCGAGGCCCACCTCGCGCCACGGGGCGTCATCGTGGTCATCGAGGCCGAGCACCTCTGTATGTCGATGCGCGGGGTCCGCAAGCCCGGCGCCACGACGATCACCTCGGCGGTGCGCGGGCAGCTGACCAACCCCGCGACCCGGGCCGAGGCGATGAGCCTGATCCTCGCCGACCGGGGTCGGTGACCCCCGCGGTGTCCTCCGCCCCACGCGGCCCGGAGCCGTCCGCGCCCCCCGCCTCGCGCGGCCCGGAACCGTCCGCCGCGCCCGCCTCACGTCCGTTGATCATGGGCGTGGTCAACGTGACCCCGGACTCCTTCAGCGACGGTGGCCGCTGGTTCGAGCCGGACGCGGCGATCGCCCACGGCCTCGAACTGCTCGAGCAGGGGGCCGACCTGCTCGACATCGGCGGGGAGTCCACGCGTCCCGGCGCCGCCCGTCCCTCCGAGGACGAGGAGCTCACCAGGGTCATCGGCGTCGTGCGGGCCCTCGCTGACCACGGCGCCCGGATCTCCGTGGACACCATGCGCGCGCGGGTCGCGGCGCGAGCCCTGGAGGCCGGCGCCCAGCTCGTCAACGACGTGTCCGGCGGCCTGGCCGATCCGCAGATGGGCCCGCTCGTCGCCTCCGCCGGGGTGCCCTTCGTAGCGATGCACTGGCGGGCCCACTCGGCGCAGATGGACCTCGAGGCGCGGTATGCCGACGTGGTCACCGACGTGATCTCCGAGCTCCGGCAGCGGGTTGACGTGCTGCTCGAGGCCGGGGTGGCGCCGGGCTCGATCATCCTCGACCCGGGCTTCGGCTTCAGCAAGGACGCGGGCCACAACTGGCAGCTGCTGGCCGGTCTGGATCAGGTGGTCGCGCTGGGTTACCCCGTGCTGGTGGGCACCTCCCGGAAGCGCTTCCTCGGCCGTCTGGACCCGGCTGCGGATCCGGACGCCGAGCCGACCTCGCCGACGGAGCGCGACGCCGCGACCGCGGCCACCAGCCTGCTGGCCGCGCAGGCCGGTGCCTGGGCGGTGCGGGTCCACGACGTCCCGAGCACCCGCGACGCGCTGGCCGTGTGGGATCTCGTCCGGTCAGCCGGTGGCAACCGTGGCTGACCTGCGCAGTCCGGACCGGATCACGCTCACTGGCGTGACGGCATACGGCCATCACGGGGTTCTGGCCCAGGAGAAGAGCGAGGGCCAGGAGTTCTCGGTGGACCTGGCGCTGGAGGTCGACCTGTCGCGGGCCGGGGCCAGCGACGACCTGAGGCACACCGTTAACTACGCCGAGGTCGCCGCCGACGCCGTGACGATCCTGCAGGGGCCGTCGCAGGACCTCATCGAGACCGTGGCGACGCAGATCGCCGACGCGGTGCTCACCCGGCCCCTCGTGGAGGCCGTCGAGGTGACCCTGCACAAGCCGCACGCGCCCGTCGGCGTGCCGTTCAGCGATGTCACCGTGGCGCTGCGCCGGGAGCGCGACGTTCCGGTCGTCATCGCGCTGGGCGCCAACCTCGGAGCGGACCCGGCGGACACCCTGGAGCGGGCCGTCGAGCGGCTCCGGGAGGCCGCGGGGCTGCGGGACCTGCGGGTGTCCCCCCTGTTCGAGACCGACCCGGTGGGGGGTCCGGAGCAGCCGGACTACACCAACGCCGTGGCGCTGGCCCGCACCTCGCTCGCCCCGTGGCGGCTCCTGGCGGCGCTGCACGGCGTCGAGGCCGAGTTCGGCCGGACCCGGGAGGTGCGGTGGGGTGCGCGGACGCTCGACCTCGACCTGATCCAGGTGGGCACCCCCGGCCTGCCCTCGGAGGTCGTCAGCGACGATCCGGAGCTGACCCTGCCCCACCCGCGCGCCCACGAGCGCGGCTTCGTGCTGGTGCCCTGGCACGCGCTGGACCCCGCCGCGGCCCTGCGGGTGGGGGACCGGGCCGTGCCGGTGGCCGAGCTGCTCGCGACCGTCGGCGACGAGGGGGTGCGGCTCCGTGGGTGACCTCACAGGCGTGCGCGCGAGCGCGGTCGCGGCGGTGACCGTCGCCTCGACCGTCGTCTGCGTGCTCCTGCTGCGCGGCTGGCGGGCGCTGGGCAACGAGTTGCCCGAGGTGCCGTGGATCGCGGTCGGTCCGCTGGTGCTGCTGATCCTGCTGGTGCTCGTGGCCGGTTGGCAGGTGCGCCGCTACGCCCGGTTCCGGCGGTCGCCTGACAGGCCCGGCGGTCGTGCTCCGCAGCGGATCTCGCCGCAGCGCGCCAGGGGCACCCTGGTCGCGGCCCAGGCCGCTGCCCTCGGCGGTGGAGCCCTCGTCGGCTGGTACCTCGCGATCGCCCTCCTCCAGTTCCCGAACGCCGACGTCGCGACCGTGCGAAGCCTGGTCATCCGGGCAGCCGTCTGCGCCGGCGTGGCCCTGCTGCTCGCGGTGGCCGGCCTCGTGGCGCAGCACTGGTGCCGACTTCCCCCGGGTGAGCACGACGACGAGGACGACGAGCCGCCCCGCGGCGTGTCCTACGTGTCCTGAGGCCGGCCTCGACCCGCCGGCCCGCAACTTCGAGCGCCCTCGCGTTCTCAAGGCCGACTGCAGTCGGCTCGAGGAACCCGAAGGCGCTCGAAGATGCCCACCCGGGCGCGCCTACTTGTCGATGTCGCCGACCACGAAGAAGGTTGACCCCAGGATCGCGACCATGTCCCCGATGACCGCCCCGGGCAGCAGCTCGGAGAGGACCTGCACGTTGTTGAACGAGGCGGACCGCAGCTTGAGTCGCCACGGGACCTTGTCGCCGCGGCTGACCAGGTAGTAGCCGTTGAAGCCCAGCGGGTTCTCCGTCGCGAGGTAGTGCTCGCCCTCGGGCACCCGCAGCACCTTGGGCAGCTTGACGTCGATCGGTCCGTCCGGCAGCCCCCGCAACACCTCGGTGCAGCGCCGCGCGAGGTCCAGGCTGACGTGCACCTGCTCCAGCAGCACCTCGAGCCGCGCGTAGCAGTCGCCAGCGGTCCGGGTCACCACCCGGCCGGGTCCGTCCGGGCCGAAGAGCTCCCCGTAGGCGAGATACGGCTCGTCGCGGCGCAGGTCCACGTCGAGACCGGACGCGCGGGCGATCGGCCCGGACACGCCATACGCCCTGACCTGCTCCAGGCTCAGCACCCCGACACCGACGGTGCGGCCGCGCAGGATCGGGTTGTCGATGAGCATCGACTCCAGGTCGGGCAGCCGCCCCCGGACCGCCTCCACCGCCTCGTCGACCCGGTCCAGCCACCCCTCCGGGATGTCCTCCCGGAGGCCCCCGATGCGCGCGATCATGTAGTGCATCCGACCGCCGGAGATCTCCTCCATGACGGCCTGCAGCTCCTCCCGCTCGCGGAAGGCGTAGAAGATCGGGGTGATCGCGCCCAGCTCCAGCGGGTAGGACCCGAGGAACATCAGGTGGTTGAGCACCCGGTTGAGCTCGGCCAGCAGGGTGCGGGTCCAGGTGGCGCGCTCGGGCACCTCCATGCCGAGCAGGTGCTCCACGGTCAGCGCGACACCGATCTCGTTGCTGAACGCCGACAGCCAGTCGTGCCGGTTGGCCAGGACCATGATCTGGCGGTAGTCGCGCACCTCGAAGAGCTTCTCCGCCCCGCGGTGCATGTAGCCCACGATCGGCTCGGCCGCCACGATGCGCTCGCCGTCGGCGGTGATGCGCAGCCGCAGCACGCCGTGCGTCGCGGGGTGCTGCGGGCCGATGTTGAGCACCATCTCGGTGGTGGTCAGCCCGGCCGTCCCCAGCTCGACGTCCAGTTCCCTCGTGGTGTTGTGGTGCGGCACCCCACCCACGCTAGCCGAGGTCTGCACTCCCGCGGTGCGACATGGCCCACCAGAAGCCACCCAGTCCGCTGTTCGACGTGAGGGTCGCCAGCGCGTTGGCCCGGGCCAACTGCCGGAGGTATGCCGTGGGCTCGGTCCGGGAGAGCGCGTGCGGCGGGAGGGTGGCCGGGCCGAGGAGGTCGTGCAGGACCTCCCGCTGCGTGCGCACGTCGTCCGCCTGCAGGGTGTCCACGGCGACGTGGGCGGTCAGGTCGCAGGTCCCGTCCGGCACCGGGGGCACCTGGGTGCCGTCGCGGTAGGCGCTGAACGTCCCCTCCGGTGGTCGGCTGTCCCGGGTGTGGCCGTAGTCGATGGCGAGCACGAGACCCTCGCCCACCCGGCTGACCAGGTCGTCGTATGCCGTGTCGCGGGGGAGGCCGACCTCGGCCCGTCCCAGGTGGTCGGGGACGTGGACGGTCAGCCAGTCGAGGTCCGCCCCCTGGACCGGGGCACCGGGTCGTTCCCGTCCGGCGGCATCCACCTCCAGGTGATACCAGGGGAGGTCCGGCGCCTCCCGCGCGACGACCGGGCACGGCACCACGTCCAGCCACTCGTGGGCTATCAGGAGGGTGCCGGTCAGACCGACCAGCCCGTCGGGGAGCCCGGAGCCGCCGGGCGAGCGGAGCCAGTCGATGCGGGCGGGCAGGCCGGCGGGGGGATCGACCACCTCGACCCCGAGCAGTTCGAGATTCGGGGCGTGCCGTGCGAGGGCGGAGAGCAGCTCGCCCCGGCCCGCCGCCACCTCGACCACACGTCCGGTCCCGTGGCGCTCGGCGAGCCGGGCGAGCGCCTCCGCGAACAGGTCACCCGCCGGTCCGAGGCCCTGCGCCGAGGTGGCGAAGTGGTCGGCCGGCGCGGCGTGCCGGTAGAAACCGGCGGGCCCGTAGAGCGCGTCGTGCCACGCCTCGTCCCATCGCCGCCAGGTCACGGAGCCAGTCTGCCGCGACTGTCGGACCCCTGATGCACCATGGGGTGATGGAGACACCGGCTCACGCGGTTGCGACGACCCCGGCTCACGTCGTCCCGGAGACACCTGCCGCCCCCACGCCCTGGCGGACCCCTATCGGGCCGAACACCCACCACGTCGTGGTCGACAGCCCGATCGAGGAGCTCACCCTGGTCAGCGACGGTGCCGCGCTGACCGGGGTCTACATGGCCGTGCACCGGCACACCGACCGGACGGGCTGGGGGGAGCGCGTGGTGCTGGAGGACGCCCCCGAGGTGCTGCGGACCGCGGCGGCCCAGCTGTCGGCCTACTTCGCCGGCGACCTCACCGAGTTCGACCTGCCGCTGGCGCCCCGGGGCACCGACTTCCAGCGCCAGGTGTGGGCCCTCCTGCTGACCATCCCCTACGGCACCACGACCAGCTACGGCGCGCTGGCCGCA
>JAAYYA010000265.1 GCA_012515595.1 Actinomycetales bacterium
CGCATGCCCCCGCGCCGCCACCTCCCCCACCACTTTTCGTAGGGGTTTTGTCGCTCGCCCAGCAATTTTCGTAGGGGTTTTGTCGGTCCCCACCCATCCTGGCTCTCCCGACTGATCCGTGGGTGCTGGTGAGCCAGCGGCGCCGCAAGGGACCCGCGGAGCACGCCCGGGCAGGGCCAGTCATCTGGTGGGGAAGCTGGGGGTCGTCGGAACGCACCGGATTGACCCACGGGCCACCAGCTACGGCAGCCGGATACGGCTGCGTGTCATGGTGCCGTAGGCGACGTCCCGAGCCCTCCTACGGCTGCACCTGATGCGGGGTGTCGACCCGCATCAACGTCGCCACCATGGTGGCGCAGTGCACCTCCGCCCCGTCCGCGACGGCAAAGACGTCGCTCTGGCACACCGTGATCGTCCGACCGGACCGGATCACGCGGGCCCTGGCCACCAGTTCCTCACCCCGGCCGGGGGCGAACAGGTTGATCTTGAACTCGACGGAGAGCACCTCGGAACCGGGGCCCATGAGGGTGAGGGCGGAGTAGCCGCACGCGCTGTCCGCGATCGAGGTGGTCACACCGGCGTGGAAGTAGCCGTGCTGCTGGGTCAGCTCGGGCCGGTGCCGCACGGTGATCTCCACGGCGCCGGGCTCCACCCGGCTCAGCTCGGCCCCGAGGTGCTGCATCAGCCCCTGGGCGGCGAAGGACGACCGGACCACGGACTCGGAGGCCTCGTTGCGGATCGTGACGTCTGGCATGCCACGGATCGTGCCAGGGCGTCCCGGTCCGCTCGGTGCGGGGTCGGTCAGCGGTCGTCCGCCCACTCGACGCGGACGCCCTCGATCGACTCGCTGGCGAGCGCGACCTCGAGCCGGGCCACGACCCGTCCCGCCACGAACGGCGTCCCGGCGTGGACCGTCAGCCGGCCGTCCTCCTCCTCGGTCACGGTGGCCGCTTCCTCGTCGAGCAGGGCGAGCCGCACCGCGCGGGCCAGGCGCTCGGCATACTCCTCGGGGCCGACCGAGGCGACGCCCACGTGGTCGGCGACCTCGGACCCCGGTGGGGCACCGAGTGCGGATCGGACCGCCTCCGCGGCACCCAGCGCGAACCAGTCGCCGGGACCGGTGCGGACCAGGGTGCGGGCACCCGGGCCCCCCGGGCTGGTCACCGTGCCCTCGGGCAGGCCGCGGACGAGCGCGGCCGGGACACCGCTCGCCTTGCCCTTCACCAGGTCCGCCGCGGCGGCGACCTCGTCGGCGACGGCACGGGCGGTCACCGCGAGCGGCCGGCCGTCGGCGTCGGTGCTGCCGCGCAGGTCCTCCAGCACGGTGACCCCGCAGGCCCCGAGGGCGAAGTCGGTCTGGCCGGCGCGCCACGGGCGTCCGGCGGTGTCCGTGACCACGATCCCGATCAGGGGGAGGGGCTGCGGCGCATACGCGGTGAGCAGCTCGGCATAGAGGTCACGGGCGGCGCCGTCCGGGTCACCGGGCAGGAGCAGCAGCCGGTCGTCCTGGCCGGTGTTCGACCCGTCGATCCCGGCCCCCGCCATCACCGGCCCTGCCTGGGCCTCGACGACACGGGTCGTGCCCGTGGGGGTGCGTCGTTCGGCGACGACCCGGCGGCTGTGCCGGAGCACGGCGTCGCCGCGCCCGTCGGGAGCCTCCCGGAGCCCCCTCGCCTTGGACACGATCTTGCTGGAGACCGCCAGCACGTCGCCGTCGAGGAGGCTGAGTCCGGCCCGGGTCAGGGCGGTGCGCAGCAGCTGGCCGAGCTGGTCCCCGGCGACGACCTCAGGTATGCCGTGCAGCGGGTGGACCGTGACCGTCCCGGGCGGCGGTGGTGCCGTCATGCCGTGGGGCCGGGAGTGCGGTCGGCGGCGAGATCGGCGGCCAGGTCCAGGGCCGCGCCGGCGATGCGCCCCGCGCCGTTGATGTCACGCATCCGCAGGTCGAGGGTGCGCACCTGCGCCCGCAGCCCGCGGGTGGTGGCGGCGTCGGCGTCGTCGACCAGCCACCCGTCCAGGAAGTCGGCGTACAGCCCCGCGACACCGACGGCGCTGACCTCCACGTCCAGGGTGGCCAGGCAGGCGTCGGCGTGCCCCCGCACGGGCGCCCCACCGATGATCGGACTCACCCCCACGACCGGGGCGCGGGACCCGCGCAGGGCGTCACGGACCCCGGGGACCCCGAGGATGATGCCGATGGACACGACCGGGTTGCTCGGGGGGAGCAGGATCACGTCGGCGCCACGGAGCGCGTCGAGCACACCCGGCGCCGGCGCCGCCTGGGCCAGGCCGGCCACGGTGAACCGCTTGGCCGGCACCGCCGCCTGCAGCTGGACCCACCACTGCTGGAAGTGGACGGCGCGCTCGCCGGCCTCGCCGTCGTCGAGGACGACGTGGGTCTCGATCGGGGTGTCCGTGGCCGGGAGCAGCCGGACGCCCTGGCCGGGCAGGCCCCAGCGAGCTGCCAACCGGTCGGTGACCTCGCTGAGCGTGTGGCCCTGGCCCAGCCACTGGCTGCGGGCGATATGGGTCGCGAAGTCGGCGTCGCCCAGGCCGAACCACTGCGGCACCGCACCCAGGGCCGCGAGCTCGCCCTGCACCGTGTGCGTGTCGCCGACGCGCCCCCACCCCTGGTCCTCGTTGATCCCCCCACCGAGGGTGTAGAGGAGCGTGTCCAGGTCCGGACAGATGCGCAGCCCGAACAGCGTGATGTCGTCACCGGTGTTGCCGATCACGGTGACCTGGGTGTCGTCGTCGCCGCGCACCTCGCGGAGCTCGTGCAGCAGCCCGCGCACGAAGCGTGCGCCGCCGACCCCGCCGGCCAGGGCGGTGATCCTCATGCGCCGGTCCTCATCTGCTCATCTGGGGCGTCCCTCATAGGCCGATCCTCGCACCTGGCCGGCCGTGTCCAGGACTCCAGGGCGGTCCTGCGCGGCTGCCGCAACGGTCGAGGTCAGCGCCCCCTAGCAGATCGGGGCTTGACGTGAGAGGATGACACGCGTGTAATTCTCTTGTTGTTACTTGTGCTGGGTGAGGGTTGGAGGAACCGTGCACGAGCTGGAGATCATGACATTTCTGACGAGCACCGACACGGACTCGGAGGAGGCCTCGTGGCAGGAGCGGGCGCTGTGCGCCCAGACTGACCCCGAGGCCTTCTTTCCGGAGAAGGGCGGGTCGACACGCGAGGCCAAGAAGGTCTGCGTCGGCTGCGAGGTGCGCGCCGAGTGCCTGGAGTATGCCCTGGCGCACGACGAGCGCTTCGGCATCTGGGGCGGCCTGTCCGAGCGGGAGCGACGCAAGCTGAAGAAGCGCGCCGTCTAGGCGGCCGCCCACATCGTGCCCGCCACACCCGCAAGCCGGGTGCGCGATCGACCGCGCGTTCCGGTGGAGGACCTGACCGTCCTCCTCCTGACGCACCCCGGCGGCCCCGTCCTCCTGCAGGCGTTCGACGCCCTCCTCCAGCAGGATCGACGACCCGACCGCATCGTGGTGACCGGTCTGGGAGCAGACGACGCCGAGATCGATGACGCCCGAGATCACCCCCTCGTCGCCGAGCGCGGCGTCGACCTCGTGGTCCGTGACCGCCTCCCCGACCCGGACGGTGAGGCACCGCTCTGGCGGGTGGTCGAGGACGGCCGGGCCGAGCTGCCCGTCGCGCCCCGGCACTGGATCTGGATCCTCCACGACGACTCGGTCCCGGAGCCCGACGCGCTCGCCGAGCTGATCGAGGCGACCCAGCGCTCGAGCGGGGTCGGTGTCGCCGGCCCCAAGCTGGTCCGGTCTGACGACCCCCGACGGCTGATCTCCGTGGGTCAGCAGCTCACCCGCGGCGGGCGGGTCGTGGACGCCCATGTCGCGCGGGAGCTGGACCAGGGTCAGCACGACGAGCGCCTCGACGTGATCGGGGTCCCGCTCGCGGGAATGTTGGTCCGCAGCGACGTGCTGGACGAGGTGGGGGGAGTCGAGCGCGCGTTCGACCACGGTGCGGAGGGGCTGGACCTCAGCTGGCGCAGCCACCTGGCGGGCCACCGCGTGGTCGTCGCGACCGACGCCGTGATCCGCCAGGGGCCCCTCGGCCACCCCCCGGCCTCGCTGGCCACGCGACGCCGCGTCCGGCAGGTCGCCCTCGCCCGCGGGTCGGTCTGGGCCGCGCCGTGGCGCACGCTCGTCATCCTGCTGACCTCCGTGCTGGCGGGACTGGGGCTGCTCCTCGTGAAGCGCCCCAGCCAGGCTGCCGCCTCGTTCGCCGATGCAGGGGCCGTGCTGACACCCTGGCGGGGGCTGGGTGCCCGGTGGCGCTTCCGGGGACGGACCCGCGTGCACCGCCGCGACTTGTCGGGACTCTTCGCCCCGGCGGCCAGTGCCTGGCAGGGCACGGGCGACACGGTGCACGAGGCGCTGGTGGACCGCGGCCGCACAGGTGGGGGCGCCGCGGCGCTGGAGACCGGGCCGGTCTCCGAGGATGCCGAGTCGCTCGAGGCGGTCCCCGGCCGATGGCGGTCCCTGTGGAGCTGGCCGCTGGTGCTCGCGCTGCTCGTCGCCGTCATCGCGGCACTGGTGCGCTGGCGGGACCTGGTGCCCGCACTGTCCGGGGGCGGCTACGGCGTGCGCGGTGGTGCGGTCCAGCCGGTGCTCGCGGGGTGGACCGACCTGTGGCACTCCTGGGCAGACCCCTGGACGGGCGAGGGCCTGGGCAGCGGCAGCGACCCGGCCGCGTGGCTGCTGCCGATGACCGGCTTCACCTGGCTCGTCGAACAGCTGCCGTGGGTGGATGCGTCCCGCTCGCCCGCCGCGGTCACCCTCACCTGGCTGCTCTTCGCAGCGGTCCCGCTGTCGGTCGCGTCGGCCTATGCCGCGGCGCGCGTCGGGGTGCGGTCCAGGTGGGCGCGCGCCCTGGCCGGCCTGATCTGGGCGGGGCTGGCCCCCCTGTCGGTGGCCGTCGACGAGGGGCGGCTGGGCCCGGTGATCGCGCACGTGGCCATGCCCCTCCTGGTCGCCGGGGTCGTGGTCGCGGGGTCCCGGCGACAGGGTGCTCAGCGCACCTCCACGACTTTCGCGACCGTGTTGTTGGCCGCGCTGGTCGGCCTGTTCACGCCCGCCGTGCTCGTCCTGACCACGATTGCGGGGCTGCTGGTGCTGCTCTTCGGGCCGGGCTGGGGGCGACTGCGCGGTCTGCTCCTGGCGCTCCTGCCGTGGGTGCTCGCCGGCCCGTGGCTCCGAGCCGTCCTCGACGACCCCCGTGTGGTGCTGGGCGGGGCGGGTGCCGCCGTCGTGGGGCCGAGCGAGGTCGTGCCCTGGCAGACCCTGCTGCTCCACCCCGGGGGCGGGCTCTCCCCGACGCTCTGGTGGACCGTGCCGCTGCTCGTGCTGGCCGTGGGGGCGGCCTTGCGTCGCGGGCACCGTGGTCGACGAGCGACCGCCCTGCTGGTCGGAGCCCTGCTCGGCCTGGCCGCCGCACTGGTCGCCCCGCTGCTGCAGGTCGGTGTTGTCCCTGCCGGGCACACCGAGGCGGGTGCAGCGGTCACCCCCTGGCCCGGGCTGTTCGTCAGTGTCGCCGCGGCCTGCCTGCTCCTGGCCGCAGCGCAGGCGGTCGAGCTGCCGCCGGCGACGGGCCGGGGTCCTTGGCACCGTCCCCTGGTCGCCGTGCTGACCGGCGTGGTCGCGGTCGCAGGCGTGGGCACCCTCGCGTGGAGCGCGTGGTCGGGAGTGGGTCCTCAGCTGATGCCGGCCGCCCGCACCTACCCGGCGGTGGTCACCGCCCAGGCCGAGGGCCCCGAGGCCCTCCGCATCCTGGACCTCAGCGTCGAGGACGACACCGTGACCTACCGTCTCGCCGGGCGAGAACCGGGCCTCTGGGTCCGGGACCACGTGCAGGAGGTGGTGGCCGAGAGCGCCGGCCGGGTGGACGGCGCGGAGGAGGCGGCGGACCGGCCCGGGCACGAGGCCCTGGCGGCGACGGTCGCGGCGCTGACCGACGTGGGAGGCGTGACCGACTCGACCGACGTGCACCGCGCCCTGCTCGACCTCGGTGTCGGCTACGTCGGTCTGCGCGCTCCGGAGGCTGACCCGCTCGTGGCCACGCTCGACGCGACGGCAGCCCTGTCCCGGGTGAGCTCCACCGACGACCTGCTGCTCTGGCGCGTCGGAGGTGCCGGCGCCGACGAGGCGCTGGTCGCGCCCGCGCGTGTTCGGCTCGTCGACGCCACAGGGGCGCCCCTGGCGGTGGTCCCGGTGGAGGGCCCACGCAGCACCCTGCGCACGAGCGTGGACCCACCAGCGGAGACCGCGGCGTTGGTCATCTCCGAGGAGGCCGGGTGGGCCGCCGTGGCGCAGGTCCGGGCGAGCGGCGAGCAGCTCGAGCCGGTCGAGGGGACGTGGCCGTTGCGCTACGAGACGTCCCCGGGTGGGGCGGACCAGCTCCAGATCGAGCTGGTGCGGCAGGACGTGACCTGGTGGCTCGTCACCGCCGGGTTCGCGCTGCTGGTGCTCTTCCTGGCGCTCCCGTTCGGTTCGCGTCGTAGGAGGCTGACCTGATGGCTGACCACCCCACCCGTCCCGGCCCGGATCACCCCCGGGTCGACGACTTCTTCTACGAGAACCCGGACCCGGTGCCGGGCCAGGAGCGCGCGGAGCCCGCACGCTCCCGGCGCGCGGGCGACGACGGGTCCGACGGCCGGGCGGAGGACGCCGGACCGGGCGGGGAGGACGGACCGGGCAGGGAGGACGGACCGGGCAAGGACGGCGGAGAGGAGCTGCCCGACCCCACCGGAGCCGGCTCCCGCGGGCGACGGGCTGCCGTCGGGCGCTGGGCGCGGGCAGTCGCGGCCGTGGGGGTGGCCGGAGTGCTGGTCTACGGCGCCGCGTCCGACCGGGTGAGCGGGGTCGACCTCGCCGCCGCCCTGGACCGGAGCGCCCCGCCACCCACGACCGAGGGCCAGCAGGCGGGCGTGGCCGTCGTCACCGGGAGCGCCCTCGGTTGTGTCGGCCCCGACCTGGTCGGCCTCGACGACCCCACCGTGGCCGAGCCCGACCAGACGGTGTCGGTCGCGGC
>JAAYYA010000266.1 GCA_012515595.1 Actinomycetales bacterium
CGTCGTCAAGGCGGTCGAGGCGGAGCAGACCACCGCCTCCGGTCTGGTCATCCCTGACTCCGCCAAGGAGAAGCCCCAGGAGGGCGAGGTCCTGGCCGTGGGCCAGGGTCGTTGGAACGAGAACGGCACCGAGCGGATCCCGCTCGACGTCGCCGTGGGTGACCGCGTGATCTACAGCAAGTACGGCGGCACCGAGGTCAAGCACGGGGGCCAGGAGTACCTCATCCTGTCCGCGCGCGACGTGCTGGCCGTCGTCGGCTGACAGCCCTGTGAGGACACGAGCTTGCGAGGCCCGGAGCAGGGCGCGGAAGCGGACAGTGTCCTCGTCGGCTGACAGCCGCATCACCGCCCCGGGTCCCCTGCCGCGCGCAGGGGGCACCGGGGTGTCGCGCACCTGACCACCGCTACGGAAGGACCGGGCCTGATGGCCAAGCAGCTGGAATTCAACGACAACGCCCGCAAGGCGCTCGAGCGCGGCGTGAACGCCCTCGCCGACGCCGTCAAGGTGACCCTCGGCCCCAAGGGTCGCAATGTCGTGCTGGACAAGAAGTGGGGCGCCCCGACCATCACCAACGACGGCGTCACCATCGCCCGTGAGGTCGAGCTGGAGGACCCCTACGAGAACCTGGGTGCCCAGCTGGCCAAGGAGGTGGCCACCAAGACCAACGACGTCGCGGGTGACGGCACCACCACCGCGACCGTCCTGGCCCAGGCCATGGTCCACCAGGGCCTGCGCAACGTCGCCGCGGGCGCCGGCCCGGCCGGCCTCAAGCGGGGCATCGACCAGGCCGTCGCGGCTCTCTCCGACCGCCTGCTGGAGACCGCCCGCGAGGTCGAGGGCCGCGACGAGATCGCCCAGGTGGCGAGCCTGTCCGCCCAGGACACCACCATCGGCGAGCTGATCGCCGAGGCCTTCGACAAGGTCGGCAAGGACGGCGTGATCACCGTCGAGGAGTCCTCCACCACCGCGATGGAGCTGGACTTCACCGAGGGCATGCAGTTCGACAAGGGCTACCTCTCGCCCTACTTCGTCACCGACACCGAGCGGATGGAGGCCGTCCTGGAGGACGCCTACATCCTGTTCCACCAGGGCAAGATCTCCTCGGTCGCCGAGTTGCTCCCCCTGCTGGAGAAGGTCATCGGTGAGAGCAAGCCGCTGTTCATCGTCGCCGAGGACGTCGAGGGCGAGGCCCTGTCCACCCTGGTCGTGAACAAGATGCGCGGCACCTTCAACGCGGTGGCCGTCAAGGCCCCCGGCTTCGGTGACCGCCGCAAGGCGATGTTGCAGGACATGGCTACCCTGACCGGTGGTCAGGTCGTCGCCGAGGAGGTCGGTCTCAAGCTGGACCAGGTGGGCCTCGAGGTGCTGGGCAAGGCCCGCCGCATCGTCTCCACCAAGGACTCCACCGTGATCGTCGACGGTGAGGGCGCGGCGGAGGACGTGCAGGCCCGGGTCGACCAGATCACCAACGAGATCGCCAACACCGACTCGGACTGGGACCGCGAGAAGCTCCAGGAGCGCCTGGCCAAGCTGTCCGGTGGCGTGTGCGTCATCAAGGTCGGCGCGCACACCGAGGTGGAGCTGAAGGAGAAGAAGCACCGCATCGAGGACGCCGTCTCGGCGACCCGCGCGGCCATCGAGGAGGGCATCGTCGCCGGCGGCGGCTCGGCCCTCATCCACGCCTCCACCGCGCTGGACGCGCTGGAGCTGGACGGTGACGAGGCCGTCGGTGTCACGATCGTGCGCAAGGCGGTCGCCGAGCCGCTGCGCTGGATCGCCGAGAACGCCGGTCTGCAGGGCTACGTCGCCACCGCCAAGGTGGCCGAGCTCGAGCCGGGTCAGGGCCTCAACGCCGCCACGGGCGAGTACGGCGACCTGTTCGCCGCCGGTGTCATCGACCCGGTGAAGGTCACCCGTTCCGCGCTGCGCAACGCGGCGTCGATCGCCTCCATGGTGCTCACCACCGACACCCTGGTGGTGGACAAGCCGGAGGAGCCCGCCGAGGGCCACCAGCACAGCCACTGACGCGTGGTGCCATGGGGCGCCGTCGGCCGGGTCACCCTGGCTGGCGGCGCTCCTGCGTCAACCCCGGCCACGGTCGGCACCAAGTCGTACGTTCGGCACCAAGCAGTCCCGACCACGTGGGACCACCCTGCGGTGGGGGCGAGAAGCGCGGTCTGAGGCGGCCTCAGGCCGTGTTGCGACCGGGTTCGTCCGCGTCTGCGACCTCCGTGCCGGCGGGCGCGGGCGAGATGTCGGCCTCGGCGAGGAGAGCGGTCCGTTCCTCCTCGGTCATGGCCCCCCACACCCCGTAGGGCTCCCGGGCGCTGAGCGCGTGGCTGCGGCACTGCTCCAGGACCGGGCACTGCAGGCACAGCCGCTTGGCCCGTTCGTCGCGGCGACGCCTGGCGGACCCGCGCTCCCCCTCGGGGTGGAAGAACAGTTCCGGACTCACCGTCCGGCACAACCCCTCGAACTGCCACTCCCACTGCTCGGCGACCGGACTAGGTCCGGTAGTTGTGTCGGCCACCAGTGCCACCTCTCATCCCTGAGACACATCCCGTGCCTGATCGTGGTTCCTTGGTCACCCGTCGGTCGCCCGGGTGCGTTGTGGTTCGTCGATCGATTGCACTGTAACGCGAGTCACCCCAAATGTTGTCAAATCGTTACCGACGGATTCTGGCGCTGGGTCAGCCCCGCGAGGGGTGGCGGGCGTTGTCGGTGACTGGAGCGGCGACGGTGGGCCGGGAGCGAGAGCCGGACGGGGGCCGGCAGCCACCCCGGGAGTGAGAGTGGTCACCCGCGCGAGGCGGGGTCAAATTCCTCCGGGATGAGCCGCCTAGGATGGCTCTATGACTGTGGCTGACCCCCACCCCGCCGTCCCCCATCCCTTCCAGGCGCTCGGCCTGACCTACGACGACGTCCTGCTGCTGCCCGGCGAGACCGACCTGGTGCCGGAGGAGATCGACACGACGAGCCGGTTGACCAGGGAGATCTCCCTCAAGCTGCCGCTCGTGTCCGCGGCGATGGACACGGTCACCGAGGGGCGGATGGCCATCGCGATGGCCCGGCAGGGCGGCATCGGCATCCTGCACCGCAACCTGTCGATCGAGGACCAGGCCTACCAGGTCGACCTCGTCAAGCGGACCCAGACCGGGCGCATCACCAACCCGGTCACCATCGGCCCGGACGCGACCCTGGAGGACCTGGACCGGATCTGCGGCGAGTACCGCGTCTCCGGCCTCCCCGTCGTCGACGGCGGCGGACACCTGCTGGGCATCTGCACCAACCGCGACCTGCGCTTCACGCCCCTCGCCGAGTGGGAGCGGACGCTGGTCCGGGACGTCATGACCCCGACGCCGCTGGTCACCGCCCCGGCCGACGTCAGCCGCGAGGACGCCACCGCGATCCTGCGCGCCCACAAGCGCGAGCGGCTGCCCCTGGTCGACGACGAGGGTCGCCTGGCCGGGCTCATCACGGTCAAGGACTTCGTGAAGTCCGAGCAGTTCCCGCACGCGAGCAAGGACGGGCAGGGCCGGCTCCTCGTGGGGGCCGCGATCGGCTACTACGGCGACGCCTGGGAGCGGGCCACCACCCTCATTGACGCGGGCGTCGACGTCCTGGTCGCCGACACCGCGCACGGCCACGTGCGGATGCTCACCGACATGGTGAAGCGACTCAAGTCCGACCCGGCGACGCAGCACGTCCAGGTGGTCGGCGGCAACGTGGCCACCGGTGCAGGCGCCCGCGCGTTCGTGGACGCCGGGGCCGACGCGGTCAAGGTCGGGGTCGGTCCCGGCGCCATCTGCACCACGCGGGTGGTCACCGGGATCGGCGCGCCCCAGCTCACCGCTGTCTACGAGGCCGCGCAGGCCGCCCGCGAGGCCGGCGTTCCGGTGATCGCGGACGGGGGCATGAAGTACTCCGGCGACATCGCCAAGGCTCTCGTGGCCGGTGCCGAGTCGGTGATGATGGGCTCCATGCTGGCCGGGTGCGAGGAGTGCCCGGGCGAGCTCATCTTCGTCAACGGCAAGCAGTTCAAGAGCTACCGCGGCATGGGGTCGCTGGGCGCCATGAGCTCCCGCGGCAAGCAGTCCTACTCCAAGGACCGCTACTTCCAGGCGGAGGTCAGCAGCGACGACCAGATCGTCCCCGAGGGCGTCGAGGGACGGGTCGCCTACAAGGGCGCCCTGGCCAACGTGGCCCACCAGATGTCCGGCGGTCTGCGCCAGGCGATGTTCTACGTCGGCGCCCGCACCGTGCCCGAGCTGCAGGAGCGCGGGCAGTTCGTGCGGATCACCCAGGCGAGCCTGCAGGAGTCGCACCCGCACGACATACAGATGACGGTCGAGGCCCCGAACTACGCCCTCTGAGCGCCAGCTCCGTCAGCCGAACTGCCACGACCGCTTGGACAGGCCGTACCAGAAGCCGTCGACCGCCACCTCGTTGTCGAGGCCGCCGCTGGCCTCGGCGACGCCGAGGGCGACGTAGAGCGGCGCCCAGTGCTCGGTGCGCGGGTGCGCCTCCAGCGCGCCGGGCGCCCTGGTCTCGAAGTCGAGCACGGCGTCCACGTCCTGCCGGGCCAGCGCCTCGGCCGCCCAGAGGTCGAACTCCTGCGACACCTGGGGCGGGGGAGCATCGGCCGGGTTGCGCGGGTTGAACCACTTCAGGTTGTGCGTGGTGAAGCCGGACCCGACGATCAGCGTGCCCTGGTCGCGCAGCGGCGCGAGCCGGCGGCCGATCTCGAACAGCTCACGCGGGTCCAGCGTCGGCATGGACATCTGCAGGACCGGCACGTCGGCCTCGGGGAACATCTCGACCAGCGGCACGTAGGCGCCGTGGTCCAGGCCGCGCCCCTCGTCGCGGTGCACCGCGTCCTGCCCGAGCAGGGCGGAGACGTCGTCGGCCAGGTCCGGGGCGGTCGGCGCGGCGTACTCCACCTCGAAGTACTTCTGCGGGAAGCCCCAGAAGTCGTAGACCAGCGGCACCGGTGCGCGGCTGGCGCCCACGGTCAGCGGGGCACTCTCCCAGTGCGCGGAGACCATGAGGATGTTCGTGGGGCGGGGGAGGCGGTCGGACCAGGCGTGCAGCTGCCCGGTCCACGTCTCGTCGTCGGCCAGGGGCGGCGCACCGTGGCTGAGGTAGAGCACCGGCTGCCGGTCGCTGGCCGCCGGGCTGGGGGACTGGTCCATGTCGCCTCCGCTGGTCAAGACTTCAACAACCTCAGTATGTCGTGGCACGCCCGATACGGCGCGTCGCGGACCCGTCGGGCGGGCCGGGTCGGGGCGCCTGGGCGTGGTGGCCGCCCGGGGGCTTGTAGCCTGACCGCGTGAACGAGATCGAGATCGGACGTGGCAAGCGCGGCAGACGCGCCTTCTCCTTCGAGGACATCGCGGTGGTGCCCTCCCGCCGCACCCGGGACCCCGAGGACGTCTCGATCAGCTGGCAGATCGACGCCTACCACTTCGGGCTGCCGGTGATCGCGGCCCCGATGGACTCGGTCGTCTCCCCGCAGACGGCCATCATGATGGGGCAGTTCGGCGGCCTCGGCGTGCTGGACCTCGAGGGCCTGTGGACCCGCTACGACGACCCCACCCCGCACCTGGAGGAGATCGCCGAGCTGGAGGCCGCGCAGAGCACCGCGCGGCTGCGCGAGCTGTATGCCGCACCGATCCGGCCCGACCTGATCAGCCAGCGGCTCCACGAGATCCGCGAGGCGGGAGTGACGGTCGCGGGCTCCCTGTCCCCGCAGCGCACCCAGCAGCTCTGGCGGACCGTGGTCGACGCGGGTGTCGACCTGTTCGTCATCCGGGGCACCACCGTCTCGGCCGAGCACGTGTCCAGCACCGCCGAACCGCTGAACCTCAAGCGCTTCATCTACGAGCTCGACGTGCCCGTGGTCGTCGGCGGCGCCGGCACCTACACGGCCGCGCTGCACCTGATGCGGACCGGGGCGGCCGGCGTCCTCGTCGGCTTCGGGGGCGGGGCGACCCACACCACGCGGACCACGCTGGGGATCCACGCACCGATGGCGACCGCGATCGCCGACGTCGCGGCCGCGCGCCGCGACTACCTCGACGAGTCCGGCGGCCGCTACGTGCACGTCATCGCCGACGGCGGGATGGGCCAGTCCGGCGACATCGTCAAGGCGGTCGCCTGTGGGGCGGACGCGGTGATGATCGGCGCTGCGCTGGCGCGCGCCGAGGAGGCGCCGGGCCGCGGCTACCACTGGGGGTCGGAGGCGCACCACGCCTTCCTGCCCCGTGGCGAGCGGGTCCGGGTCGGCACCGTCGGGACCCTGGAGGAGATCCTCAACGGCCCCGGCCGCGACGCCTCCGGCACGACCAACCTGATGGGCGCCCTGCGCCGGGCGATGGCCACCACCGGCTACACCGACGTCAAGGAGTTCCAGCGCGTCGAGGTCGTCGTCGCGCCCTACGCCCCGCGCTGAGGCAAGGGGCTGCCCGCCGGTCCGCGAACGGCATACGAGCCTTGGTTCGCCCCATCTCGGGGCGGCTGGCAGGAATACGCCGCGTTGGCGCTTACCCTGGTTCTGTCGCAATATCACGTTCCCTGGCGCCGGCTGACACTGCCCGTGCGCCAGGAGCTCGGAGGAGTAGACCATGCAGGTGCGCCGTGAGGCCAAGTACCGACGCCGTCGCGCGGTCATCGGGGGACTGGCCGCCCTGGCCATCGCCGGGACCCTCACCGCGTGCCTGACCGGCGGTGGCGACGAGGCTCCCGGGGGTGCTGGCACGGGGCAGGTCGCGGGCGCCGCCCCGACCGGTGACGACGCCGCCGGGGCCACCGGCGGGGTGCGGGAAGGCTTCCAGGAGGCCGCGGGCCAGACCGCCGCGCCCGAGGCGACCGACGACGCCAGCGCGACGACCGAGGCCGGCCCCGTGGCGGGGCCACCGCCGATCCCCTCGGCCCAGTCCTTCATGCAGCGGATCGACTACATCACCGGCACCGAGGGCAACCCGATCACCCCGAAGTCCGTCGTGGCCTCCGGCTCCGGCCTGGTGATCGCCAACAACATGATGTACGCCCACACCTCCACCGTCTACGACGCCGAGAGCCGCGAGCTGGTCGAGACCCTGTCCGACGAGATCGTCCCCGAGGAGTTCGGGCTCGAGGGGCACCCGGGCACCGCCGCCGGCTCCCCGGTGGAGGCCGCGTGGACCGACGACGGCAAGTTCGCCTACGTCTCCCAGTACACGATGTACGGCGACGGCTTCGGCAAGAACGGCTTCGACGCGTGCAGCCCGGCCGACGGGGTCGGCCCCTCCCTCCTCTACCGCTTCAACGCCGAGCTGATGGAGTGGGACCAGGTCATCAAGGTCGGGGCGGTGCCGAAGTTCGTCGACATCACCCCGGACCAGACCAAGGTCCTGGTCAGCAACTGGTGCGACTCCACCCTCTCGGTCGTCGACATCGAGACCGCCCAGGAGATCAAGACCATCCCGATCGCGGCCGCCCCGCGCGGGATCGAGGTGCTCCCGGACAACCGCACGGCCTATGTCGCCGCGATGTATGCCGACAAGCTGTTCAAGGTCGACCTGGAGACCGGTGAGTCCGAGGTGATGATGGAGACCGGCCGCAAGCCGCGCCACCTGAACCTCTCAGCCGACGGCAAGTACCTCTTCATGGCGGTCTCCGGCGCGGACACGATCTACAAGATCGACACCGAGACCGAGGAGATCGTCGACCAGGTCGTCTCCGGCCGGGAGCCTCGCTCGATGATCCTGTCCTCGGACGGCACCGCGCTCTACGTCGTCAACTACTACGAGCCCTCGGTCGCCAAGATCAGCACCGAGGACATGGAGCTGCTGCAGAAGGAGCCGACCGACGCCAACCCGATCGGCATCACCTACGAGCCGATCACGCACACGGTCTGGGTCGCCTGCTACGGCGGGTCCATCTACGTCTTCGACGACACGCTCGCCAGCGACCCCGACGCCTGAGCCTGACCGCTCGCCCTGGCTGCCGTTCCGACCAGGGAGGTCGCCTACGCTTGTGGGGTGTTGCGCACCCTGTTCACTCCCCGCTGGCTGGCGCTGCTCGGCGCGGTCGTCGCGGTGTGCGTCGCCTTCGTGTGGCTGGGACTGTGGCAGCTGTCGGTGGCCCAGCACTCCGCGATCGAGGAGCTACAGGCGCAGCGCGACGCCCTGGTCGAGAAGCCCCTGGACGAGGTGATGGCCCCCCACTCCGCCTTCCCCCAGGACGGTGCGGGGCACCCCGTGCGGGTCGAGGGGCAGTATGACGGGGCGCGCCAGTTCCTCGTCCCCGACCGGGTGCTGGACGGGCAGCGCGGGTTCTGGGTGGTGACCCCATTGGTGGTCGACGGGGGCGCCGTCGTACCGGTGCTGCGCGGCTTCGTCATGGACCCGGCCGAGGCCGACGTGCCGCCGGCCGACGCCGTGACCGTGCACGGCGAGCTGGCCCCGGGGGAGTCGCCCTACCTCGGCGAGGACACCCTGCCGGAGGGCCAGCAGGGCACCATCGACCTGTCGCTGCTGGCCAACCTGTGGCCCGAGCCGCTCTACAACGGCTTCATCTTCAGCACCGCCGAGGAGCCCCCCGTCACCTCCACCGCCCTCGCGCACGTCCCGCCCCCGCAGCTGACCGCCGGCGACGTCGACTGGCGCAACCTCGGCTACGCCCTGCAGTGGTGGGTGTTCGCCGCCTTCGCCGTCTTCATGTACCTCAAGCTGCTCCACGACGCCGCGCGCGGGCGTGGTGCTGGTGGAGCGGACACCGGTGGTGGAGCGGACACCGGTGGTGCAGCGGACACCGGCGGGGCCCGCACAGGTCCACCACCTACAGTGAGCAGCGCCCCCGCACCCGCCGACGAGAGGATCGAGTCCCACCATGTCTGACCGCGCCCGGTTGAAGTTCTTCCAGGTGATGGCGTTCGTCGTCGGCATCGGCTTGCTCGTGCTGGTGGCGCACATCATCCTGCGCTACGGCTTCGACAACCACGCCCTCGCCTGGTGGCCGTCGCCCCACGGGTGGGTCTACATGGTCTACCTGGTCTCGGTCGCGCTCCTCGGCCTGGCCCTGCGCTGGGACATCGGCAAGATGGTGCTGATCATGCTGGCCGGCTGCGTGCCGTTCCTGTCCTTCTGGGTCGAGCACCGGGTCAGCCGCACCGCCCGCGCGGAGATCGAGGCCAAGGAGTCCCACCCCCAATTTTCGTAGGGGTTTCGCACGCCCCGCACACATTTTCGTAGTGGTTTTGCACGCCCTCACGCACCTAGCGGCCGAAGTGGCGGTCTCGTGGGGAAGCTGGGGGTCGTCAGAGCGCGCCCGGTTGACCCGTGAGTCTTCCCGTCTGGCGGCACTGTTCTCGTGGGGAAGCTGGGGGTCGTCAGAGTGCGCTCACTTGACCCGCGAGTCATCGGGGTGGAGGTCTGGCCGGGTCAGGACTGACTGGCCCGGCCGGGTC
>JAAYYA010000037.1 GCA_012515595.1 Actinomycetales bacterium
CTTCAGGTGCGGGTCGCACGCGGACAGCTTGGCGACCCGGCGCTCGAAGCCCAGCAGAGCCCGGGTCAGCGGGCGGTGGTGGAGCATGACGTAGGCGGAGTCGGGGACCTCCCCGTAGAGCCGCCCGGCGTAGGCGGCGAGCGCGCGGCCGAAGACGCCGCTCAGGTCGGCCTGGGGGATGCGGAAGGTGCTGGGCATCTCGTGCTCCTCACGGTCAGTGGCCCCCCGGTGGGGCCGGCTGACCATGGAGACACCGGGCGTGCCCCAGATGTGACACGCGCTCCCGCGCGCGTCCCAGACGCACTCCGTCCCGGCGACACGCCGTGGGCCGACGGCTCATTCGTACCCGGGCACGCCTGAGCCGGTCAGAGTCGGGCGCGTCGCGGGACGACCTGCTCGGGCGGGTGTGCCCGTCAGCGCGGGCTGTTCAGCGGTGGAGGAGCGCGGTGCTGGGCACGGCGAGCGGGGAGGGTGCGCCGCTCAGGTCGAGCACCCGGCCGCCCACGAGCAGGTGGACCCGCTCGCTGACGGCGCTGAACCGGTTGTTGACGTGGGCCAGCACCTCGCGGTAGGTCTCCTCGCGGGCGTTGGTCGGCTCGCGGCCCCAGCCGACCTCGTCAGAGATGGCGACGACGTCGTGGGACAGCGATCGATAGACGACGAGCAGCTCGTCGAGCGTCGGCTCGAGCTGCTCGATGGCCCCGGTCGAGGACGCCCACAGGTCGTGCTCCTCCAGAACGCTCCACACCCAGTGCGACAGGGTGTCGATGAGCACCGGGCGCCGGGACAGGAGGAGGGCGCGGGACAGGGCGGTGGTCTCAACGGTGTCCCAGGACTCGGGGCGCCGGGCGCGCTGCTCGACGATGCGGTCGGCCCATGCCTGGTCCGGGGCGTCGTGGACCTTCGGCCCGGTCGCCACGTAGGTCACCGCGGGGTAGTGCGCCAGCAGCGCGGCAGCGTAGTCGGATTTGCCGTTGCGTGCTGCACCGAGCACGAGGGTGGTAGCCATATTCACGAGACCTCAGGAGACGGGGGGTACCTCTAAGACTAGTTGACGTTCCCCCCGATCCGGTCGCCGCCTCAGCCGCTGCGCGGACCGCCCGGCCCCCGGTCGTCGTCCTCCGGGGACCAGTCGGCCTCGGCGTCCTCGAGACGCCGGTTGCGGGCCGCGCCGGCCGCCCAGGCGAGCAGGCCCAGGAGCACCACGACCCCCGCGATCCAGACCCACGGGGGCACCCCGCCCGAGGCCTCGTCGGAGTCCTCGTCGGTGTCGTCCGGGGTGGCCTCGGCGGTGTCCTCCTCGGTCGGCTCGTCCGTGGCCTCCTCGTCGGTCTCCTCCGCGGTCGCCTCGTCCGTGGCGGCGTCGTCGGTGGTCTCGTCCGCGGTGGCTTCGTCCGTCGCCTCGTCGGTGGCGGTGGCCTCGTCGGTGGCCGTCGGCTCCTCGGTGGCGCCCTCCTCGTCGGCCGCGGCGATGATCGGCTCGCCCGCGGGAACCACCGGGATCTCGATCTCCTCGTCGTCGGCCAGCTGCTCCGGGGTCGGCTCGGCGACCTCGTCACCGCAGCCGCCCTCGGCGGGGAAGCCACCGATGCCGCAGATGAAGCCGCCGTCCTCGACGCGGATCTCGCCGGCCGCCTGGTCCAGGACCTCCTGGGAGGTGGAGCCCGGGTCGGCGACGACGCACTGCGCACCCGGCGCGAAGAGCGTCTCGCCCTCGGGCGCGTCGACGTCACGGCCGGGGTCGACGACCAGCCCGACCCGTTTCATGCCGTCCTCGGCCGGGGTGTCCGCGCAGATCTCGTCGAAGGTCAGGACCGCGCGGGGGACCCGCACGTCCTCGCCCGAGGAGACCGCGAACCGGAACCCCTCGACGGCGCCGTCGTCGGGGACGGTGGTCGCGGCCCCCTCGGTCGCGAACGCCCACTCGCCGTCCTCGGAGAGCTGGTAGAAGCCCCAGAACTGGTAGCCCACCGCGTGGGCGGCCATCGGCGCCAGGAGTGCTGCCACGACGGAGAGGGCCAGGGCCGCGGCGAGGCGGGGGAGTCGCGTCATGGGCACACCCTAACGGGCAGCGGGGCGGCCCCCCCGTGAGGGACCGCCCCGCTGCCGAGCCCCGCCGAACGGGGGCTATGGAGCCTTACTGCTTGCCGCCCCCGAGGAGGCCGCCCAGCAGGTCGTCGAGCCCGCCCAGACCGCCGGCCTGACCACCGGCCTGCCCGCCCAGTGCGCCGCCAAGCAGGTCGCCCAGGATGTCGCCGACACCACCGCCTGCCGGGGCCGCGCTGGCAGAGGTGCTGCCGCCACCGCCGAGAGCGTCGGTCAGGGCACCGCCCAGACCACCGGCGCCGCCCATCTTCTTGGCCAGGAAGCCGAGGACGATCGGCGCGAGGATCGGCAACAGCTTCTGGATCAGGCCGCCGCCGGAGCCGCCGAGGCCACCGAGCTGGCTGACGACCGCCTCCTGCTGGTCACCGAAGATGTGGCCCACGATCTTGGAGCCGTCGTCGACGTTGACGTTGGACAGGTCGCCGAAGTCGGTCTCCGCATGGTCGCTCAGCGCGTTGGTGAGGGAGGCCGCCCCTTCGGGTCGCTGCGCGTTGGCGCTCAGGCCACCCACGAGCGCGGGCAGCACCTGCTGCACCGCCTGGGACACGGAGGCCTCGTCAGCACCCACCTGCTGGGCGAGCTGGGACACCGGGATCGCGGACAGCAACTCGTCATACTGACCCATGTTTTCCACCCTCTTTCGTGCGGCGGCCCCTGCTGGGCCGACCTCTAGGTTGACCCTAGGGCACATGGGGGACTTTGCGTAGGGTGAAGATATGAGTGATGTGTTCACCTGGCGATACGGCGACGACACCGGTGCCACCATCCCGGACCTCGGGCTGGCCGGCGCCGCCTTCCCCACGCAGGCCGACGCGGAGGCCTGGCTGTCCGACGAGTGGCACACCCTCGCGGACGCGGGCGTGAAGTCCGTGACGCTGCTCAACGGCGACCAGGAGGTCTACGGGCCGATGAGCCTCAGTCCCGCCGACCCCGAGTGAGCGTCAGCGGCGGTGCGCGACGACCGGCTCGCCGCGCTTGATCTGCGGGCGCGGCACGCGGGACATCCGCATCTGCATCGAGCGGAGCGCGACATACCAGCCGGTGCCCCGCGGCGCCTCGGTGCCGAACTCCTCCTCGA
>JAAYYA010000267.1 GCA_012515595.1 Actinomycetales bacterium
CGCCACGAGCTGACCAGGCTGCGGACCCTGCTGAAGCAGCTCGCCCCCGCCTCCTTCGTCGGTGCCGTCGCCGGCGCCTTGCTCCTGCTGGTGCTTCCTCCCGAGGCCTTCGAGGCGATCGTGCCGGCCCTGATCCTCCTGGCGCTCCTGCTGGTCGTCTTCGGGCCGCGGCTCAACGCGTGGGCGGCGCGCCACCACGCCGACCAGGTCACCGGCCCGCGCTTCGTCGTCCTCATCGTGGGCGTCCTGCTGGCGGGCATGTACGGCGGCTACTTCGGCGCCGCCCAGGGCGTCCTCCTCATCGGCATGATGAGCGTCCTGCTGCCCAACGGTCTGCAGGAGATCAACGGCGCCAAGAACGTGCTGGGTCTCGTGGTCAACTTCACGGCCGCCGCGGTCTTCCTCGTCGTCGACCCCTCCCAGGTGAACTGGGCCGTGGTCGGGCTCATCGCCATCGGCTCGTTCATCGGTGGCCTGCTGGGTGCGCGCATCGGCCGCAGCATGCCGCCCTGGCTGCTGCGGCTGACCATCGTCGTGATCGGCGTGGTCGCCATCGTGGTGCTGCTCGTATGAGGGAGCGCCAGCTGCCCTCCGGCGTCACCTGGATCGATGCTCCGGACGACGACCGGGTGCGTGACTACGTGGGGCTCACCGACGTCGCGCTGCGGCGGCTGCTCGAGCCGGAGCAGGGCCTCTACCTGGCCGAGTCGGCCAAGGTGATCGGCCGGGCGCTCGACGCGGGGCACCGGCTCCGGTCGCTGCTGCTGACCCCGCGCTGGGTCACCGACCTGGCAGACCTGGTGCAGCGCGCGGTCGCCGAGGGGGCGCCGGTCTACGTCATGGACCCCGCGGTCGCCCGGGAGATGACCGGGTTCCACCTGCACCGAGGGGCGATCGCCGCGATGCACCGGCCGGTGCTGCCCCCGGTGCAGGACGTCCTCGACGGGGCGCGGCGGGTCGCCGTCCTGGAGGACATCGTCGACCACACCAACGTCGGCGCGATCTTCCGCTCGGCGGCCGCGCTGGGGGTCGACGCCGTCCTGGTGACCCCGCGCTGCGCCGATCCGCTGTACCGCCGCTCCGTGCGAGTCTCGATGGGAACCGTCTTCCAGGTGCCCTGGACGCGGATCGACCCCTGGCCGCACGGCATACGGACCCTGCACGAGCTCGGCTTCACGGTGGCGGCGCTGGCCCTGCGGGAGGACGGCAGCACCCTTCGGGAGCTGGCAGACTGCCAGCCCGACCGGCTGGCACTGGTGCTCGGCACCGAGGGCGACGGGCTGGGGGAGCGGACCATCGCCGAGGCCGACGTCGCGGTGCGGATCCCGATGGCCGGGGGCGTGGACTCGCTCAACGTGGCGGCGGCCAGCGCGGTGGCGTTCTGGGCGCTGCAGGACCCCTCAGCCGCGCAGCAGGCCGACGGCTAGCGTCACCATCACGACCGCGACGAGCAGGTCGACCACGCGCCAGGTGGTGGGGGAGGACAGCGGCCGGGACAGTGCCCTGGCGCCGAGGCCGAGGGCGCTGAACCACAGCACGCTGCCGACGCAGGCCCCGAGCGCGAACCACCACCGGGCGTCCCCGTGCGACGCCGCGATGGTGCCCAGGAGCAGCACGGTGTCCAGGTAGACGTGGGGGTTGAGGAACGTGAGCGCCAGGGTGGTGGTCAGCACCGACCCGCGGGACACCGGGGCCGAGGCGGTGAGGCCCGTTGGCCGGGCCGCCGACCGCAGAGCGCCGAGCGCGAACCACAGCAGGTACGCCGCCCCGAGCCAGCGGACCACCGTGAGGACGGTGGGCTGGGAGGACACGAGCGCGCCGACGCCGGCCGTGCCGACGCAGATCAGCAGGATGTCGGCGAGGGCGCAGACCAGGATGACGGTCCCGATGTGCTCGCGGCGGATGCCCTGGCGGAGCACGAAGGCGTTCTGGGCGCCGATGGCGATGATGAGCCCCAGCCCGGTGACCATCCCGGTGAGCAGGATCTGCAGCATGGGGCAAGGGTAGGAAGCGGATGGCGCTAAGGAGAAGTGAATGATCCTGTGGTGCCATTAGCATCGCTTCATGCAGCTGGACCAGCTCCGCGCCCTGGTCGCCGTCGTCGACGAGGGCACCTTCGAGGCCGCGGCGCGACGCCTGTCGATCACCCCGTCGGCGGTCAGCCAGCGGATCCGGGCGCTGGAGACCGCGACCGGTCGGGTGCTGGTGCAGCGGGGCAGTCCGTGCAGCGCCACGGAGTCCGGCGCGGTCGTCCTCCGGGCGGCCCGAGAGGTGGACCTAGTCATGGCTGGGGCGGTCGAGGAGCTCAACGGCCCCGGTGGCGACCGGACCGCCCTGACCGTGGCGGTCAACGCGGACTCGCTCGCCACCTGGTTCCCGCCGGTGCTGCGAACGGTGGGCTCGTGGGGTGACGCTGTGCTGCGGCTGCGGGTGGACGACCAGGAGCACACCCGGGCGATGCTCGCCGGCGGTGAGGTGCTGGCCGCGGTCACCACCGACGCTCAACCGGTCGTCGGCTGCTCCGTGCAGACGCTCGGGGCGATGCGCTACCTCCCGGTCGTGACGCCAGACCTGCTCGACCAGCACCGCACCGGTTCGTCGGTCGACCTGGACCGCATGCCGGTCGTCCAGTTCAACGCCAAGGACAGCCTCCAGAACACCGTGCTCGACGCGCACGGTGCCTCGGCCGCGCCCTGGCACGGCGTCCCCTCCTCGGAGGCCTTCTCCCAGGCAGTGCGGGCAGGGCTCGGCTGGGGCATGCTGCCCGAGCACCAGATCGGTGCCGCGCTGGACACCGGGCGCCTCGTCCGGCTGCCCGGGGCCGCGCACCAGGACGTCGTGCTGCACTGGCAGGTCTGGCGGCTCGGATCGCGCCACCTGGCACGCCTCACCGACGCCGTGGTCGACGCTGCGAAGGCGTTGCGGCCCCCACGATGACCGGGGGTCCCCAGACCCGACCGGGCGCGCGGCGTTGCGTCCC
>JAAYYA010000268.1 GCA_012515595.1 Actinomycetales bacterium
CCACCCCTTCCCCCGACTCCGCCCGCTGTCTCGTGGGTCAACCGGGGGCCGCTGGGGCGCTCCCCTCCTCCCCACGAGCCGCGCCACCCTTCCTCCCGCGACGCGAGCTGACCCGTTCGACCTGCGCGGCGAGACGCTACCCCGGGTAGACGTGGGTGTCGGTGGCCTTGAAGGACAGCCACACCCGCGCGCCGACGACGAGGGCCAGGTCGGCGGCGGAGGCGACGGTCACATCGGCCAGCACCGACGGTCGACCCGGTGCCTCCACGAGGACGCGCATCGTGTGCGCGTGCTGGTCCATGCCGGCGATCCGCCCCTCCCACGCGTTGCGCGCCGACCCCTCGGGAGCGTGCCGGTGCAGCGTGACCGACGTCGGCGGGAAGGACACCAGCACCCGGCCGTCGGCCTCCTCGCTCACCGCGATCTCGCCGCCCCCGTCCACGTCGACCACCTCGGCCCGGGCCACCCCGCGGAGCAGGTTGAGGCCGACGAGCCGGGCGACGTAGTCCGTGCGGGGCGCCCGGGCGACCATGGCCGGGGCACCGTCCTGCACCACGCGCCCGTCCTCGATGACGACGATGCGGTCGGCGATGGCCATGGCGTCCAGCGGGTCGTGCGTGATCATCAGGGCGGCGCCGTCGAAGTCACGCAGGTGTCGCGCCAGCTCGGAGCGGACGTCCAGCCGGGTCGCGGCGTCCAGCGCGGCGAGGGGCTCGTCGAGCAGGAGGAGCCGGGGGTGGGCCACCAGCGCCCTGGCCAGCGCCACCCGCTGGGCCTGACCGCCGGACAGGCCGGCGGGGCGGGAGGACGCGTGCGCCCCCACCCCGACCCGGTCCAGCCACTCCCGCGCACGACTGGTCGCCTCGCGACGGGCAACCCCGCGGGCGCGCAGCCCGAAGGCGACGTTGTCCACCGCGCTCAGGTGCGGGAAGAGCAGGTAGTCCTGGAAAACCACCCCCACGTCCCGCCGTTCGGGCGCGACGAAGACACCCGCCTCCGGGTCATCGAGCACCTGGCCGCCGAGCGCGACCCTGCCCCGGCGCAGTCGGAGCAGTCCCGCCAGGGTGTGCAGCGTGGTGGTCTTGCCGGAGCCGTTGGGCCCGAGCAGCGCGACCACCTGGCCCGGGGCGATGTCGAGGTCCAGGTCGAGCCGGAAGTCGCCGCGGGCGAGGTGCAGGGAGGCGGCGAGGCCAGCCCCGCTCATGGGGCCCGGCCCGCTCATGAGTTCGCCCCGCTCACGAGCTCGCCCCCGTGATCCAGCGCCCCCGCAGGGCCACGAGGACCGCGACGGAGACGACCAGCAGCAGCAGGGAGAGCACGATCGCGGCCTCGGGGTCGGACTCCAGCGCGAGGTAGATCGACAGCGGCATGGTGCGGGTGACACCCGGGAAGTTGCCGGCGAAGGTGATCGTCGCGCCGAACTCACCGAGCGCCCGCGCGAAGCAGAGCACGGCACCCGCAGAGACGCCGGGGGCCACCATCGGCAGGGTCACCCGCCGGAAGGTGAGCCAGCGACCGGCCCCGAGGGTGGCCGCAGCATCCTCGTAGCGCCGGTCGGCACCGCGCAGCGCGCCCTCCACCGCAATGACCAGGAAGGGCATCGCGACGAAGGCCTCGGCGATCACCACGGCGGCGGTGGTGAACGGCAGGCTGACGCCGAACCAGTCGTAGAGATACTGCCCGACCAGACCCCGCCGTCCGAGCAGCAGCAGCAGGGCCACACCACCGACGACCGGTGGCAGCACCATCGGCAGGGTCACCAGGGCGCGGACCAGCCGGAGCCCCGGGAAGCTCGCGCGGGCCAGCACCCACGCCAGCGGGACCCCGAGGAGCAGGCAGATCGCGGTCGCCAGGAGCGCCGAGACCAGGGACAGGCGCAGCGCCTCGGCGACGGCGGGCTGCGCGAGGTGGGTGCCCAGCTCCCCCCAGGGCGTCCGCACCAGTAGGCCGGCGAGGGGCAGCAGCAGGAACGCCAGCCCGAGCACCGCGGGGAGGACAAGAACAGGCGGTATGCCGCTCGCTCGCCCGCGGAGCAGATCGTCACCTCCGCGCGTGGTCACGGTAAGTCGAACCCGGCCGACCCCAGCGCCGCGCGCCCGGCCTCGGAGCGGACGAAGTCGACGAAGGCGCGGCCGCCCACAGCGTTCGGCGCCTCGGCGAGCACGGCGATCGGGTAGTCGTTGACGGCCTCCTCCGCCTCCGGGAAGTCGATGCCCTCGACCGCGTCCCCGGCGACGAGCACGTCGGTGCGGTAGACCAGCGCCGCGTCGACCTCGTCGAGCTCGACCTTGGTCAGTGTCGCCCGCACGTCCTCCTCGTAGGTGTCCGGGGCCGGGGTGAGCCCGGCGGCCTCGAAGACCTGGACCGAGGCGACCCCGCAGGGCACCTCCTCGGCACAGAGGGCGATGGTGAGGTCCTCGTTCGTGAAGTCCTCCAGCCCGGTGACCCCGGCCGGGTTGCCCGCCGGCACCGCGATCTGCAGGCGGTTGCGCACGAAGACCACCGGGTCGCCCGCGGCCAGCTCCTCGTCCGTCACCAGGGCCATGGTGGCCGGTGACGCGGAGGCGAAGACGTCGGCCGGGGCGCCGCTGATGATCTGCTGGGCCAGCGCCGAGCTGCCCGCGAAGCTGAACGTCACGGTGGTCCCGGGGTGCTCCGCCTCGAACGCCTCGCCCAGCTCGGTGAAGGTGTCGGTCAGCGAGGCGGCCGCGAAGACGGTGATGTCACCGGTGACGTCCGCGGCGGCCTCGTCCCCCTCGGTGCCGCACGCGGTCAGGGTGCAGGCCAGGGCAACGGCCGTGGGGACGGCGAGGTGACGCGGGGTGTGGGTGCGTCGGAGCAACGGGCGGATCCTTCGGCGTGGGCGGTGGGGCGGTCAGTGCTTCGGGGGCAGCGCCACCACGACCTGCGTGGCCTTGATGGAGGCGACGGCCACGACGCCAGGCTCCAGACCGAGCTCGTCGGCGGCCTCCGCACTCATCAGCGACACCACGCGGTAGGGCCCGCACTGCAGGTCGACCTGGGCCATCACGGTGTCCTTGACGACCCGGGTGACGATGCCGCGCAGCTGGTTGCGGGCGGAGGTGCGCAGTTCACCGTCATCCTCCCCTGCAAGCTCCTGGGCCAGCGCGGCCAGGTCACGGCCCTCGATCGTCATCCGTCCGGTGTCCGACCGGTCCGCCGACAGCCGGCCCTGGTCGACCCACCGGCGCACGGTGTCGTCGCTCACCCCGAGGAGCGACGCTGCTTCACTGACCCGTAGTTGCGGCATACAGAGCATCATATAGACGCACCTGCGGGGAACGGAAGCGGGAGTCGGCGCACGGGTAGTCTTCGCTCCATGCCTGTGACGCGCCTGCTGCCCACCGAGGAGTCGACCGAGCTCATCGCCCTGGTCCGCGAGATCGCCCGGGACGAGCTGCTGCCGCAGGTCGACGAGGCCGAGGCCGCCGCCCGCCTCCCGCGGGAGGTCTTCAGGCTGCTGGGCCGCGCGGGCCTGCTCTCCCTGCCGTATGCCGAGGAGCTGGGTGGCGCGGGCCAGCCCTACGAGGTCTACCTCCAGGTGGTCGAGGAGATCGCGCACGCCTGGATGTCGGTCGCTGTCGGCGTGTCGGTCCACTCCCTGACGGCCTTCCCGGTCGCGACCTTCGGGACCCCGGAGCAGCAGGAGGCCCTGCTGACCGGGATGCTCTCCGGTGAGCAGCTGGGTGCCTACTGCCTCTCGGAGCCGCACGCTGGCTCGGACGTCGCCTCGATCCGCACCCGGGCCACGAAGGTCGACGGGGGCTACGAGATCACCGGTGGCAAGGCGTGGATCAGCCACGCCGGGCACGCCGACTACTACACCTCCTTCGTGCGCACCTCCGACGACGGCGGGCGCGGGCTGAGCTGCTTCATCGTCCCCGCCGACGCCGAGGGACTGACCTTCGCCGAACCCGAGCGCAAGATGGGCCTGGACTCGGACACCGTCGGCGAGGTGCTCTTCGACAAGGTCTTCGTCCCCGACGACCGGCTCATCGGCGAGCCCGGGCAGGGCATGTCGATCGCTCTCGCGGCGCTCGAGGCCGGCCGGCTCGGCATTGCGGCCGCCGCCACCGGCCTGGCCCAACGGGCCCTGGACGAGGCGGTGGCCTACGCCAAGGAGCGCGAGCAGTTCGGCCGGCCGATCGCCGACAACCAGGGCCTGGCCTTCCTGCTGGCCGACATGGCGGCCGCCGTCGGCAGCGCCCGCGCCACCTACCTGCACGGGGCCCGGCTCAAGGACGCCGGGCTGCCGCACAGCCAGGAGGCCTCGGTCGCCAAGATGGTCGCGACCGACGCGGCGATGAAGGTCACCACGGACGCCGTCCAGGTGCTCGGCGGCTACGGCTACACCAAGGACTTCCCGGTCGAGCGCTTCATGCGCGAGGCCAAGGTCACCCAGATCTTCGAGGGCACCAACCAGATCCAGCGGCTGGTCATCTCCCGCCAGCTGCTGCGCTGAGCCGGCCCCACCGCGCCAACCCGGCCCCACGTCATACATCCACCGAACCCACCAGGAGGTCCCGTGCAGATCACCTCGAACACCGTCGCCCTGATCACGGGCGGCGCCAGCGGCCTCGGCGAGGCCACGGCCCGTCGACTCCTCGCGGACGGCGCCGCGGTGGTGCTCGTCGACCTGCCCGGCGGCCGCGGGGAGGAGCTGGCCGCCGAGCTCGGGGAGCGGGCCCGGTTCGCCCCGGCCGACGTGCGCGACGAGGATCAGGTCCGCGCCGCGGTGGGAGCCGCCACCGACCTCGGTGAGCTGCGGGTCGTCGTCAACTGCGCCGGGGTGGCCACGCCCGGTCGGATCCTGTCCCGGCGCGGGGTGCACGACCTGGAGGCCTACCGCACCGTCATCGAGATCAACCTCATCGGCACCTTCAACGTGCTCCGCCTCGCCGCCGAGGCGATGGCCGCCAACGAGCCCGTGGACGCCGACCGCGGTGTCATCGTGATGACCGCCTCGGTGGCGGCCTACGACGGCCAGATCGGTCAGGCCGCCTACGCCTCGTCCAAGGGGGGCGTCGTCGGGCTCACGATCACCGCCGCGCGCGACCTGGCCGACAAGGGCATCCGGGTGATGACGATCGCCCCCGGCATCTTCGAGACCCCGATGATGGCCGGGCTGGGCGAGGAGGTGCGTGCCTCGCTGGAGGCGCTCGTGCCGCACCCGGCCCGGCTGGGCAAGCCGCAGGAGTATGCCGCGCTGGTCGCCCACATCGTCGACAACCCGCTGCTCAACGGCGAGGTGATCCGGCTCGACGGTGCCCTGCGGATGCCGCCGCGCTGACGTGATCGGGGGGCGCTCCGTGGACCTCGACCGACTGGGTGTGGACCCCAGCCGGCACGGTCGGCCGTGAACTACCCGCAGCGCGCCGTCAGGGGCGTCCGCCGCCGGGCGGTCCGGGGCGCGAGCCAGCTGGCCACGGCCGCCTCCACCCCGTTCCGCGGGTTGCGCTGGGAGCTGCGACCGCCGACCCGGTGGCCCGTCGCGCTGCGCGCGGCTTTGGCCATCGCCATCCCGCTGACCATCGCCACGCTCGCCGGTCACCAGTCCTGGGGGCTGCTGTGCGGCACCGGGACGTTCACCGTCCTCTACGGCGCAGGGCGACCACTGCGCAGCCGGATCCGGCTCCTGGTGCTGGTGGCCGTCGGGCTGATCGCGGGGATGGCCCTGGGTGTGCTGGTCTCCGGCAACCTCCTGCTGTCCATCACGACCACCGCCCTCGTCGGGGCCGGGGCCACCTTCCTCGCCCAGGCGTTGCGGGTCGGTCCGCCGGGGGCCTTCTTCTTCGTGCTGGTCGTCGGCATCGGCGGCTACCTGCCGACCCACGACATCGACCCGCTCGCGCTGGTGCTGGCCACCACCACCGGGGCCGCCGTCGCCATCCCGATCGCCATGTTCGACCTGATCCTCGACCGCTTCGGTCCGGAGCGGGCCGCCGTCGCGGCGGCCCAGCGCGCGGTCGACCGGTGGGTGGCGACCACCCCCGGGGACCCGCACGCCGAGGACCGGAGCACCGAGGCCACCAACGCCATCCACGACGCCTGGACGACGCTGTGGGACGGCGGTGAGCCGGTGGCCAGCCCGCCGGGTCCCGGCGACGACCCCTCCGGCGAGAGCGTCGGCGAGACTGTCCGCGCGGAGCTAGCGACCGACCTCATCGTGATCCAGCAGCAGTTCTCCGAGCGCCTGCTCCCCACGCAGCAGGCCAACCCCGACCTCGGCGGGGAGCCGACCGCCGCTCCCCTGGGCCGGCCCCCGCTGCGCCGGATGATCACAAGGGCCCTCCGGTGGCCCACAACCTCCCTGCAGGCGGCGCTGCGGGTGGCGGCCGGGATCGCCGCCGCGGGCCTCGTGGCGGGTGTCCTGGTCGGCAGCGGCCACGTGTACTGGGCGATGGCGGCCGCGGCCCTGGTCCTGCACACCGGTATGGACCGCCGCGCCACCGCGATCCGGTCGGTCGAGCGACTCGGCGGCACCATCGTCGGGATCGGGCTGTTCCTGCTGGGTGGCTTCGCGGACAGCGGGCTCTGGGCGGTCGTCGTCGTGGTCGTGATCCTGCAGGGCCTCGTCGAGCTGTGCGTGGTGCGCAACTACACGGTCGCGGTCGTGTTCATGACGCCGCTCGCGCTCACCATCGGGACCGCGGGCTCGGGGCAGGCCGCGCTGGTCATCGCCCAGGACCGGCTGCTGGACACCGCCATCGGCGTCGCCTGCGGTGTCGTGGTGCCGTGGCTGGTCGGCTGGCGGTCCGGGCGCCGGATGGTGGCGGCGCACCTGTCCAGGGCCATCACCTCCGCCGCCGGCGTCATCGGGCTGCTGGCGACCGGCCGGCACCAGGACCGGGAGGGGCTGGAGGGCCAGCGCGAGCTGGCGCTGGACCTGCAGGAGCTGTCGGCGACCGCCGGCCGCGCGATCCGGGACGAGCCCGAGCGGATCGCCGACCTGGTGCCGGTGCGGGACGCCACGGCGTGGCTGGGGTTCACCGTGCTGGCGACGGCCTCGCAGACATCCCCCGGTGAGGCCCTGGAGCGGGTGGCCCCGGCCCAGGCGCCCGCCCTGGAGCTCGCGGCCCGCATCTCTGGCCTGGAGGTCCCGGAGGCACGGGAGATCCGTGCCGTGCGCGCCATGGTCGGCAAGCGGCCGCCCCTCGGCTGACCGGGACCGGTCGCGACGACCCTCGCCCACCGGTCATGACGGCATCGGAGCCCCCGACAGGAGTCGAACCCGCGACCGTCCGCTTACAAGGCGGATGCTCTACCAACTGAGCTACAGGGGCGTGCCGCCGGAGGACCGGCGGCGGCGCCGGCCGGGTGGCCGACACCGACGACGATGGTACCGGTCCCGGGGCCTCGGTCGTGCACGGTCAGCCTGCCGCGTACGTCTGGCCACGTGGGAGAGATGCCGCCCGCGGCGTCAGGGCCGGAGCATCTGCGGGATCAGCTCGGTGAACGGCGCCGTGTCCCACGTAGTCGGCCACCAGGAGACCCCCGTGCCCTCCATCACGGCGAAGACCAGCAGACCGATGCCGCCGGCGAGCAGCACCGCCGCGACGACCTGCGTCAGGAGCTGGCCCGGCAGCATCGACCGGACCATGGTGCGGGACCCGCGCCGCAGGGACAGCCCGCCCGGGCCCCACCAGGCCATGAGGACGCCCAGGAAGGTGCCGACGGCCATCGGCAGCGGGTGCTCAACCCCGACCTGCAGGAGGCCGGACTCGGTGAGGACACCCGCGGTGATCACGCTGGCCGCGAAGGCGAAGGCGACGGGCAGCAACAGGGCCAACCCCGTCGAGAGCGCCGCGACGAACAGGTGCCAGGGGCTGGTGAGCACGGTGACCGGGACGTCCGAGCGACGTGGGCCGGCCTCGTGCCGACGCAGCACCAGCGAGGTCATGGCGTGGTCCACGGTGCGGGCCGCGATCGACCAGATGACCAGGAGGCCCCAGGCCGCCAGCGGCACCACCGCGGCCGCCCCGACCACCGCCGCGAGGCCGGCGGCCAGCGTGCCGGTGCGCATCGGACGCCCGATGCGGGGGTCGGGTCCGCGCATCGGCTGCCCGAAACGCGGTGAGTCGGCCTCCGGCGGGCCGTATGGCGAGGTGCCGGGTGAGGGGGCGCCGCCGTCCCGGGCGGGTGGCGTGGCCGCGCCCGCCGGGGTTCGGTAGGCAGGGCCCTGCGGGGGCGGGTAGGCCGAGCCCGAGGGGGGCGGGTAGGTGCCCTGCTGCCCGGCTCCCGGCGCGCCGGCGCCCTGCGCCGGTGCCTGTCCGGGTGGCCGGCCGGGCGGCACTGGTGCGACCCGCGTCTGCGGGGTGGGAGCGACCGGCTGCACCATGGTCGGGTCCGCCTGCGGCGTCACGGTCGTGTCCGGCACCGGTCCACGGGCGGCCGGCGGCCGCGCCAGGTGGACGGTGAGCGCCTCGGTGACCGGCTTGTGCTCGGCATACAGCTCGAGGGCCCGCATCACCTCGTCGCTGTGCGGCCGACGGGCCGGGTCGACGTCCAGCGCGGCGGCGAGCAGCGGCCGCAGGGCGGGGTCCACCCCGTCCAGCTGGGTGCGTCCGCGCACCACCCGGTCCAGGACCACACTCATCGGCCCGGAACCGAAGGGTGGGTTGCCGGACGCCGCGAACGCCAGGGTGGCCGCCCAGCCCCACCAGTCCGTGGCCTCGGTCACCGCACCGCCCTCGACGACCTCGGGCGACAGATAGCCCGGTGTCCCCATCACCAGACCGGTCATGGTCAGGCGGACGTCGTCGGCGACCTGGGCGATGCCGAAGTCGATCACGACCGGGTCGGGCCCGACCATCAGGACGTTGCCCGGCTTCAGGTCCCGGTGCACGATGCCCACGCGGTGGATCGCGGTCAGCGCCTCGGACAGTCCGCGACCGAGCTCGACGAGCGCCTGCCCGGTGACCGGCCCCTGGGTGGCCACCACGTGGTCGAGCGGCGGGCCGGGGACGAACTCGGTGACGATATAGGGGGCCGGGCCGTCGGTGTCCGCGTCGAGGACGGCCGCGACCCGCGGGCTGTTCACCCGGGACAGGGTGGCCACCTCGCGGGACAGCCGGGTGCGGGCGTGGGGGTCGTGCGCGATGTGCGAGCGCAGCACCTTCATCGCCACGTCACCGCTGCCGTCCTCGGGGGCGCCGTCGGGACGGGCCCGGTAGACCACGCCCATGCCGCCCTCGCCCAGGCGCTTGCCCAGCGTGTAGCGCCCGAGACGCCGCAGGGCCGGGGCGGCCCCCTCGGGCGCCCCGCCGGCGGGCGTGGACTCGGCACTCATGGTCTCCACCGTATTGCGTCCCCTCGTGACAATCCTGCATCCTCACCGCCCCGATCGCTGGCGCTGCACCGCGGGGCTAGGCTCAAGGTCGGTCAACGATCGGCGTGCCCGGTTGGTTTCCCAGCCGCCCGAGCACGACTCTGACGGCACAGGAGTGGCTTTGGTTTCCGCAACCCCCACCTTCGACTTCGTGGTGGCCGCCAACCGGCTGCCGGTGGACCGGGTGGTCGACGACGACGGCGTCGCCCGGTGGCAGGCGAGCCCCGGTGGCCTGGTGACCGCGATGGACTCGGTGATGCAGGGGCGGCGTGCGGCCTGGGTGGGCTGGGCCGGGGTGCCGGACGAGGACGTCACCCCCTTCGACCGGGACAACGTCCGGCTGCACCCGGTCGTGCTGACCGCCCAGGAGATCCAGGACTACTACGAGGGCTTCAGCAACGAGACGCTGTGGCCGCTCTACCACGACGTGATCGTGCCGCCGCGCTACCGCCGCAGCTGGTGGGCGGCCTACCGGGAGGTGAACCAGCGGTTCGCCGAGTGCGTCGCCGAGGTCGCCGCACCCGGGGCGATCGTGTGGATCCACGACTACCAGCTGCAGCTGATGCCGAGCCTGCTGCGCGAGCTGCGTCCGGACGTGCGGATCGGGTGGTTCAACCACATCCCCTTCCCTCCGGTGGAGCTGTTCGGCCAGCTCCCCTGGCGGGACACCGTCCTGCGAGGGCTCCTCGGGGCGGACTTCCTCGGGTTCCAGCGGCGCAACGACGCGGCCAACTTCGCGCGCGCCTGCCAGCAGCTGCTGGGTGCGCACGCGACCGGGGACGTCATCACCTGGGCCGGTGACGAGCGTCAGCACGGG
>JAAYYA010000269.1 GCA_012515595.1 Actinomycetales bacterium
CCCCGACGAGCTGAGAGCAGAGGACCATCGTGGACTACGGCTTTGACGAGGACCAGGAGGCCTACGCCCGCGAGATCCGCAGGTTCGCCACCAAGGTCCTGGCGCCGCACTACCAGTCGGACGACGCCGCGGCGACCTTCCGGACCGAGCTGAGCCGGGAGCTGGCCCAGGTGGGCCTCACCGGTCTGCGGATCCCGGAGGAGTATGGCGGGCAGGACGCCACCGCGGTCATCGCCGGGATCGCCGCGGAGGAGGTGGGCAAGGCGGACTTCAACGCCTCCTACGTCATCATCGTCACGGCGCTGATCAGCGACATCCTCGTCCGCAACGCCAACGACGAGCAGCGGGCCGCCTGGCTGCCCGGCATCGCCTCCGGCGAGACGGTCCCCTGCATCTGCATCACCGAGCCGGGCCACGGCACGGACGCCGCCAACCTGCAGCTCAAGGCGGTGCCCGACGAGGACGGCGACGGCTGGACCCTGCACGGCGAGAAGACCTCGATCACGCTGGGCACCGTCGCCCACCGCGGCGTCGTGCTGGCGCGCACCGGCGGACCCGGGGCGCGCGGGGTCAGCTCGTTCTGGGTGGACATGACCCACCCCTCGATCACCCGTTCCGGGTTCGACGACCTGGGCGGTCGGTCGATCGGCCGGGCCTCGATCCACTTCGACGGCACCCCGGTGTCGAGGGCCGACCTGATCGGTGAGGAGGGCGGCGGGTTCGTCTCGACCATGCAGGGCTTCGACTACTCCCGGGCCATCATCGGCCTGGCCTGCCTGGGCGCCGCGCAGGCTTCCCTCGAGGAGGCCCTGCAGTGGGCCCGCGACCGGCACACCTTCGGTCAGCCGATCGGCAAGTACCAGGGCGTCTCCTTCCCGCTCGCCGACGCCGCGACGCACATGCGCGGCGCGCGCCACGTCTGCTACGAGGCGCTGTGGCGCAAGGACCAGGGCCTGGAGCACAGCAGCGAGGCGGCGATGGCCAAGTTCTGGGCGCCGAAGCTGGCCGCCGAGGTGATCCACCGCTGCCTGCTCACCGTCGGCCACGTCGCCTACTCCACCGAGAGCCCCATCGGGCAGCGCCTGCGCGATGTCATCGGCCTGGAGATCGGCGACGGCACCGAGCAGGTCAGCAAGCTGGTCATCTCCCGCCACCTGCTCGGCCGCGAGAGCGCGCCGTGAGCACCTCCCCCACCCACTCCTGACGAACCACCCAGACTCGAGAGGCACCACCATGGGCAAGCTGGACAACAAGATCGCGATCGTGACCGGCGCCGGCCAGGGCATCGGCAAGGGCATCGCCACCAAGCTGGCGGCCGAGGGCGCGACCGTCGTGGTCACCGACATCAACGGCGAGACCGCGCAGGCCACGGCGGCCGAGCTCGGCGGCACCGGCATCGTCGCCGACGTCACCTCCCTGGAGTCCGTGCGCGCGATGGTCGAGCAGACCATCGCCGAGCACGGGCGCATCGACGTCCTGGTCAACAACGCCGGCTGGGACCTGTCCGGCCCGTTCCTGAAGTCCGACCCGGCCTACTGGGACAAGATCATGAAGATCAACCTCTTCGGGGTGCTCAACACCAGCTACACCGTGATGCCCCACATGGCGCAGGCGGGCTCGGGGTCGGTGGTCAACATCTCCTCCGACGCCGGCCGCGTCGGCTCCTCCGGCGAGGCGGTCTACTCCGCCGCCAAGGGCGGGATCCTGGCCTTCACCAAGACCATGGCCCGCGAGACGGCCCGCAACGGCCTGCGGGTCAACGCGGTCTGCCCCGGCCCCACCGACACCGCCCTGTTCGCCTCGATCGGCGGGGACAACCCCAAGCTGCGCGAGGCCCTCACCCGCGCCATCCCGATGCGTCGCCTCGGGCAGCCCGAGGACCTGGCCAACGCGGTGTCCTTCCTGGCCAGCGACGAGGCGGGCTTCATCACGGGCCAGACGCTGAGCGTCAGCGGCGGCCTCACGATGAACTGAGGGCGCCACGATGACCACCACCTTCGAGACCAGGCTGACCCCGGACCTCGTCCGGCACTACACCGATGCCGGCTACTGGACCGACCGGGTAATCACCGACTTCCTCGACGAGCACGCCGGGGCGACCCCGGACGCGACGGCCTTCGTCGACTCCCGCCGCAGCATCACCTTCGGCGAGCTCAAGCAGGAGGCGGACCGGTGCGCGCTCGGGCTGCTCGAGCTCGGCGTCGGACCGGGCGACGTCGTCTCCTTCCAGCTGCCCAACTGGATCGAGTGGATCGTGCTGCACCTGGCGGTCACCCGGATCGGGGCCGTCAACAACCCGCTCATCCCGATCTACCGGGACCGCGAGGTCGGCTTCATGATGGAGCTGGTCGGGTCCAAGCTGGTCGTGGTGCCCCGGGAGTTCCGCGGCTACGACTACCCCGGCATGGTCGAGCGGGTGCGGCCGCAACTGCCGGACCTGGAGCACGTCCTGGTCGTCGACCGGCCCGCGGGCGCCGCTTCCAGCGACGGCGCCGCTTCCACCGACGGCACCCTCGACTGGGACGAGTTCCTGGCCACCCCGTGGGAGGAGCGCCGCGACCCGGCCGAGCTGGCCGCGCTGCGCCCCGACCCCAACGACGTGACGCTGGTCATCTTCACCTCCGGCACGACCGGGGAGCCCAAGGGCGTGCTGCACACCCACAACACGCTGGTCGCGGCGAACAACCCGCTGCCGCAGCGGCTCGGCATCGACGCCGACACCGTCTTCCACATGGCCTCCACGCTGGCCCACCTGACCGGGTTCCTCTACGGCGCCCGGCTCGGGATCCAGAACGGCCGGCCGTGCGTGCTGCAGGACGTCTGGGACGCGACCCGCTTCTGCGAGCTCGTCGAGGAGCACCGGGTCAGCTACACCTCGGCGGCCACGCCGTTCCTGCACGACCTGCTGCAGACCGCCGCCAGCACCGACCGGGACCTGTCGAGCCTGCGGCTGTTCTGCTGCATGGGCGCACCGATCCCCCGCGTCATGGTCCGTCGCGCGCAGGAGCTGCTGCCCGGCATGACGGTGCTCGGCGGCTGGGGCCAGACCGAGAACGCCCTGGTCACCCTGGGGATCCCCGGGGACCCCGAGGCCAAGATCGTGGAGACTGACGGCTACCCCTGGCCGGGCATGAGCATCCGGGTCGTCGGCCCGGACGGGCAGCCCCGCGCCGCGACCGAGGAGGGCGCGCTGCAGGTCGAGGGGCCGTTCGTCACCGTCGGCTACGCCCACCGACCGCAGCTGACCGAGCAGGCCTTCCACGACGGGTGGTTCGACACCGGTGACCTGGCCACGATCGACGAGGACGGCTACGTCAAGATCGTCGGCCGCACCAAGGACATCATCATCCGCGGCGGCGAGAACATCCCGGTCGCCTACGTCGAGAACATCCTCTACGAGCACCCGGACATCGAGTCCCTGGCCGTCGTCGGCATCCCGGACCCGCGGCTCCAGGAACAGGCGGTGCTGGTGTGCCAGATGCGGGACGGCACCGAGCCGCTCACCCTGGAGAGCCTGCGCGCCTTCCTCGGCGAGAAGGGCGTGGCCAAGCAGTACTGGCCCGAGCACGTCCGGGTCGTCGACGCCCTCCCCCGCACCGCCAGTGGCAAGATCCAGAAGTTCAAGGTCCGCGACACCGTGAAGGACGCCCGATGAGCCAGTCCGCCTATCTCGTCAGCGGGACCCGCACCCCGTTCGGTCGCTACGGCGGCGCGCTGGCCCAGGTCCGCCCGGACGACCTGGCCCGCCACGTGATCCGCGGCGTGCTCGACGCCCACCCGTCCATCCCGGGCGAGGCCGTGTCCGAGGTCGTCCTGGGCTGCGCCAACCAGGCCGGGGAGGACAACCGGAACGTCGCCCGGATGGCGGCGCTGCTGGCCGGCCTCCCGCAGTCCGTGCCCGGCTACACCGTCAACCGGCTCTGCGCCTCGGGCCTGGACGCGGTCCTGCTCGGGGCCCGGGCGATCCGTCTCGGCGAGGCCGACCTCGTGGTCGCCGGTGGCGTGGAGAGTATGTCGCGCGCTCCCTTCGTGCTGCCCAAGTCACCTGCTGCCTTCGGTCGCCAGGCCGAGATCTTCGACACCACGATCGGCTGGCGGTTCGTCCACCCGGAGATGGAGCAGCACCACGGCACCGACCCGATGCCGCGCACCGCGCAGACCGTCGCCGAGCGCTACGACATCTCCCGGGAGGACCAGGACGCCTTCGCGCTGCGCTCCCAGGAGCGGGCCGCCGCGGCCCAGGCCGGCGGCCGGCTGGCCCGCGAGATCACCCCCGTGCAGGTGCCGCAGCGCAAGGGCGACCCGGTCGTCGTCGACACCGACGAGCACCCGCGGCAGACCAGCGCCGAGGCCCTCGGGAAGCTGCGCCCGATCTTCCCGGGCGGCTCGGTGACGGCCGGCAACTCCTCCGGCGTCAACGACGGGGCGGCCGCGGTGCTGCTCGCCTCGGCCGACGCCGTCGAGCGCTATGGCCTGGAGCCGCTGGCCCGGGTGGTCACCGGCACCTCCGCGGGCGTGGAGCCGGCGGTCATGGGCATCGGTCCCGTGCCGGCCGTCAACGCGCTGCTCGGACGCACCGGGCTGAGCCTGGCGGACATCGACGTGGTCGAGCTCAACGAGGCGTTCGCCGCTCAGTCGCTCGCCGTGCTGCGCCAGCTCGGGCTGCCCGACGACGCCGAGCACGTCAACCCCCACGGCGGCGCCATCGCCCTCGGCCACCCCCTGGGCGCCAGCGGCGCCCGGCTCGCGCTGACCGCCGCCCTCGAGCTGGCCGAGCGGGACGCCCGCCGGGCGGTCGCCACCCTCTGCGTCGGCGTCGGCCAGGGCG
>JAAYYA010000270.1 GCA_012515595.1 Actinomycetales bacterium
ACCACCGCGATCTACACGTCGGTCTCGGACGACTTCAAGAACAGGGTGCTGGCCCAGGCGGTGGCCGGGGCGTTCGCCGTTCCCGAGCCGCACGGGGTGTGGGGGGTGGGGCCGCGGTGAAGCGGAAGATGGGGGTGCGCTGGCACCTGCGGGAGCGGATGGCCGCGGCGGGCATGTGGAAGACCACCGATCTGGTGGCCCCGCTGGCTGAGCGGGGGGTGCGGTTGTCCCGCGAGCAGGTCTACCGGCTGGTGACCGGGCAACCGGAACGGTTGAACGTCTACGTCCTGGCCGCGTTGTGCGACATCCTGGACTGTTGTCCGAACGACCTGATCGAACCGGTGGTCGAGAACGCCACGGTGCGCAAACGGGCCGTCGCCGGAGGCGAGCTTGCGGGCCAGGAAGGCACGGGGCTGCCGCGCCCGGTGCGGGCCCGGATCGTCCCCGAGGCCATCGCCGGGCACGAGAGCGGCGGGGCGCCGGGCTCGCCGTCATGACGAGCACGGATGCCACGGCCGCACCGGCGAGCGGCCCGGCGCGGGGCTGGTACCTGTGTCCGACCGGACGACATCGACGCCGTGACAAGTTCACCGCCGGCAGCTCCTCGTGCGCGCCGTGTGCGTTCGAGGACGCCCGGACCCAGGTGCGTGGCGTGCTGGCCGGTCTGTTGCCGCAGCACCCAGACGTGGTCGAGGCCGTGGTGGGGGCCACGGCCACCTCCGGGGACAAGACCCGGGTGCTGCTGGCCTGGCTCAGCGCTGATGCCGATCCGCTGGGCCGAGGCGATCCCCACACCCCGGCGGTGGCCCAGGTCCTGCTGCGCGCCCTGCAGGACGCCGGGATCCCCGTGGTCCTGCCGCGGTGCGTGGCCTGCGGGCAGCACCGCCGCCACCTGACGAAGATCACCTCGGTGGGTCGGGTGTGCATGACCTGCTCCCAGAAGCAGAGCGCCGAGCCGTGCTCGCGGTGCAGGCGCACCGCCGTGGTGTCCACCCGTGAGGACGACGGACGTCCCGTCTGCCAGCGGTGCCGCACCAATGATCCACTCACCTGGCGTGCCTGCGGGGTCTGCGGCCGGGCGGCCCGGCCCGTCAGCGTCGCCGACGGCGTGGTGTTGGGGGACTGCTGCTACGTGCCGTTGGCCCAGCGGTGCACCGTGTGCGGCGTGGCCAAGGCGGTGCGCCGCCAGAGCGGACGCCGTTCGGTGTGCAGGCGATGCCGATCGGTCCCGGTGGTGGACTGCGCCAGCTGCGGCCTGGACGCCCCCGCCGGGCCGGCGGCGCACGAGACCGCCACCACCTCCGGTCCCGACACCGCCGTGTCCCAGGACGTCGCCGCCGGGGTGCTGTGCGCGCGGTGCCGAGGCGGAGGAGTGTCTGCTTGCCAGGGGTGCGGGACGGCGACGGTGGCGCGCGCGGCGGACGGCACGCCCCGCTGTCCGGACTGCTACCGGCGCCCGGAGGGGATCTGCGGGCGCTGCGGGCGCACCCGGGCGATCGCGCGCCTGGCCACCGGCGGGGACCCGGACCTGTGCGCGGCCTGCTGGCGCGGACCGGTGACCGAGTGCGCCTCGTGCGGGCGGCAACGGCCCTGCCGAGGCCAGCGGACCGGGGTGATGCTGTGCGAGGGGTGCCGGGTGGGTAACCCGTTGCCGTGCTCGAGGTGTGGTCGCACCCGCAGGGTCAGCGCCCACTGGCCCGACGGGCCGGTCTGCCCGACGTGCTACCGCTACGCCCGGGTGCTGCACGGGCCCTGCCCGCGCTGCTCGAAGACCACCCGCCTGCTGCGTCACACCCGCGGGGCCCCGGCGTGTGCGGCGTGCCTGGGCGTGAGCGAGCCGGGGATCTGCGGCAACTGCGCCCAGGTGGAGGACAACCTGCCGATGCGCGGGCGGTGCACCCGCTGCGCCGTGGCGGTGCACCTGCGACAGCTCCTGGGCCCCGCCGGCACCGACCCGGCGCCGGAGGAGACCCCGGCGCTCACCGCCTGGTCGGCCACGGCCCGGGAGGCCCTGCGCGTGGTGTTGGCCGAGGCCCCCTCCCAGAGCGGGGTCCTGGACCTGCTGACCCGGGCCGCCAGCCCCGCACGAGCCCTGCTGGAGCGCCTGGTTAGCGGGCGGGTCGAGTGTTCCCACGAGGCCCTGGACGCCCTGGAGCAGACCGGCTCGCTGCGGTGGCTGCGGCATCTGCTGGTCGCTGCCGGGATCCTGCCCGACCGTGATCCGGTCCTGGCCGCCACGATCACCTGGGCGCAGGACTTCCTCCAGTACCTGCCCGACCCGGTCGGTGCCCAGCTCCTGCGGTGCTACCTGCGGTGGCGTCTGCTGCCAGGCTTGCGCGCCCGCGCCGAGACAGCTCCGGTGCCGCCCACTACCGGGTACGCCCTGCGGGCCCGACTCAAGCACGTGACCGCCTTCCTGGACTTCCTGGCCGCCCGGGGCCGGTCTCTGGAGGCCTGCACCCAGGAGGACCTGGAGGCCTGGGCCGTCGAGCACCCCTGGACCCTGGGGTCGTTGCCGTCGTTCTGGTCCTGGAGTGCCCGTCGCGGCGACATGCCTGGCCTGTGTTGGCCCCGGCGCCCGCCCGAGGAGGGGACGGCGGTGATCCCTGGCCCCGATCAGCGGTGGGCGTTGGCCCGCATGCTCTTGCACGGCGAGGGCGTCTCGGCCGCGGACCGGGTCGCCGGTTGCCTGGTCCTGATCTACGGCCAGCGTCTGGCCCGATGCGTCCAGTTGAGGGTCGATGACGTGCTGCTGGGCGGCGGCGAGTCCAAGGCGGCGGTGCGGATCCGTCTGGGGCCTACCCCGATCGAGGTCCCTGAGCCCTTGGCCGGGCACTTGCGGGATCTGCTGGCCGAACACCGTGGCCCCACCACCGCCGCGCTCACCAGCAACTGGTTGTTCCCCAGCCCGTCGGCTGCGGGACGGCCCCGGGCGGCCCAGGCGTTGAGCAAGCGACTGGCCCGCCTCGGGCTGACCCCGGCCAGTCACCGCGCCGCGGCCCTGCTGGACCTGGCCGCCCAGATGCCCCCGGCGGTCCTGGCCGACGTGCTGGGCATCTCGATCGCCACCGCCGAGCACTGGGCCCACCTGGCCGGGCGGGACCGCGCCTGCTACCTGTCCCTGTCCTGAGCTCGAGGTTCCGCCGGGACTCGAGTTCGACCAGCCCACAGCGCTGCCGCATCGGGCCCCTTCCCACCACAGGCAGGCCGGTCGGTGTCGCCGGTGGCGTTCCTGCCCGCCGCAGGCTGGCCGCCGCCGTCCTGGTGGCGCAAGGCGCGCGGGACAGGCCCGCCGGGCTTCACCGCGCCACGGGTGGCGGGCCTGTCCCGCAACCGTGCGCCTTGACGCCCCGGCGTCCGGCGGGGCCGGGCGCCCGCGGGTCAGGCACGCCACCGGGTGCGTCACCGGCAGCGTGCACCTCCTGCCGCGATGGAAGGACCCTGCGGTGAACCTGTTGCGTCACCTGTCCCCGGACCAGCTCGAACCCGACGACCTCAACCCCCGCGCGACCCTGGACGTGGACGACCTGGTCTCCTCGATCCAGACCGTGGGCATCTTGCAGGCCCTGCTCGTAGTCCCCCTGGACCCCGAGGCCTCACCCGAGGCCGGCCCCGAGGCTGAAAGGTTCCGGATCGTTGCCGGGCACCGCCGTCACGCCGCCGCGGTGCGCCTGGGCCTGGCCTCGGTGCCGTGCCTGGTCGCCCCCGACCAGGGCCAGGCCGACACCCTCGTGAAGATCGTCTCGGAGAACGGGGTGCGTCGCGGCCTGCGTCCGAGTGAGGAAGCCGACCTGTTCGCCCAGCTGGCGTTGCTGGACTGGGCCCCCGAAGACATCGCCGCCGCGGTCGTGCAACCCCTCGAGCGGGTGCGCGGGGCGTTGACCGTGCACCGCCTCACGGGCTCGGCCCGCCAGCAGGCATGGGACGCGGCGGACCAGGGAACCCTGGACCTGGCCGAGGCCGCCGCCCTGGCCGAGTTCGAGGACCCCAAGACCGTTGAGCGGATCATCTCCCGTGGGCACGGGTGGGGCTTCAGCCACGCCGTCGCGACCGAGCGCGCCAAGGCCACCAAGCGCGAGGCGGCCGAGCGCCTCAAGGCCGAACTCGTCCTGGCCGGCGTCAAGGTGACCACCCGGCCCAAGGACTTCGGCTACGGCTCCAAGGAGGCCGAGGCATCCACCCTGCGCGACCGCGACGGCAACCCGGTCGAGGTCGAGTGGGCCAAGACCCGCCCGGGGTTCGCGGTGTTCATCGACACCCAGGCCGCTACACCTCGGCCGGTGGTCTACTGCACCGACCCCGAGGCGTGGGGCTATGCCCGCACCCGTCCCACCAGCTACGTCCCACCGGCCGTGGCCGCCCAGCGTGAGCGCGAGCAGAACGAACGCCAGGCGCACCGTGAGGCCCTGGGCGTGGCCGCCGGGGTGCGCCGGGACTTCCTGGCCGCCACCTGGGGCACCGCCAAGGGCGCGAGGTCCCTGCACCTGCACGTCCTGCGGCAGGCGGCCACCGACCCGCACACCCTCATCCCCGCCCCGGGGGAGGCAACCGACGCGCTGGTGCGGCGTCTGGCCGGCTGTGACCTGAGCGCCGCGGACAGGGCGGGAGCCGACCGCCTCTCGCGGATCCTGGTCGCCCGGTGGCTTGCCACCGCCGAGACCAACCTCGACGAGCACACCGCCGGGAACCGCTGGCGCAGCGACGAACGAGCGGCGCTGGCCTACCTGGACCTGCTCACCGCCTCCGGCTACATCCTGTCCGAGGCCGAACAGCGCCTGCACACCGACCTGAAGGTCATCACCGCCGACCCCGACCAGGACACCGACCCCCAGGAGGAGCCCGAGGACGCTGAGGGCGAGCACACCCCACACGACGAGCACGACCCCACCGCACCCCGGAACCACGACGCCCCCGTCACGGTTGACCTCGACACGGCCGGGGCCACGGACCTGCAGGCCACCGGCGACGGCTTCGAGCAGGTGGCCTGATGACCACGATCATGACCATCCGCCTACCGAGGCCGCGTCAGTGCGAGGAGGAATACCGCAGGGTTTGGATACTTCTCTGCGCCGGTAACCGCATCGCGGCCATCGCGCAGCTGTCGGCGTTCGGCCTGTCCCCAATGAAGATCGCCAAGAGGACCCGGGTCACCAGAACCGACGTCGACGCGGCTCTGACCATCGCCGGATCCGAACCGGCCAAGGTGGCCACCGCCCGGTACCACTTCCTCGACCTCATCCAGGCCGCCGCGATTGCCGAGTTCGAGGACGACCCCGAGGCCGTCAAGGCACTGGTCGCCGCCGCGAAGACGGGGCAGTTCGACCACGCCCTCCAGCGACTGCGCGACGCACGCGCGGAGAACCAGCGACGCGCCGACCTGGAGGACCGCCTGCGTCAGGAGGGGACCCTGTTGGCCGAGAACCCGACCTGGCAGAACAAGACCAAGTACCTGGACGACCTCCGCACCGACGACCGCGAAGCCCTGACCATCGAAGGGCACCAGGACTGCCCCGGCCACGCCGCGTGCCTTGCCACGCAGTGGGGCTACCTCGACCCGGTCACCGGCGCCCTCATCGACGAGGACGTCGAGACCGACGAGGACGACGGCGAGGAGCAGGACACCGCACGCCCGCAGTGGACGTCCCTCCTCACCATCCGCTACGTGTGCACCGACCCCCTGCAGTACGGCCACCACAGCCGCTACCCCGACACCCACACCTCGGCGGCCCGGACCAAGCTGGCCGACATGAGCGAGAACGAGCAGCAGGCCGCCCGTGCCCAACGCCGTGACGTGATCGAGAGCAACCGGGCCTGGACTAGTGCGGAGAGAGTCCGCCGCACGTGGCTGCGGACCTTCGTGGCCCGCAAGACCCCGCCCAAGGGCAGCGCGGCCTTCCTGGCGGAAGCCGTCGCCGCAGACGCCGACCTGCTGGCCCGCATCGGCGGCAACCAGTTGGCCGCGAACATCCTCGGCTGCGAGAAGAAGGGCTTCGGACGCAACACTCAGATGGCAACCCTGGCCGCACAAGCCAGCGAACAACGCGCCCAGGTCATCGTCCTGACCCAGGTCCTGGCCGCCTACGAGGACGCGGCCATCCGCGACCACTGGCGCCACCGCGCCGAGCACACCACCCGCTACCTGTTGTTCCTCCAGACCCAGGGGTACGCACTCAGCAACGTCGAACGCCGTGCCTGCGGACTGGCCCCCGTCCCCGACCCCATCGAGCAGTGACCCCCAGGGAGGGGGACCTCGCGGGTCCCCCTCCCGCCCCAGCAGATGCGGGTACGCCAGGACTCGGGCATCGAGCCCTCCCCTGTCGAAGCCGTGGGGCACCTTGATCACGAACCGTACGGGACGCTGTCCGGACAGGTGATTCCGCCGGAATCACCAAGCGGTGTACTGTCACCCTCAAGTCACACGCAATGTAGGTATTGGAGGTGAGACCACGTGGCGACTCGACGTAAGGGTCTCGGCAGCGGCGCGGCGGTGCAGGCGGTCATGCGTCGCCAGACAGCAGAGGTGGGGCAGGAAGACGCCCCACCCCCACCGACCACGCCCACGAGCATCGTCGCCGCTCTGCGGCGTCCCGACGCCGCCACCTCGACCGCCGCCGGTGTGGTCTCCCTGCCCGTCTCAGACATCGCTGAGCACCCGAGCAACCCCCGGGCAGGACTGGGAGACCTCCGACCCCTCGCAGACTCGATCATCTCGCTGGGCCTGCTCCAGCCCATCCTCGTCGTGCCCGTCGAGGAGTTCCTGAGCGTCCACCCCCAACACCAGGCGGCCATCGGCACCCGAGAGTGGGTCGTCGTCGCCGGTCACCGCCGCCGCGCGGCGGCCGAGCTGGCCGGACAAGACACCGTGCCCGCACTGGTCCGCCCAGACCTGGCCGCCGCCGGATCCGCCGAGGCCGCCTTCGTGGTCGAGAACCTCCACCGAGTCGACCTGTCTCCCTTGGAGGAGGCCCGGGCCTACGCCCTGCTGGCCGATCTCGACCTGAGCCAACGCCAGATCGCCACCCGCACCGGGGTGAGTCAGTCCCACATCAGCAAGCGGCTGGCCCTGCTGCGCCTACCCCAGGAAGCCCAGGACGACCTCGCCACCGGGGACCTCACCATCGCCGAGGCCCTCGCTCTCACCGCCGCGCCCGCAGAGGACCAGGCCGAGGTCTACGCCCTGGCAAAGGCCCGTCACCACCCCGTGGCCAGCGCCATCACCGCCCTGGCCCGACAGCGCGAAGAGACCCGACGCGCCGAGGAAGCCCATGCCCAGGCCCAACGCGAGGACATCCCGGTCGTCGACCCCACCCAGACCTGGGGAGCAGCAGCCTCGGCACACCGGCTCCACGACGAGCACGACGTCACCGCGGCCCGCGAGGACGGAACCCTGCACGCTGCGGTGACCTCTCACGGATTGGCCTACTACTCCTCAGCCCCGCCCGCCGCCAGCGAGACCTCCGCCGAGGTCTCCCCCCGCCAGCGACGGGCAGCCGCCACCGCCCGCGCCGCAGCCTGCGCCCAGCTGGTGGCCAAGCGTCCGGGCACCCGGCAGATGACCAGCGAGATCTCCACCGCCGTCCTCCACGGCCTGGCCCACACCGACTGCCTGAAACTGGTCCACGCCTGGCTGGGCGAGCGGGTCGGTCCTGCCACCCCGACCCCCCTCGAGTGGGCCCACCACCTGAGCACCGACGAGACGGCACGGACCTGGGTGGCCTGGGCCATGTCCGTCGCCGCCCAGGAACTGCGGACCCGGTCGGCCGAGACCTGGACCGCCGACCACATCGCCCACGTGCGCCGGCTCATCGACCAGGCCGGCTACCTGCCCGCCCCCTGGGAGCAGGACCGACTGGACCAGGCCCGTACCCAGCACCCGTCTCCCACCGACATCCCGCCCGGCGCCGACGCCACCCGGCCCGAAGGGAGCCGACAGTGATCACCACCTACGCCAACCAGGCCGGGTCCGCCGGCAAGACGACCAGCGCGGTCACCCTGGCCGCCATGCTCGCCGAGACCGGTCACACAGTCCTGCTCGTCGACTCTGACGCCCAGGCCAACGCCACCACGTGGCTCGGCGTCAGCAACCCCTCCCTGACCCTCGGCGACGTCCTGCTGCGTCGGGCGACCCTGGCCCAGGCCACCGTCGAGACCGACGTGCCCGGGCTGCGCCTTATCCCCGCCCACGAGGGCCTCGACGGCGACGCCCTGGAACTATCCCGAGTCCTCGGCGGCGAACAGCGCCTGAGGATGGCTCTGCAGGACACCGGCGCCGACGTCATCCTCGTGGACTGCCCCGGAGCCCTGAGCATCCTCACCGTGGCGGCCTTGGTGGCCTCCGACAGCGTCATCACCGTCACCCAACCCACCGTCAAGGAGCTGGCCGGCGTCCCGAAGATGGAAGCGACCGTCCACGAGGTCCGCGACGCCTACAACCCCAAGCTCCGCTTCGGCGCCGTCATCCCCTGCATCGTGCCGCCCAGTGCCGCCGGAGCCCTGTACTCCGAAGCCCTGACCCTGCTGTGCGAGCAGTACGGCGACCTGGTCACCCCGCCCGTGCGTCGCAGCGTGCGCATCCCGGAGGCCTACGCCCAGCAGACCCCCCTGAGCATCCACGCCCCCAGCGAAGCCGTCACCCACGACTACCGCGCAGTCCTGAACCACCTCATCCAGTCAGGGGTCCTGCCATGAGCGACCCCACCGAGGAACGGCGGGAACGGTTCTCCACCCAGATCCGGCCCAGCACCCAGTCCCGAGCCCGCGCCACGGTGCGAGGCGTCCGGCAGGCGACCGGAGCCGACTTCACCCTCGCCCAGCTGGTCGAAGAAGCCCTCGAGCGCTACTGCGCACACCTCGAACGCACCTACAACAACGAACGCCCCTGGTCAGCGGCCACCAGTCCACTGCCACCAGGACGTCTGTGACCCCCTCGCCCGCAGGGCCGAGGAACGTGGCCGCTCCATCTGGGGGAGCAGCCACACACGGAGGGGCCGCTCCTTCTGGGGGAGCGGCCCCACCGCTGTCCCAGAGGTGATTCCGGCGGAATCACCACCCCGCACCACCCCCGGGCGGGTCCCCCACTCGCGTCCTGATCGGCGCAGAAACACCCCGTGGTCGATGGTCACGAAATCCCCCGCGGCCCTCCACAGCGACTATCCCCCAGGTGATTCCGTCGGAATCACCTACCTTTCCCGGCGCCGGGGAGCCGGTTCGGCGGCCATTGAGGCCCCCGTCCCGGCATCGGGGGACTCTCGGAGGAACCGGTGCCGCGCCCGGCCGCGCCCACAAGGCCCGGAGCCGGTGCGTGGCCGTCGAGGCCGTGCACCGGCAGGAGAACCAAGGGCGGGGGTGTCCCTGCGGGCCACCCTGACGGAGCCGGCTGCGCCGGCACAGCAACCCCTTCTTCTCCCCTCCCGGCCTTCCAGTCTGCGGGC